>CAZXLG010000022.1:0-21187 GCA_964641335.1 uncultured Paracholeplasma sp.
TGATTAAAATGGGGTTATATCAAAATTTTTATCAAAAAAACTGTGTGGTTGTTAGCTGATAGAACAATAAAAGATGAACTTTCCTAGTCAACAAAAAACATCATGTTTCCATGATGTTTCTTACTTATTCTCGTTTGAATTTTTCAAGGGCACTACCAATTAAAAACACACGATGTTCTGAGGTTTGTTTTTGAAGCCATGATAATAACTTGGTTACCCTTAGATTGTTTTTCGCATCCTCATAGAGTTCATCGATATCGGCGTGGTGATATGGATGGTCAAAGGTCTTTAGATACTTCAAATACTTTTCTCGGTTTGGATCTTCTTTGATGAATCGAAAGAAACTTTGTAGTAGAACCGGATGATTGATTTTCATATATAAAGGGTCAACCGATTCGATATTTGAGGTCATCTCATAAATCTTATACGCTTGTTCTTCTTTCATATATTGAATGAACTCACGTTTTTCTACATCCGTTTCTTTCCAGTTATCCAAAACAGTTAATAGATCCATACGCCACAATAAGCGGTTATGAGACTCTTTAGACAACTCTCGGTTCACACTGAATTCATCTTTCATACGTTGTAAGAGGTGATAATCAAAGGACTCAAGTTGAATGCCTTCAAAGAGTTGTTTCGCTAATATCGATAATGCAGGTTTAACTTGAGCTTTCTTAATGTGGTTTTTTATTTCATCGATGATCTGTCCGGATTCGAGGTGATAATCATCAATCAGTTCATTGGTCTTAATGAAGTGTTTGAACGTTTCGTGGAACTTTTGTTTAAAAAAGTGGGTTTCATAGGTAATGACTTGCATTGTGGTTTCTGGTACTGAAAAGATCGAAAAGCCAACCCCACCTGTCGAATAGGTTCGATGGGTTGGGTGTCCGACGATGTCATTGCGAATGTATTTTAATTCACGTAAGTTCTTATTTTGGTTGACGTTGATGGCGTATTTGTTACTCATGGTCAACTTAGTGAGGTCATATAGAGCATCGATTGAAACGAATAGATTTTGGAGCAGTCCAAAAATATGAATCAAAATATCAGATTCATCGGTAATTTGTTGTTTTTCTATGAATGATTCGATGATACCTTCAGATTGTCTTAAGACTTGGATGCATGATTTAATTTTGAAGTGAACTTGATTTTCATCCCCATTAAGGACAAGAGATTCAATTTGATCTAGCGCTTCTAAAACCATTATTTGACCCCCATGATGAGTGCTGTAAGTTTTTCTTCGGTATAATTATGCTTCGTTTCTTTGACATAAATGGGCGAAAAGTCTTTCAGTTTACGCTTATCTTGATCATCGAGGGATTCAAAAATGAGGCCCATTTGATGGTTTTGAAGGAAATCTTTAAAACTCAATATGAAATCATAGGTCTTAAGTTGGTCGAGTTTCATCGGTTCTTTACGGTGAATGAAATGAACCGATGGGGTGGTAGCTTGTGCCCATTCAGACACTCCAATGTGAATGCCTAAATCCGCTAGTTCTTGGGTTTTCATCAATTCAACAGGGGTTAATAGAGCCGATTTTATAGAGAGTTCAACCACGGAATAAGGTAAATCGTACTGTTTCACTAATCCAATCACGAAAGCATTAAAATCCTTTAATCTGAAGGTTTCTTCATCGATTGGAATGGATAGACGAATATATTTATCGGTGGTTTTTGATAATTGATTCAAGAATTTAAATGAGGTCTTCAAAACATACTTGTCCAATCGTTCAATTTGCAGTCTTCTTTTCGCAATCAAATAATAATAATTCGAATCCACCGATAGTTCCTCTAAATAGGGATTCACAGCGTAAAGGAATACTTTATTGGATTGCATATGGATGATTGGGGTATAGGATAATTTGAGTTTTTCACTGGTGATAGCCTCATCCATTTGTTCAATGACAGAAACCTCAAATTGTTCTTCTTGATAATCCTGATAATCAAAATATTGAAAGGATCCATGGGATAATCGACGTTTCGCTTTTTCTAGGGCTAAATGAATGAATCTCATGAATTTTTCAAGTTTAGTTTCAGTCGTATTAATCGGATAACGAATGACCCCAGCGAACGCTATGAATGGTTGTTTATCCAATATTTTGGAGGTGGTTTCTTTGAGGAATTTAAAGAAGTTTTGAAGGGTTTTTTCAACTGTTCTAACATCATTGAATGGTAAGACAATCATCGATTGATAATTTTCAAACGCATAGACCAACGCATTCGGTAGATGGGCTTTAGTTAGCGTAATAAACTCATTATAAAAGGCGAGTACCTTGGCTTTACCATAAAGAGATTCAATCGTATCTAAACCGCTCAATTGCGTTAAAACAAACGTGGATTTTTGAGACAGTAATTGATCTAAATCCAAGGTAAAAGCGTAGCTGTTTTGTGCCTGTGTTAAGCCATCAATGCGGGCTTTGTTCGCTAGCATATCTTTATCGATACTATCCTGTGTGATATCAAATAATTGTGAAACCAACATGGTTTTGTGGTCATGTTCGATTCGTATCCCTTGTTCAAAAATGAGGGTATCTTGGTATTGGTATTTGACTTCTTGAAGGGTCAATTCCTTTTGAAGATTTTGTTTATACTGTTGATACTTAATTTGGTCTTCACCTTTGATTTTTTGAATGAACTCGACGTATGTGGTTTGTTTTGGTAAACCAAGCAGAGCGACTGCTTTTGGATTTAAAGTCATCCAAGTGTCGTTTTCCATTTTTAAAGCGAATAAGTCTGTATTTAAAATACCTTCTATTAAATCGAGTTTGGATGCTACTAAATCGGAATGAGACGCTTCTAAGTATAGTTTTTCAATGAGGGTGGTTAAGAGTTTTAGATAGTCATCGTAAAAGAGGACTTCTGTAGTATCTGTCTGATAATAGGCAATAGCGCCATGTTCCAATGGATAACTAAAGACACGTTTGATTTGATTGGTATCGTAGGGTGCTTTGGTGAGGATATCATAATTCCAACGAATGATATCAGTCTCTTCGATGATGTCATCCTGTTTTTGATAGGTGACATATAAAACACTCTTAAACAAGTCTTCTTTTTCTATAGACTTATCGTAGAGTCGTTCTTTCTTAAATTGTTTTAGAGTATCTTTATGGTAGATTAAAACTGTGGATATCGTGAGATTTTTTAACGCTTCAGCTAACAGTAAGCGCATCTTCTCACGAGGTTCAAGTGTTTTGGTGAATGAAAGTCCATAGAGGAGTAAATGGTGAATGGCTTCAAAGTCTTTTGAACGTTCGATTAAGCGTTTTTCAACCACAGGAATGACTTTCTTTTCGATGATGATTTCTGTTTGAACCGGGGTTTCAATTTTAGGTTTTTCGATGGTTTTAGTTGGATTTGTTTCGAGTTTTTTGAGCTGTTTAAGTTTCTTTTGATAGTTTTCAATTGATAGCGAATCTTTTTGAAGTTCATACAATTCGATGACTTTTAAATAGATTGATTTTTGTAAATCAATGGAAAGATGTTCGAAATCTTTTTCATGTTCGACTTCATAAATACTCGCTTGATGGTACTTCTTTAAGCCGATGAGCGCGGATAAATGATAAAAATAAAACAACGAATTTGGATCCGTTTGCGTGATTGAAAGAATCGATTCATAATGTTTCGATTCAAGCAAAATATCGAGTTCAATGAGTTTGATTTTTTGTGCAATCTCAGGCGACAATAGACGCATTCTGAGCTGTCTAATCATATCCATGGCTAAATCAAATGCACCAGATTCGACATAACCATCCAGTTTTTTAAGTTGAAAACTTTGTTTGATGCCTTCTGGTAAGGCATCTTCTAAAGCTTTATCGATATAGTATTCGTAGGGTTCATTTTGGGCTTTCGCTAGCTCAATCATATCCATATAATAAATATACTGTTTTAAAATAGGGAGTGCTTTTCTTTTTTGTTCAATGTGTTCTTTAGCTAATTCAAATTGACTGAGTTTTAGGTCATTATCGATAATTAAAGATAGTGTATCCACATAAATTGGGTCATCTTCTTTATGTTTAAGGATATCTAATATCTCATATAACATCGTTAAGGATTCTGTATACTGTGATTCTGTAAATAAAATCGACGCGTAGAAGAGTTTGGCTCTACCAATCTGTTGTTCATTTGAAGACATGTTTAAAAACGATTCAATCGCCTGAATCGTTTCATGAGTCTTCGGTAATTTCAGTAACGCATCGAGTGTCATGCTTACACCTCTTCGTACATTTGTTTTAAGGCTTGAGCTTTATCTAAATAGGCAATTGCAACTTTATCAAATGGGATATGGAGCTTTTCAGATAACCCGATTTCATGCTTAAAGGTTGCGACTTGGTGCCATTGAAGGGTCAAAAACATACGATAAAAAATCATTCTTTTTTTGTCTTCTTTGGTAGTCTTGTGATCACAATACACATCGAGTAAGGCTAAAGCATCATTGAAGTCGATGTTGCCAAACTGTGCAATGTCATAATAAGGGTCATTATTACCTGTGAATTCAAAATCAACGACGATGGCTTTTTGATCTTTTGTGATGATGAAATTCGATGGTTGAGCATCCCCGTGACATAATACCATAGGTAAATCTCGATATTTTATGAACCAGGTCTGCCACACTTTTTTCAGTTCTAGGTAACGTTCTGAAATCGTATGGTTTAAAGCCTCATAATCGGATAAACGTTTAAGATGGTCGTAGTTATTTTGAGCTTTTAAGCCCGATGTATGTAATACTTTAAGGGTATCTGAAACTTGTTTTAAATAATCTTGTCTAGGGAGTGTAGATAAAACCTTTCCTTCAACATATTGATTGATTTTAATGCCTGTTTTTAAGTCTAAATAAACCATATGGTTAGTGATACCTAGAGGTTCAACCAATTGAATATTTTTCAGTTCGATGTCTCGATTGACAAAGTTCTCCGCTTTTTCACCAGGTTTTCTAAAGGTATATTTTTGACCATTGGCTTCGATAATGTAGGTGTAATTGCTCATCCCACCCAATAACCGTTCCACGATGGTGACTTTGGTTTTGAGGATATCTTCTGCTAGTTGAATTAAATCTTCCATAAATTATACTCCTTGGTGAAAGGTAATTTTGCCATCCTGATACATTGCGTATGAAGGAATGATGCCAGAAACGGCACCAGGATTAATATAGGTGATGCCATGATATTCAAGTAATTTACGTTCGTGGGTGTGCCCATATATGACATAGTCAACTTGAATATATTCGGCGAGTTTAATCAATTTATCTAGCCCGTATTTAACTTCTTGAATGTGACCATGGACCAATAGGAATTTCTTGTGGTCAATAATCACGATTTGTTGAAGGGGTAGGTCTAAATATAAATCCCCATTCCCTTTTACTGCGGTTAAGTGGAGGGACTCAAGTTCTTTTTGGGTTAAGACTAAATCCCCAGCATCCAAATGATAATCTTTGTCTGGATACTTCATACTAATGGCATGTAAACGATCAAATCTTCCGTGGGTATCGGATGTAATCAATACTTTCATCTGAACGCCTCCTTAAGCGCTTGTAACGCAATCGCACGATGGGATAGTTGGTTTTTCTTATCTAAAGGCATTTCGGCCAATGTTTGTTTTTGTTCAGGAACATAAAATATCGGGTCATACCCAAAACCGTTGTGTCCTTTTGGTTCTTCAGTAATAAAGCCATATAACTTACCTTGATAGGTTTGATACACATTGGTCTTAGGATCATAGAGCACGAGCATACACGTGAAATGGGCTTCACGATTTTCTACTTTTTCCATTTGTTTTAAGACGAGATTCAAATTATCTAAATCAGACCCACCCGAATAACGTGCACTGAATACACCAGGTGCGCCATTCAAATGATCGATCGATAATCCTGAATCATCAGCTAAGGTGAGCATTCGGTGTTTTTGTGCATAATATTTCGCTTTTAACAATGCATTTTCAAAAAAAGTATCGCCAGTTTCATCCACAGATTCAGTATCACCTAAATCTGCCAACGAGACGACCTCAAATGTTTTCTTTAACATGACTTCAATTTCGTGTTTTTTATGTTGGTTTTGAGTCGCAATCAAGAGTTTCATAGGGGCTCCTTTTTCTTGTATTATAACATAACTAAGCCAAAAGATTTTAAGAACGTAACATAGAAACAAAAAAATCAGTGGACACTGATTTTAATGTAAAATGCTTTGGAATTTTGAAATACGGTCGTGTTTACCTAAGACAATAACGATATCTTTACTGCGAAGTTCGCTGTCCGCTTTAGGTAAAATAACGTTTTTACCACGTTTGATTAAGAGAATGTTGACATCAAAACGATTACGGATATCTAAGTCGACAATTTTGATGGTTTTGAAGTCTTCACCGATGAATATTTCATAGACGCCATAGTCGTCTGTGATGTTGTAATAATCGAGTACGTTATCCGACAATAAGCGTCTTGCAAGACGTCTACCTGCGGACTTTTCAGAGGAAACAACTTCGGTTGCACCCACTTTTTCGGCTACTTTCGCATGATAGTCATTATCTACTTTTACTGTAATTTTAGGGACTTTCATGTCAGAAAGTATCATTGTCGTTAAAATGCTATTTTCCACGTTTCCGGGAATTGAAACGATGACATGGTCAGCGTGTTGTGCGCCAATTTCTCTAAGCACATTAATGTCCGTTGAGTCGCCAATCACAGCATTTTCAACAATACCAGTCACGCGGTTGATGGCTTCTTCTTTTTTATCTAGGGCGATGACGTCTGCACCTAACTGTGTTAATTCCTCGCATAATGCTATGCCAAAGGTATCCATACCAATGACCAAATAGGTTTTCTTCATGTTTTATCACATCCGATAACATATTATCACATCTTATGATATTTTTCAAAACAATCTCAATGGGTGTTGTATAATAGAGATGAATATTATTTATAGAAAGGATTTAATATCTTATGCAGACCGAAAATAAAGACGATTTAATTGATTTTGAGGATTTATTCGAAGAAAAGACCCCTGAGCCGAATCATAACCAAAACATGTCTGTTCTAAGAGCATTATCGACAGTCTTAATATACTTTTTCATTATGTTATTTGTCGCTGCGTTTATTGTTCTTGGCTTTTATGAGGTTAAAAGTTTCACCCACGATTATTCAATTGAAGAATCGATGCTCTATAATGTTGATCAGGATACTTACGGATTAGGCTATCTGCGAAAAGCAGATTTTGAAGCTTTAAGTGGAGATTATTTCAACATTATTGTTTTATATGAAGACAATTCATATGTGATTTTCGCCAATGAAAACAATGAATATTTGAAAGACACCTATACGGTGGATATGATTAGGGTTTTCTATTTGAATCAGGATATTACATGGAATGACGATATCATCAGTCAAAAAGTGACCATATACATGTTTGGTACCGATGCTGCTTTTATGGATCACTTCAACATCTTCGTCATATTGAATGAGGAAAATTTAAAAGTACCTACTACGTTTACAGAAATCACGTCTAGTGCTTCTGCTATCCTTAATTTTGTAGTCTATATTATTCTCGCAGTCAGTATACTACCTGTGACATTAAACACTTTAAAGGTGGAAGTCACGTATTTTAAAAAGCCTTTGAAAGATATTGGTGTAGACGCTGTATTGGGTTACGTATACATGATGATTGCGAGCATTGCTGCTCAAGCTATAATCACCGTGATTGGATTTATTTTTGACTACACCCAACCAGTTTCTTTAAACCAACAAGCCATAGAACGTTCATTGTTATCCTCAACGGGCATTTTGATGATTATAATGACCGTTATCTTCGCCCCAGTCCTAGAAGAATTGGTGTTTCGAAAAGCCATGTTTAGATTCTTTAAAAACCCATGGGTCGCGATGGTTATCAGCTCCGTTTTGTTTGGATTGATCCATGTCACCAGTGAAACCGAGATTTTGGCATTTGTGACGAATTTAATCACGTATTCCGCCAGTGGGTTCGCTTTAGGCTATGTCTATATTAAAAATAAAAACAACGTTTGGGCAAGTATTTTAGTCCATGCCGTGTCAAACGCTGTGTCAATTATATTTATTCTTGTTGGAGCTCTTCTTTAAACAGTTTTAAGTTCTCTTTATGGGCATAATCATACGCGCTCATGGCGTAGATATCTTTATGATCTTTATGACCTTCGTATACAAATTTTTTTAGTAAATCCAAATCCTCGATGAGCACTGCGTGCCTGAGAGGATTTTTTTTAATGGTTTGTTTGTAAAAACTACCACTTAAATATGTCTCAATCACTTCTTTGATATCGAACTGTCCTTGTTTAATCGCATATTCTGTAGGGGTTTCGCCAAACTTGTTTTTGATCATCGGTTCTGCTTCTAATTCAAGTAAGCGTTGAACTATGGCTGGTTGTCCACTCTTGATGGCATGAAACAATGGTGTTTCTTTCGCGTGATTTTTCAAATTGGGATTATGTTTATTTTGAAGTAAATATTCAACGATATCAGTCGCCCCAATTTCACAGGCAATATGTAAACAGGTATTTTTAAACACATCGACATCTTTAAACTTTTGATTGGAATGCTTTAAGATATATTCTAAAAATGGGATTTGTCGACTTTTGATGGCGTAGTGAATCACAGAATGACCATCTCGCGTTTTTTCATTTAACGATCCACCAGCTTCTAATAAAAGTTTGACCATGTCATAATCACCCTTCGCAGATGCGATGTGGATGACCTGTTCACCCTTGGTATTCTTTAAATTGACATTGGCAAACTTACGGATCAATTGTTTAGCAATGCCCAATTTACCTTTTTTACCACAGTCGAATAAGGCGGTTTCGCCGTTATGGTCTTGGATATTGATATCGATGTCGTTATCGAGCAAATAATCGATGACTTCTTTGGCAGATGTTCTTACTGCATAATGCAATAATGACTGCCCACGTTCATCGGTTTCTAAGAGATTCACTTGTGTTTGAAAAAAATAAAGGACATCGTTGGATGCAGCCTTTAAGAACATTTCTTTCATAGTCTCACCATCTCTATTATAACATAGAGAGGCTGCCCAAAGACGATGAAAAATCAATCAAATTGAACAATAAAAAAGTCCATTCGACATGGACTTTTTAATCATTATTTAACTGCGTCTTTTAATACTTTACCAGCTTTGAAGGCAGGAGTTTTTTGTGCAGGAATTTGGATAGTTGCGCCAGAACGTGGGTCGCGACCTTCTCTTTTAGCACGGTTACGAACTTCAAATGTACCAAAACCAGTTAGTACCACTTTTTCGCCATGTTTGCCAAGACTTTCAGCAACACTGTCAACAAATGCATTTAATACTTCTTCAGCAACTTTCTTAGTTACTTGGGATTTTTCTGCTACTACAGCGATTAATTCTGTTTTGTTCATAATGAACCTCCTTTTGTCTTTCTATCGCCATTATATCACTATTTATTTTTATTAGCAATCTTTTTAACATTTTTTTATTGATAAGATTGCGTAGATTAGCGATTATACGGGAATTTAGAGGTTTTTTTAGTCGATTTTTTCACTCTTTAATGTTCGAGTGAGTAATTTTGTGACCGCATCCTGAATTGGCATTTTTTCAAATATGACATGGTATGCGACTTCAATAATTGGTAAAGAAAGGTCTTTTTTAAGCGCTAATTGGTGGAGTGCTTCGATGGCTCTAACACCTTCAATGGTTTGTTTTTCTTCGGCATAGATTTGTTCCATCGACTTTCCAGCACCGATTTGTTTACCGGCTCTGAAGTTTCTTGAATTTTCTGAAGATGCCGTAACTATGAGGTCACCAACACCGGTTAAACCGAATGCAGTTTCCCGTCTACCACCATAGGCTTCAACGACTCTGACAATTTCAACAATCCCACGGGTGATGAGGGCTGCACGAGCATTTTCCCCCATATCTAATCCGGTAGCCATACCAGATACCACAGCGATTGCATTTTTTACTGCACCGCCGACTTCACAACCAATAAGGTCATCGGATGTGTACACACGCATGTAAGTATCGTTTGAAAATACAGTTTGTAACGTTTGAGCAAGCGCATCATTTTTAGACGCTACTGTGAGTAAGGTTAACTTACGACGAATCACTTCTTCAGCGTGACTTGGACCTGTTAATACTGCAAATCCTGCTAAATTCTTTGGAGAAATGACTTCATCGACAATTTCCGAAACGCGTTTTGTGGTATCGGGTTCAATCCCTTTCGAGACGTTGATGAAATATTTAGGTCTATCTAATGATTGATTAATGGTATTTAACAAACTTCTCATGACTTTGGTAGGTACAGCTAATACCAAATAGTCAGAAAAGGCTAGTCCTTCTGCAAGGTTACTGGTTGCTACTAAGTTAGTAGGTAGAGGTAAGTCAAAAAATGGGTGTACATGCTTTTGGTTAATGGTTTCAACAAATTGTTGGTTGATATCATAGATCACCACATCATGTCCATTATCGACTAAGAGTTGTCCGAGTGTAGCGCCCCATGCGCCACCCCCAATGATGGATAATTTCATTCTTGTTCCTTCTTTCTCAAAATTAGTTTAAGTGGAGAGCCTGTGAAATCAAAGGCTTTTCTAAATTGATTCTCTAAATATCTTAAATAAGAGAAGTGAACATAACTAGGGTCATTGACAAAAATCACAAATGTTGGTGGTTTTGTAGAGACTTGAGTCATGTAAGAGAATTTGGCTTTACCATGGTTGAATTGTGCTGGTGGATTCATCGCAACACTGTCTAATAACACATCGTTCATCACAGAGGTTGGAATACGACGGTTATAGGATTCATACGCCTTATTGATGGCTGGGAAAATCGTGTCGATACGCTTGTTTTCTTTCGCAGATACAAAGCATACTTCTGTATAAGCTAAGAATTTAAAGGTATCATACATTTCTTGTTTCATTAAACCCATGGTCTTTTCGTCTTTTTTGACGATGTCCCATTTATTCACAATAACTACAGAAGCTTTTGCATAGTCTTGAACATAACCAGCGACATGTAAATCTTGAGCAATAATGTCTCTAGTACCATCTACCACGACTAACGCAACATCGCAGCGTTCAATGGCTTGGAGCGCTCTTAAAACACTGTATTTTTCCGTGTTTTCATAGACTTGGCCCCGTTTACGGATACCAGCGGTATCTATGATGACATATTCAACATCATCTTTTGTGAATGGGGTATCAATCGCGTCTCTAGTGGTTCCTGCTATTTCAGAAACAATGACACGTTCTTGACCTAAAATGGCATTGGTCAAACTGGATTTACCGACATTCGGATACCCTATGACTGCAATTTTAATCGCATCCTCATGGAGTTCTTCACTATAATTATCTGGCATGGATTGAACGATCTGATCCATCAATTCACCCACACCAATCCCATGGTTCGCAGACACTGGAATTGGGTCACCAAAACCAAGGGCATAAAATTCATAAATACTTTGTTTCAAATCGATATTATCGACTTTATTCACGACGACAATGACTTTTTTATCCGTTGGATATAGTCTTTTCGCAATGAATAAATCATCATCGGTTAACCCGCTTCTGGAATCGACAACAAAAACGATTAAGTCGGCTTCATTAATCGCGACATCGGCTTGTTGTTTAATTTGTTCCAAAAAAGGGGCATCGCTAATTTCGATGCCCCCGGTATCAATTACCGCGAAACTTTTGGTTAACCACTCAGTCTTAGCGTAAATACGATCTCTCGTTACTCCGGGTACGTCATCGGTAATAGATAATCTAGATCCAATCATTCGATTGAATAAGCTAGACTTACCGACATTGGGACGGCCGACGATTGCTACTTTAAATGGCATTAACCATCACCTCATTTATTTTTTCTTTTGGTCCTTTAATACATTTCCAAAGAGATCCCCTAACGTTGTTGTTGTTTCTTCTTGGTTTAAGTATGGTTCATACTCGCTGCGTAAGGTATCTTCTTTCACTTGTCTAATGGATAATTTTAAATGCCATTCTTTCGGATTAACTTCAGTGACTCTTGCGACCACTTCATCCCCGATAGCATATAAATCTTCAATCTTGTTCACACGTTCAGTGGATAATTCGGAAACTGGAACGAACCCAGTTACACCTTTAGCTTCAACGTTCATGCCTTTATCAGAAACAATTTCTAATACTTTGACATTCACATCTTCACCCTTCTTGAAAGATACATTTCTCCAAGGGTTATCAATCATCGCTTTTTTAGATAAACTGATCTTCTTTTGTTTAACATCGATAGATAGAATAGCAACTTCAACAGAGTCACCAATCTTCACATAGTTCGCAAAATTGTCATTTGGGTTCCAAGAATATTCAGATGCATGGAGTAAACCTCTGACGCCTTCTTCAAATTCTAAAATGATACCAAATGGTAATTTTTGCACAACTACACCTGTAATGTTTGAACCCTTCTTATGGGTTTCAGCAAACGCTTCAAACGGTGTAGGTAATAATGCTTTATGAGATAAGTCTAGGCGCATGCCTTCTTTTTTAATAATCTTAACTTCTATTTCTTGACCCACTTGTAAAGCTTCAGCGATATTTTCAATACGGTTGTGTGAAATTTGGCTGATGCGTAGTAAACCAGCCACATGTTGGAATCTCACTGTAGCTGCGTGAGGGTCTAATCGTTCAACAACACCCTTGAGCACGTCACCAGTCTTGATGGTGTCGATTTCTTCTTTGCGTTGTTGTTGTCTCAAGTCTAGTTCTGCTTGGCGTTTCGCTTCAAAAATTTGCTTTCTAGAAGCAATTAAACGTGGACGATTGCCACCTTTAACTTCAATTAAGTGAACTTCTAAGGATTGACCTTTTAAAGTATCCTTTTGTTCAACTAATTCGCGGTCAAGTAAACCGAATGGTAAAAATATATCAAAACCAGCGAACTTTAAATGAAGACCTTTGTCGTCAACTTTCGTTACTTTTGTGACGATTGAACGGTTTTCTTTATAAGCCGCTTCAATTTCACCGAACGCCTCTTCTTTCATGAGTGGGATGCGATTGAGCAAGATATAAGAAGGCTCATCGTTGATTTTGCTAACGACAGCTCTAATGATATCCCCTTCATTGACAACCCCAATGAACGAGGTGATGTTCTTTCCAAAGTATTCAACAAACATTCTCGCTTCGGCGTGGTTTTCTAAAGTTAAATAAATGCATTTGTCTTCAACTTTAAACACTTTGCCTTCGACTTTGTCTCTGACTTTGACTGAATCTAGATTAACGTCCTTCATTTGTAGTTCTTCCATGGTATTTCTCCTTTTTCAATATCTCTTCTGTGATACGTTTCGTCGTGTCCTCAATAGAGTAATGCGTCGTATCAATCACTATTGCATCGGGTGGACAAACAAGGGGAGATTCTTTGCGAGTAGAATCCTTGTGATCGCGTTCTAGAATTTCATTTTCTAGGGCGTCCAATTCTTGTTTTATACCCAGTACTTCCTTCTCTTTTTGACGTCTTTTCGCTCTTTCTTTGACATTCGCTGTCAAGAAAATCTTCAAATCTGCATCCGGCAATACAACAGTCCCGATATCTCTGCCATCCATGATGACATTGATGTCTTTCGCTGCATCCTTTTGGATTTGAACTAATATGCGTCTTACGTAAGGGAATGAGGAAACTTTCGAGACATTTCTAGTGACTGCATCCGTTCGGATTTTGTCTGTCACATCGATGTCATTGACATAGATTCGATCTCTCTCATATCTTACTCTTAAATCTTGCATGAATACATAGCTTGCTTCATCATCTAAATTGATGTTTTTTTGTAATGCCATGTAGGTAATCGCACGGTACATCGCACCGGTATCGATATGTGTTAACTTCAATTGTTCAGCAATGCGCTTGCTGATGGTTGATTTCCCGCTTCCAGCAGGTCCATCAATCGCAACTTTAAATCCCGGCATGATTAACCTCCACACCCCTTAATTATATCACCGTAACGTGATAATTTCCATATTTATTAGATTTTTTTGATATCTCCGTACAACTTTTTGACCTCATGAATTTTAAGTGGTCGATAGGTGCCACGTTCTACCCCATCTAAGGTTAAGAATGCATAGCTTGTACGGGTTAAATTCTTCACTGGGAACCCAACAGCTTCCATCATTTTTCTGACCTGTTGGTTTTTACCTTCAGAAATGATGATTTCTACAAGTGTTGACTTATTTTTTGTATCGTATTCAATCGCTTTGACTTTGGCTGGTCTTGTGATGTAATTGTCAATTTTAATCCCTGCTTTGAGTTCTTTGATGGCAGCTTTGGTAAGCATACCTTCAACTCTAGCTAAGTATGTTTTTGGAACTTCATATTCAGGTCTGGTGAGATAATACGCTAAATCCCCATCATTGGTGAATAGGAGTAATCCTGCTGTGTCGTAGTCCAAACGACCAATCGGGAATATGCGTTGAGCTTTATCGACTTCATCGAATAGACTCATGACAGTACGACGCTTTAAATCATCTTTAACTGTCGTCACATAACCTGTAGGTTTATTGAGTAGGTAGTATACGTGTTCTTCTTTTTCGATCATTTTGTCATCCACAGTGACTAGATCTTCCTTTTTAACAGAAAAACCAGGTTGTTTAACAACCACACCATTGACTTTGACACGTCCTGATTCAATGATTTCAACCGCCCCTCTTCTCGAGGCGACCCCTGCTTCTGCTAATCTTTTTTGTAATCTCATCATATTATTTACCCTCAATTCAATCTAAATTATACCATCATCTATGGATGAACGTCATTTGAAAATGTGTATTTCTATTTATTTCGACAAAAATTGTCATTTACAAAGAAAAAAGGGTATCACTGAACCCCTTTTCATTTCTTATTTTTCGCGAGAAACGTAAGATGCATCGGCTGTGCTGACAACGATTCTTTCGCCTTCTTCAATGAACATCGGCACTTTAACTAAAATACCAGTTTCTAGGATTGCGTCCTTCATTGCAGTGGTTTTGGTATCGCCCTTAACACCAGGCACGGTTTCTTTAACTGTAAGAGCTACTTTATCTGGTAGGTTAATCCCTAAGATTTCAGTGTCGTTATAGGATAAAACTTCAACTGTCATACCATCCACAATAAATCGTGCTTCATCTTTGATTTGTTCATGTGGTAGTTCGATTTGTTCATAGTTTTCCATATTCATAAATACGTGCATGCCATCCGCTGCATAAAGGTATTGCATTGAAATTTTGTCAATTTGAGCTCTTTCAAATTTTTCTTGAGCGTTGAATGCCATTTCAGTAATTGCACCTGTTCTCAAGTTTCTAACCTTTGTACGTACGAATGCCATGGAGTTTGCAGACTTCACGTGCATGAATTCCATTACAGTGTAGATGTTACCTTTGTATCCAATGGTAAGACCCGTTTTAAAATCACTTGTTGTATACATGTCTTTACCTCCTTAAAAAATCCTTTTATATTATATCATAGATAGGCTTATTGTAAATGTTTTTCGAGCAATTCTTTTACCGCCAACACATAACTTTGTTCTTTTTGACCAATTACATAAACATCGGCTAACGGTTTTAAGATATCGAAGCGTCTAAAATATTCTCTAGATTCTATATCGCTTAAGTGAACAACTGCCTTTTTGCACGTAACCAGTTCAAAAGCATCCCTTAATGAGACAGAATGGTGTGCTAATCCACCTGGATTAATCACAACGAAATCATAATCTTCAGTCCCTTGTAATAAATCAATCAGTGACCCTTCGTGGTTTGATTGGAAAAAAGTAAAATCTACATTATCATAGGTATCTGATAATAGTTGATTGATGTCTAGCATCGTCAATGATCCATAGAGCGCTTGATTGCGTTTGCCCAACATATTTAAGTTGGGACCGTGGATGACTAAACCTTTCATAGGTTAAATTTCTCCTTTAGTAGTTGTCTTAATTTTTGTGTCGTTTGTTCCGTATTGCCATCATTCGAGACAATCAAGTCTGCGAAAAAGACATAGGATAACATGCGTTCTTGATAAAGCATATCTAAAGATTTTGTCTTTAACAAGGGTCTTTGTATATCATGCTTGATTCGTTCTTCGATGATTGAAATATCGGTATCTAGATAGACCTTAATCCCATTCATTAATGCTTTATTGGTACGGTCTTTGACAATCCCACCACCAGTTGAAATAACGAGGTTATCTCCTACAATTTCACTGAGGGCTTTTTTTTCTTGAACACGGAAGGTTTCTTCACCATACTTCTCAAAAAATTCATCAATAAACATCAACGAATTGCGTTCGATGATGTGATCCAAATCGATGAATTGATAATTCAGTTGTTTTGCGAGTGCTTTACCAATGGTGGTTTTCCCAGCCCCTGGCATACCAATTAAATAGATATTCATATTACCTCTTATAAAATGCTTCAATCAAGTGAATTGAGTGTTCAAGTGCACGGTTATAATCACTCATATCAATGATTTCTGCATGCATTTGGTTACTAAACCAGGTTTCTTGACGTTTTGCTAAATGACGTGTCTTTTGTTTGATTTGCTCAATGGATTCTTCAAGTGAACATGTACCTTCTAAATATTGAGCTAATTCACGATATCCAAGGATATCAAAGTTATAACCCTTTTCTTTTAAAGATTTCACTTCTTCTAAAAACCCTTCGGCCATCATCAAATCGACGCGTTTATTGATGCGTTCGTACAATCGTTCACGGTCCATGGACGCATATAAAATCAAAGTGTCATAGAGTGGAACATCCTTCTTTTTAAGTGTACTACGTTTCATTTCCTTTGCCAAAGCAAGTGCACGTAAAACACGTCTTCTATTATTAGGATGGATAGTTTCTGCTGATAACGGATCAATCGACTTTAATAATTCATGCAAAGCCGTATTGTCCAAAGCATCGTATTGTTTTTCTTCTTCTAAATCGCGTTTTGGATTATTGAATTCATAGTCATATAACGCTGCTTTAATATACAATCCCGTACCACCAACCACAAATGGGGTTTCAATGGTTTCAATATGAGATCTAACCAATCGTTGGAATGTTGCGACATCAAAGGGTTCATTTGGTTCTATGATATCAATCATATGGTGCTTAATACCTAAGGTTTCCTCAGGTTTGATCTTTGCTGACCCAATATCGAGGGTTTTATACACCTGAACAGAATCCCCTGAAATAATTTCAGCGTTAAATCGCTTGGCTAAATCGATGGAAAGTTTGGTTTTTCCAACCGCAGTTGGTCCACAAATAACAACGACCTTTTTCATACAATCCTCTTAAATAGTTTTTCAATCTCGTATAACGTGAATGAAATAACAATCGGTCTACCATGAGGACAAAAATACGGGTTATCGCACTGATTGAGTTCTGTCATCAAATGATCGATTTCAATCATACTTAGTGCTTTATTCGCTTTGATAGCCCCTTTACAAGCGACATCTTTAGCGAGTTGATCACGCAATTTTTTAAGATCAATCGATTGATAAGTGCGTAGTTGTTCAATCAAACCATACACCATATAATCGATGTCTTTTTCTTCTAGCCAAGTTGGGAGTTCTCGTAATAAATACCCCTCTCGAAAAGGTTCAAATGACAATCCATACGATTGAATCAACGACTGATTTTGATCAATAATGTCTTTTTCAGTTGGTCTAAAAACATAACTGATGGGGGTAATTAATTGTTTTCGTTCTGGTTTAATCGCACCTAAACGTTCATAAATGCGTTCATAGCGGATACGTTCAGCTGCTGCATGCTGATCTACTAAATAGAGACCAATCTCATTTTGGAATAATAGATAAGTTCCCGCATACACACCCACGTAGCTCATTGCGGGTAGTTTTTGATTGGGTTGGTTATGGAGAGGGGTAAATTCAAATGTCGGTTTGGTGGGTTCTTCTAATTTAAGGTCAAGGCCACTTTCAAAGAGTTCAAATCCTGTATACTTAACGGTCTGAGGTTCACTCTTTAATACATCAGGGATGGTTTCTTGCTTAACTCTAAATGCATCACTGACGCAGTTTCGAATGAGATTCGCAACCACATACTCATTTGAAAATTTGATTTCCTTCTTTTGTGGATGAACATTCACATCGACCAAAGAAACATCGAGTTTGATGTCGATGTAGGCAATCGGGTATCGTCCAACCATTAAGTGGGTATGGTATCCTTCAACAACGCTATTTACTAAGACATAGTTTTGAATGGTACGCCCATTCACAGCAATCACCACATCATTTTTTCTTGCACGTGTTATTTGAGGGCTAACCAAATAAGCTTTGATTTTAATATCATTTTGTTCAATTTGATGGGTCTTTAGGGCTTTCGCAACCTCATTCCCATAAAGGTTCGCGAATATTTCTAGGTAATCATTTGATCCTGAAGTCGATCGAACCAGTTTCCCATCGTGGGTGACCACAAACGCGATTTTAGGATTAGATAACATCATCTCATCAATGACTTCGAGCATATAGGCAAGTTCTGTTTGTGGGGATTTGATGTATTTTAATCTCGCGGGTACATTATAAAATAATTCGCTGACCTTGACTTCAGTCCCTTGATTTAGAGCAACAAATCCTTCACTATGAAACTTACCACCTTCATAGGTGACATAATAAGGATCACTTTGAGGTGTTTTAGAGGATAAGGTCATTTTTGATACGGACGCAATCGCAGGGATTGCTTCTCCTCTAAATCCTAATGAAACAATATGGGCTAAATCATATTCATTTTTAATCTTTGAGGTCGCGTGTCTTAAAAACGCCAAATGTAAATCCTGTTTGTCCATCCCAATCCCATTGTCTAATACCTTAATTTCATCCAGTCCATAATTTTTAAGGTGGATTTCAATCTTTGTCGATTTCGCATCGATGGCATTTTCAATGAGTTCTTTAAGAGCGGACGCAGGGCGGGTGACGACTTCTCCAGCAGCTATCATGTTGGAAAGTCGTTCATCTAATTTAATGATATTTGCCAAGAGAATCCCTCCTTTTTTATTTCAATTCATCCTGTAATTTTTTAATGAGTAATAGTGCTTCAATCGGTGATAACGCGTTGATATCTGTATCCTTTAAGGTTTCAATCACACGTTCTTCTGTTTTGGACACATAACTCGTTTCAATCTCATCGACTCGATCAAAATTGAATAAGTTGAGTAAAGCTGTCTTTTTCTTATCAGCTTCAAGGTGTTTCAAAATTTCATCCGCACGGTATATGAGTGTCTTTGGTAATTTCGCTAATTCAGCGACATTAATCCCGTAAGACTTGTCGGTTGGTCCTTCTTTAATCTTGTGTAAAAACACAATCGTATGTTTTTCTTCTACAGCTGAAACGTGAATGTTTTTTAAACGCTTGAGGGTTTGTTCAAGCGAAGTGAGTTCATGATAGTGGGTTGAGAATAAGGTGATGGCTTTAATCTTCTCGTGGACATATTCAATAATCGCTTGAGCAAGTGCCATACCATCGTAGGTTGCAGTCCCACGACCAATTTCATCAAAAATCAATAAGCTTTGTTTGGTTGCGTTTCGAATCGCTTCATTCGCTTCAAGCATTTCAACCATAAAGGTCGATTGACCAGCACTGAGGTCATCACTCGCGCCAATTCGAGTATAAATCGCATCAAAGATTGGTAACTTTGCCTCATCTGCAGGGACGAATGATCCCATTTGAGCGAGTACCACAATTTGTGCAAGCATTCTCATATAAGTCGATTTACCACTCATATTCGGCCCGGTAATCAGTAAAATACCCGATTCATTGATGTCGATATTATTTTCAACAAAACGGCCTTCTAAGGCGTGTTCAACGACAGGGTGACGGCCATTTTTAATTTTAACGATGGATTCTTTTTGAAGTTCTGGTCGCACATAGCGGTATTTTTTGGATATGAACGCTAAATTCGACATCACATCAACGAAACCAATATAATCAGAAACCAGTTGTAAATCCTTCGTGTAGGTTGAAACACGTTCACGTAGTTCTATGAAGAGTTCGTATTCTAAGGCGAGTTCTTTTTCACCAGCGGTGAGTAAGAACGCTTCTTTTTCTTTTAAAATGGGTGTGACATAGCGTTCACCAGTTGAAAGGGTTTGCTTACGTTCATAGCCAAATTCTGGTTTAACTAGATCAAGGTTACCTTTCGATATCTCAATATAATATCCAAAAACACGGTTGTACCCAACTTTAAGGTTACGAATCCCCGTTCGTTCTTTTTCTTGGGCTTCAAAATCAATCATCCAAGATTTACCATCTTTAGAAGCATTCTTGAGTTCATCTAGTGCTTGATGATACCCCAATTTGATGATGCCACCATCCTTCAATGTGATTGGTGGATCTTGTTCGATGGCTTTGTCTAATAATTCATGAAGATCCATAAAATCGTCTATCTTTTCATTGAGTTCAATGAGTTTAGAACCATCATATTGTGCTAAGACTTTTTTGATCTCAGGAATTCTTGATAAGGTTTGTCGGAGTTGAGCTAGATCTCTACCAGAGGCGTTTTTGGTTGCGATGCGTGAGGTAATGCGTCTTAAATCATAAACCCCTTTTAAAGATTCTCTTAATTCATTGAGTAGAACACTATTTTGATGAAGTTCATCAATCAAATCATAACGATATCTTAAGGTTGATTCATCTCTGCTAGGTTCATCCATAAATTTTCGAAGTAGGCGTGACCCTAAGGCAGTAATCGTATGGTCAATCGTTGATAGTAACGTCTTAGAATCTCGTTTGCCTTGGTTGATGGAGAGTTCAAGACTCGTACGGCTTGGATAATCAATCTTTAGGAAACTTTCCGGTTCAATCAAGTTTAGCTTGTTAAATTGCTTGATATCACTCTTCTGGGTATCACTTAAATAATAAAGTAATAACGCAACGGATGCTTTAGGCAATCCTTCTAAACCTTGGGTCAACTCCGAATTCAATGCGCCATCGGCACGTGACAATAATACATAGGGTCTTAAGCGATCTTCTAAGCGTTTTTGATTTGGCTGAATAACCAGCTCTTTGATATTGAGAATCAGTATTTGTTTTAATAAATCCGATTCTCCCAAATCTTTTAATAAGGATAAATCCCCCGTGGACAAATCCGCGAAGGCTAAATGGTATTTTAATTTATCTTGGATCACTGCACCAATATAGTTATAGCTTGAGGCATCTAATATGCCCTCATCCATAATCATACCTGGGGTAATTAATTTCACGACTTCACGTTTAACAAG
>CAZXLG010000023.1:0-20575 GCA_964641335.1 uncultured Paracholeplasma sp.
TGAGTCTAGCAGTATTATTTGCCTTAATTACCTTAGTAGGACTCGCTGGTTGTGGACTAGCAAGCCCTGAACCACTATCTGAAAGTGATGTTTACTCACTATCAATCATTTCAGCAGGGGATTTACTTGCACAATCTCAAGTAACTCAACAAAGCAGCACAATGATGTTAGAAACGGATGCTGAAACAGATCCAGTAAAGGAAGAACCTGTCACAGAAGCTGATCCGGTCCTTGAAAAATATTTATTAATGGTTGAAACATTCTTGAATTCAAGTGCCCCTTTAAATGTAGTTACACAAGCCTCAGACCGCGTTGGTTATGATTTCATGTCCATCTATGAAAGTAAAGATATCTTAGGTGAAACCGTAAGCTACACCATTTACTTCAATGAAATCGTCATCACCGATGATATTCCTGAAGAAACTGAAACAGAAGACCCAGTCGATACTGAGGACCCAGTTGAAACAGAAGACCCAATTGAAACCGATTCTGAAGATACCACTGAACCAATCGAAAGACGCACCCGTCAAGGTGAACGTAATCATGATCATGATGATTTATTTGATGATGAAGCCGAAGACGAAATCGCAACCGAACTTGAAGGTTTACTCATTGTCAATGGTATTGAATATACCTTACTTGGTAGACGTGAAGTTGAAGGTAACGAAACCGAATATAAGTTTGTTGCCCTCATTGATGACTTAAATTTCATTCGAATCAGCTATGAAACTGAAGATGATGAACGAAAATTTAGATTTGTTCAAATGGTTGATGGTGTCATTGTTAACCGTACAAGCATTAAAGTGGAAGCTGAAGATGGTGAATCGAAAGTTATGTTGAATTACCAAACCGAAACTATGGAAGCCCGTTATTCATTCAAATATGCAGATAATGAAGATTACGACTTATTTATTAAGTATGAAATTGATGAAAATGGTGAAGAAGTTGAACGTGGCATGATTAAAATCACGATCAATGTTGATGAAATTACAGGTGAAACGACTTACAGTTATCAAATCGTTGGTGAACGTATGGGTCACGGATTTGGTAAAGACGATGAATTTGAACGCGGACATCATGGTCATGGTAAAGATGATGACAATGCATCCGAAGGACAAAATGGTGGACGTCGCTAATCCGTTTATAGACTAAATCTCAAGTGAAATATGGTATAATCGTCGTGATTGGAGGGGTATTATGGCATTCAATTACGACGATTATATCGACCAATTGATGGTCAAAGATGAAGCCGCATTTAAATCGATTTATGAAGCTTCAAAAACAACCATCTATGCGATTATCAGACAAAAAATTAAAGACCCGAATATTGTAGAAGATTTGATGCAAGAAACCTACATCAAAGCGATTAAACATATTAAAAGTTATACAAAAAATGGAAAATTCTTAAAATGGATTGGCAGTATTGCGTATAATTTGACCATGGATTATTATCGTGATCATAAACAAATTGAATATCAACCTGAAGAAACAATTAATCTAAAGTTTAAAACAGAAGCCATCGATCACGAGAAACAAGCTTTGGTTGAGGCTTTGATGAAGGTTTTAGACCCACTCGAAAGAGAAATCGTTTTATTACATGTCATTGAAGATTACAAATTCAAGGATATCGCAACTCAGATTAATAAACCTATTGGCACTGTATTATGGATGTATCAAAACGCGCTAAAAAAAATGAGAACGGAGGCGACAAAATGAACAATAAAGATCTTAAGAAACTTTTAAAATCACAATTAGAACCTCAAATTCCAGACATTTTGTCGAAAATCGATCTACAATCCATCGAGATTCTAGATAAACCAAGATCCCATTTTATGGGTGTTTTCAAACAACGTTTTGCTTCCTTGTCCATCGTACTTGTAGCATCAGTTTTATTAATCATCGCCTTGATATCAATTCAAAATCCAAAAGATCCACTTGAAATCCCAATGACACTTACAGCTGAAAAAACATATTCTTTTAGTGCCATATCTTCATCGACATTACTGAACTCGATTGAACTCCAATTAAATAACGAGCAAATGATCTTGTTGAGTAGCATGATGCAACAAGAAACCAAAATGAAACAACGTGTGGGTTTACTCAATCCATACTTCAATATGATAGAACTATTCATTTCGAGTGATACCAATCTATCATTTTCTGACCCAGTAGCCTCAACTTTACCTAATTATACCTACCAAGTCACGTATCAAATACTCAACTTAAATGATGAATTATCGACTTATGTATTTCACTACAATGAAACGGCAGTAGATGAAGGCGTATATACAGAAGGGTTATTGGTTTTAGACCAAAAACAATTCTACCTAGAAGGATTGAAGACTGTAGTTGGCGATGAAATCGTCATCACGACCAAAACTTACCATGATCCATTATTGAAAGAATTGAATTATGTAGAATTTATTTCAACCGAGATTGGTGATGACCAGTGGTTCGAATACAATGTTTACCAAGATGGTGTAAAAATCGAAAAATCAACGGTTAATTTAGAAAAAATCGGCGAAAATATGCGTATACGTTTAAAATATGAACATGAAATCGACGATATTGAAGTTGAACTTAAAGCGATGAGAATCTTGACCAACGGTATTTGGAAAATCAAAGCTGAGTATGACTATAAAGACCAATCATTTGAAGAAGAAGGTAACATCGTTGTATCTGTAGTACTTGATCCAATCAATCAAACCAACCAATATCGATATGAAATCACCAATAAAAAAGGGGATAAAGATGATTATATGGGTGGGCGAGGTCACCATAATAATGGCGACGACGATGAGTTTGATGACGAAACAGATGATGACGATGATGAACCTGGTAAAGGTTCAGACAATAGACCCTAATAAAAACTGAGTATTTTTACTCAGTTTTCTTTATGAAGTAGTGTTTGATTTTTGGTAATGCAAGGACGAATATCAAAGAACCTAAGGTATTAAATAGAAAATCAAACATCGTATCTTTAAGTGCTGCTTGTCCGACAAATAATGTTTGAGTCAAATCATCGAAATAACTTTGTGTATTTGATCCAATCCATGAATCAAGAGCAAATTCAAAGATTTCCCAAACAGTTCCGAAAAAGGCTTGAAATCCTAAAATGAATAAAATCATTAAGAGATTAGAACGTTCTTTGGCTAACTTCTTGAATACATAATAGGCTAACAAAGATAGTACGAATCCACCCATAGCATGGATCAATGAATCATAAAAAGCAGTGATTCGATAGACACCAATCGCTTCTCCGACAATCAATGTTAAAAACAAAAATATATAAAATACGTTGGTTAAAACGACATCAAACTTGATTTTAGAAATCATATGTAGTAACAACGGGATTTGCAGAATAACTAGAGTAATGATACTATTTGAAAAAGCAATGACATACCAGTTTTGAACATCCCAAGTAGGGTTGTTTAGCAAATAAATACTAGAAATACTTAAGAGTGCAAATGCAATCATGCTGAACGTTAAGTAATAAATGTTGTTGAGTAAATAGCGTTTAATCATAGACTCACCTACTTTGACTTCATTATAAAACAAATTAATCAAAAAATGATTTAATATGAATTGTGATGCGAAAAAAACAAACTTATGATAGTATATTCATGAATTTAGGTGATACTATGCAACGATATTTTATAAAAAATAATCTAATACAAGTGGATGATCTCCACCATATTAAACATGTCATGCGTATGAAAACAGGGGATATGGTTGAGCTTTGTGATGAAACAGGGGTCTGTTATTTAGCTCAATTGAATCTCGACTCAAATCCCATCAGTTTTGTTAAAATGAATGTCATCAATCAAGATGAAGCAAAACCTCAAGTGACCCTCATCCAAGGGATTGGTAAGGGTGATAAAAATGAGTTTGTTGTGAAATACGCCACCCAATTTGGCGCAGATGAAATCATTTTTGTCGAAATGAAGCGCAGTATTGCAAAAATGGATCATGAGTCATTTGAAAAAAAGAAAGAACGTTACCAAAAGATAGCGGTAGAAAGTGCGCGATTAGCCCATCGAAATACTGTACCAGTCGTATCCTTTTTGTCCAACCTAAAACAGCTTAATCATTCATATAATTACGCATATATAGCGTATGAAAATACAAAAAATGAGACATTTTTGGATAAACTATTAGCGATTAAAAAAGCTGAAAGTATCACATTATTGATTGGTCCTGAAGGCGGTATTGATGAATCGGAAATCGCATTACTAAACGATAAGGGGTTCATCACTGTAGGGTTGGGTAATCGCATCTTACAAACCGAAGTAGCCTCGCTTTATGGCTTGTCCTTAATCGATGCTATTTTAGAAACAAAAAGATAATGATTTCTATTAAAAGGCTTTACAAATCTATATGAATTCGATATAATGATAACGGCTTTAGATTTTAAAGTGCGGAAGGAGGGCAGACATGCCTAAAATCGTAGTACGTGAATCCGAATCAATTGAAGATGCATTGCGTCGTTTTAAACGTGACGTATCCAGATCCGGTACCCTCGCAGAAGCACGTAAACGCGAATTTTATGTGAAACCAAGTGTGGATCGTAAAATGAAGCGCCAAGCAGCTAGAAGCAATAAAAAATAAGCACATCAATTTGTGCTTTTTTCTTTGATGAAAGGCTAAATTATTAGCTTTATTATGATATAATAAACCCAGGAGTGGTTAAATGAAATTAAGCATTCAACTGAAAGACCCACAACAGACATACAACATCGTGGGGGCATTTGATAAGAACTTAGAGGTCTTTAAGACCTATTTTGACTATATGTTGGTATTGAATGGTGATGAATTTCATACGGATGCGACAGATCCTAAAGTGATTTTGATGATGGAGTCGGTATTATCAGTTATGATTGAGATTGCACCGAAAGTCACCATCACAGAACGCGATGTCATCTATTTAATTAAATTAGCAGAAGCAAATGAACTTGAAAATGCAGCCAATCTCTTTTTGAGACGTAAACAAATTATTTTAAATCAACAAGGCAAACCGATTTATCCCAAAACATTTACCCAAGCTATCTATGCCGATGCCATACAACAATCAGATATGGTCTTTGGGGTGGGTCCTGCTGGAACTGGTAAAACGTATTTAGCCGTTGCACTTGCAGTCAGTTATTTAAAAGAAAACAAAGTAAAAAAACTGATTTTAACTCGCCCGGCGGTTGAAGCTGGTGAGTCTTTAGGGTTCTTACCTGGGGATTTAAAGGAAAAAGTGGATCCTTATCTGATCCCTTTATACGATGCACTCTATGAATTCTTAGGGGTAGAAATGACAAACTCTCTCTTAGAAAAAGGCGTCATCGAGATTGCACCGCTCGCTTACATGCGCGGTCGTACTCTCGAGAATGCCTTCATCATCTTAGATGAAGCTCAAAATACTACCCATACCCAAATGAAAATGTTTTTGACCCGTTTAGGGTTCTCCTCTAAAATGGTGATCACAGGTGACCCATCTCAAGCGGATTTACCAAAAGGGGTATCCTCTGGTCTTAATGAAGCGATTCAAAAACTAGAAGATATTGAAGCGATTAAAGTCATTCACTTTAAGCGTCTCGATGTGGTTAGAAATCCACTGGTTCAAAAAATTCTTGAAAGGTATGACGATTAATGGATATTCAATTTTTCAATCAGACAACCGAAGACACACAAAGTGCAGAAGCACTGATTCAAATGATTTTCACACAGGTTATAGAAAATCATGAGATGAATATTGTCTTTTTAGATAAAGATCAAATACAAGAAATGAATCGAACTTATCGTAACATCGATAAAGTTACCGATGTGATTAGTTTTCCTGACCAAGATGAAAACTATATTGGCGATATCTTCATCTGTTTAGATAGAGCGAAAGAACAGGCTGTTGACTATGGCCATTCTATTGAACGTGAAATTGGCTTTCTCGCCGTTCACGGTTACCTACATTTATTAGGCTACGACCACCATACCGAAGCTGAAGAAAAAGAAATGTTCGCGAAGCAAGAAGAAATCTTAAAAAAGGCTTCGCTTGAAAGGAAATCCTCATGACAAAAGAAAAATTGGTTCAAGAAGCCATTTTGGCTAGAAAGAATACCTACTCACCCTATTCAAAATTTGGGGTTGGTGCAGCGATTTTAATGAAAGATGGAAAAGTCATACACGGTGCGAATATCGAAAATGCATCCTATGGGTTATCCAATTGTGCTGAAAGAAGCGCACTGTTTCAAGCCTATAGCCTTGGATATCATAAAGAAGATATCGTCATGATGGCAATTACAGCGGATACACTGAATCCTGTTAGCCCATGTGGTGCATGTCGTCAAGTAATGAATGAACTGATACCAAAACAAACCAGAGTATTCCTATCCAATCTCACAGGTAAAATTAAAGAAACAACCGTGAGTGAATTATTACCGTATTCCTTTGATGAAGTTGAACACAATGAAAACTAATTTTAGAAGTGGGTTCATCAGCATTGTTGGTCGACCTAATGTGGGAAAATCAACGTTACTAAATGCGATCATCGGACAGAAAATTGCGATTACATCGCCTAAACCTCAAACGACACGCAATCGTATATTGGGTATCAAGACCACCGAAGATTATCAAATGGTTTTCGTAGATACACCGGGTATTCACAAACCTAAACATGAGTTAGGTCGATTACTCGATCAAACTGCACAATCCTCGATTGAAGGGATGGATGCAGTCTTATACATTGTTGACCAAGAAAAAGGGCTTGCTGAAGATCATGTCATTAAGCTATTCAAAGGCATCACATCCCCAGTGTATTTGGTCATTAATAAGATTGATACTCTGAAATCCAAACTTCAAATTGATAAAGTCATCATAAGTTATTTAAATGCGTATCCCTTCGCCGGTTTCTTCCCAATCTCAGCGTTAGAGGGTACCAACATCGATCACCTCTTAGAAGAACTGATTACCCGTTTGCCAGTGGGTTATCCACTCTTTTCAGAAGATGAGATCACTGACCAAAGTGATTTCCAATTGATGTCAGAAATTATTCGTGAAAAAGTGCTTTATCATACCGAAGAGGAAGTACCTCATGCTGTGGCTGTCGTCATTGAACACACTGAAATGAATCAGGGTGTGTATGAAGTTCATGCGACAATCATCGTAGAGCGAAATACTCAAAAACAAATATTGATTGGTAAAGGTGGAGAAATGTTGAAAAAAATCGGGACAGAAGCGCGTCTTGAAATCAACAAAATCCTCGATACCAAAATTCATTTGATTCTATTCGTAAAAGTCAAAAAGGACTGGCGTAATCGCCCTTCTGACTTAAAATCATTTGGCTATGACAACCACGAGTAAAGGGTTAATCTATAAAACCCAAGACTATAAAGAATCGAGTAAATTACTGTTTGTTTATACCCCTTTTGGCAAAGTAACTTTAGTTGGAAATGGTGTTAAAAGTTATAAACATGAATACCGTGTACTTGCTCAATACTTAACCGAAATTGAGTTTAGTTACCAAGATAAAGAGATGTTTGGGCTTTCAAAAGCGAAATTATTAGACGCTTTTGATGATCTCAAACAAAACTACTCTTTATTATCAAAACAGTCGATTATTTTAGAAATCATCGACCACTTGATTACGAGTGACTTAGATCACGAAAAAGTCTATGACCTCGTCATCGAACTCTTGAAACATCCCAATGGGTATTTGATCTTCGCTTTAAAGATGCTTTATGCCTTTGGTTATAGGCTCAACTTTGTAGGCGATAACCCAACTGGATTTTCAATCAAAAATGCATCGGTGACGACCAAACAGGATCAAGCATATGCAGACTTTGATTTGGAAACCACCATTGTAATTTCTGCATTATATTTTTACAAATCTGGAGATACTCTAGATTTAGCACCACAAGATATTAAACACATCGAACAGTTTATTAAAACCTTTTATCGATACCATATGGAACACGATATCAAAGGGTTAAAGGAATAGAGAGGGTCCTATGATCAGTTTAGAGAAATTAGTTACATATGCAAAAGCTACCGGTTTTATTTTCCAAGGTTCCGAACTTTATGGCGGATTGGCCAATACGTGGGACTACGGCCCATTGGGTAGTTTACTTAAAAATAACATTAAGAAAGCGTGGCTTAAGAAATTCCACGACGAAAATCGTTACAACGTTTTATTAGATTCATCGATTTTGATGAATTCACAAGTATGGGTAGCCAGTGGCCACGTCGGTGGTTTCTCAGACCCACTCACAGAATGCAAGAGCTGCAATACCAGACATAGAGCAGACAAACTCATCGAAGAACATACCCACAATACAGTAAATCCAAGTGCTTGGTCACATGAACAACTTCATAATTTCATGATGACAGAAAAAGTCGCTTGTCCAAACTGTGGTAAAGTCAATTGGACAGAGATTAAATCGTTTAACCTCATGTTCAAAACGACTCAAGGGGTCACTGAAAGTGCGGGTAATACTGTATACCTAAGACCTGAAACTGCCCAAGGCATTTTCATCAATTTCAAAAATATCCAAAGAACGACTCGTCGCAAAGTCCCATTTGGGGTATGTCAAGTCGGTAAATCATTCAGAAATGAAATCACCCCAGGTAACTTCATTTTTAGAACCCGTGAATTCGAACAAATGGAACTCGAATTTTTCTGCAAACCAGGCACTGAAATCGAATGGTTCAATTACTGGCGTAGCTACGCGATTGAATTCCTTCAAACACTGGGATTGAAACGTGAAAATCTTGAGCTTCATGACCATGCAAAAGAAGAATTATCGCATTACTCTAACGCAACCACAGACGTTTTATACCGTTTCCCATGGGGATTTGATGAACTTTGGGGGATTGCTTCAAGAACCAATTTTGACTTGAATGCACATCAAACCCATTCTAAAGAAAACCTTGAATATCTAGACCCAGATACCAATGAAAAGTATTTACCGTATGTTGTTGAACCTTCTCTAGGGGTCGAAAGATTGCTCATGGCCATCTTAACAGAAAGCTATGATGAAGAAGTTTTAGCCGATGGACAAATTCGCGAAGTCTTACACATCCATCCAGCTTTAGCGCCTTATCAAGTAGCCATCTTACCGCTTATTAAAAAGAAACATGATCAATTTGCGTTAGAACTCTTAGACCAAGTTTCTAAATACACTCAAGCAACTTATGATGAAACCCAAAATATTGGTAAACGTTATCGTCGTCAAGACCAAATCGGTACGCCGTTCTGCATCACGATTGATGATGAAACCTTAGAAAACCAAACAGTGACCATTCGTGAACGCGATACGATGTCTCAAGTACGCATTCCACTTTCTGAACTTAAAGCATTCATTCAAGAAAAAACCGCGCTATAATACAACAAAGGAGGTCTTTTTATGCCGATAGACCGTCATATCATCGATGAAATAAATGAAAAGACCGATATTGTGGCTTTGGTTAGCCCTTATGTAAACCTTGTTAAAAAGGGTAAAAACTATATGGGTCAATGTCCATTTCATGATGACAAAAGCCCATCCTTTTCGGTATCACCGGAAAAACATCTAGCCAAATGTATGGCTTGTGGTGAGGGCGGTTCACCCATTATGTTTTACCAAAAAATCAAAAATGTCTCTTTCCCTGAAGCAGTTAAAGCACTTGCGACACCCTTAGGTATCCAAGTGGATGTGGAAGTGGTCGATGACCCAACACTGAAAGAACATGCACTCTTACAGGAAGCTTCTAATTTCTATGAGTATTATTTAAATAACTCAGCCTATGGCAAATCCGCCTTAAGTTATCTTGAAAAGCGGGGTTTGACCAACGATGATATTAAGCATTTCGGCATTGGGTTAGCACCTAAAGAAAAAGATGCACTCTATCAAATATTAAAAAATAAAGGGTTTGATCCCTTAATGATGATTGAACTCGGTTTAGTCAAGCAGCGTGAAGATGGCTCATTTTATGATTTGATGACCAAGCGAATTACATTCCCTATTCACGACGACAAAGGCCGTGTGGTGGGATTCTCGGGTCGTGCTTTAGAAGATGACCCTGTGAAATACCTAAATACCCCTGAAACCAAAATATTCAAAAAAGGGGAAGTCTTGTATCATTTATTCCAAGCTTCACGTGATATTCGTGTCAAAAAGAAAGTCATTTTATACGAAGGATTCTTTGATGTCATCGCTTCTTATAAAAGCGGTTTAGGCAACGCTGTTGCGACGATGGGTACAGCCTTAACCAAACGTCACGCAGAACTTTTAAAACAGGTCACCCACGAAGTCATCATTGCCTATGATGGCGATAATGCGGGTCAACAAGCGACAATGAAAGCCATTCCGATTTTAGAAGATGTTCGACTCCGTGCAGACATCGTATTTCTAAAAGATGGTTTGGACCCCGATGATTTTTTGAAAAAATATGGGGTTGAGGCTTATCAAAATGCGTTTAAAGAAACCATCGATCCTTTGGTGTTCAGCTATGACTTTCATAAAAAAGGCCTCGATTTAAAGAACTCCAATGATATCCGTGAATTCAAAACAAGAATTAAGAAAATGCTTCGAAACAAAGATCAAAGCATTCAAGAGATATACTATAAACGTTTGGCAAATGATATCGGGTCATCGTATGACTCTGTGATGCCAAAAGAAACCAATTTTGGTACCCCTGACCAATTGCCTGTACTGCCTAAACCCAAACCAATTATCCACAAATCACTAAAAAAGTATTATCGCGCTGAAATTGAATTATTTATCGCGATGACTCAAGATTACGACCAAGCAAAGCGAATCGATCAAGCCTTAGGGACTCAATTTGTCGCGGATATGGATCTTTTTAAATTAAGAGGTAGTTTGATGTTAGGTTACTACCGAAACAATACGGTGTTTGATTTAGACTTGTTTAAACAATCCTTATCCAAAGAACTTCTCGATGCTTTTGAACAAAAAATCGAAAATGTCTTATTGTGGAAGTTTAAGCCGGTTTATGACGAAACATCGATTACTGATCTTCTCCACGTCATGTGTAAAATAACCATCGATAAGGAGTATATCCAAACATTAGAAGCCATCAATACGGAAACCGAAGCTTATACACAAACCGCTTATGTGGAAAAACAAAAACGCCTGAAGAATTTAAAAGAAAAAGGTAAGGTGAACCCATGACTCCAAATAAAGAATGGATTGACAATGTATTAGATACCTACAAGGAAACTAAAAAAGTACCCCTTAATGATGTCTTGGAAATGACTGAACTTGAGGATCATGAATTCGATGAAATCAAAAAAGTCTTAGACCAATCTGGGTATGTAATTACCTATGACGAAGAAGAAACTATTCCTTTGATTGATACAAATGTGGATAAACCAACCGATAATTACCACCGTTATCTTAAAGAAATGGGCGAAATTCGTTTATTGACCCCAGATGAAGAAAAAGATATCACTAAGAAAGTCTTCATGGGTCATGAGGCCATGGCTAGAGGGGTTCAATCCGATCCTAAAGAGGAAGCCATCAGACAACAAACCATTGGGGTTGCTGTCGAAGCGAAAAACCGCTTAATCCTATCCAACTTACGTTTAGTCGTGTCGATTGCGAAAAAATCCGATGGGAAAATGGAAATGCTCGATCTCATTCAAGAAGGCACCATGGGTTTAATGAAAGCCGCGGATAAATTTGATTATCGCATGGGCAACCGTTTCTCAACCTATGCAACTTGGTGGATTAAACAATCGATTTCAAGAGCGATTGCGAAACAATCTAAAACCATTCGTATTCCTGTCCATTTAGTGGAAAATTTGAATCGTATGGTGAGAATTAAAAATGAATTAAGAACAAAACTGAATCGTAACCCTTCTGATGAAGAAGTCGCAAATGCTTTAGGTATCACTTTAGAAAAACTTGCCTCCTATGAGCAGTTATCTCAAGAAGTGGTTTCTTTAGATAAGTCAGTGGGTACTGAAGAGGATGCTACATTGGCGGATTTTATCGCATCCAATGTGATGAATCCAGAAGAGTCCTATATGGCAATGAAAGAAAAAGAGCACATTTCAGCGCTGTTAAAACAATTAGGACCTAGAGATGAACAAGTCATGCGCTATCGATTTGGATTACACGATGGTAAGTATTACACGTTAGAAGAAATCGGTAGTTTGATGGGACTAACCCGTGAACGCATTCGTCAAATCATCTCAAAAAGTTTGGCAACCCTTCGTCAAACCCATAAACTGCTCAAATGATAAGGAGTAACATATGAACATAGAAAAAGTCATCGCCGATTTAATCAAACTCGGCAAAAAAAATAACAATGAAGTAAACTATAGCGATGTCATCAAACACGCCGCTTTTGGAACCCCGGATTATCTTTCCATAGAAGCCGCACTACTCGATGAAGACATCGATATCATGAATCTTGAAGTCGAAGAAGATATCATCGATGAAATTGAAACCCCAGCCCCAACTGAAGTACTAGAAATCGATGAAGAGGAAGACGACTTGGATGAAGACATTGACTTTGACCAATTATCCTTATCATCGTTAGAAATCGAAGACATTAAGGAAGAAGAACTTTTAAATATTGAATCCTTACCATCGTCAATCAAAGTCGATGACCCTGTAAGAATGTATTTAAAAGAAATTGGACGAATTCCGCTTTTAACGAGCGATGAAGAAGTCGACTTAGCCGTTCGAGTGAATAATGGTCGATTTGCCCAAGAACAACTCGATGATATGAAAAAAGACCAAGTTGAGATTCCTGAAGATGAACGTATTCAACTCGAAAACATGGTTGAAGATGCGATTTACGCGAAAAACCGTTTAGTTGAAGCGAACTACCGTCTGGTTGTTTCCATCGCGAAACGCTATGTTGGCCGTGGTATGCTATTCTTGGACTTAATTCAAGAAGGTAATATGGGCTTAATGCGTGCGGTTGACAAATTTGATCATGAAAAAGGATTTAAGTTCTCTACCTACGCAACCTGGTGGATCAGACAAGCGATTACACGTGCCGTAGCTGATCAAGCGCGAACGATTCGTATTCCTGTTCACATGGTTGAAACCATCAATAAACTGGTGCGTATTCAACGTCAACTTGTTCAAGAATTATCGAGAGAACCATCCCCTGAAGAAATCGGTGAACGCATGGGCATTACGGCTGAACGTGTTCAAGCCATTCAAAAGATTGCTCAAGAACCGATTTCATTAGAAGCCCCAGTCGGTGAAGAAGAAGACTCCTCATTGGGTGATTTTATCTCTGACCCTACCGCATTAAATCCTTACGAATACACCGTCCAAGAAATGGTTAAGCGTACTTTAGATGAAGTCTTAGAAACCCTCACAGACCGTGAAGAAAAGGTACTTAGACTCCGCTATGGACTATTAGACGGTAAAACCCATACCCTTGAAGAAGTGGGTAAAGAGTTTGGTGTTACGCGTGAACGTATTCGTCAAATCGAATCCAAAGCTTTACGCAAACTTAGACAACCAAGCCGCCAAAAGAAACTCAAAGACTTTAACTTAACGAGAAAATAATGACTAGAATTGAAACATTGAGTGCATTAACCAAAGGCATTCATACGTTATTAGATATTGGTACTGACCACGGTTATGTGATTATTGATGCACTCAAAAACGGGTATATTCAAAAAGCAATCGCTTGTGACGTTAATCCAATGCCACTTGATAATGCTCGAAAAAATGTCGTCGCAGCCGAGCTATCAACTCAAGTTGAATTTGCTTTATCAAATGGCTTTAAAGACATTAAATCTACCTATGATGGCGTGTTGATTGCTGGGATGGGGATGCATCTACTTAAAGATATTTTGAGTCAACCACATGTGCCTGCACGCAAATACATCTTACAAACGAATAATCACATCGATCAACTACGCGAATTCTTGATGAATCACCACTATCAAATCATAAATGAAATCACAGTATATGAAAAATTCCATTATGTGATTTTAGTGTGTGAAGTCGGGGAGATGAAACTCTCGTCAAAAGACATTTATATTGGTCCAATTCTAAAAAATAAATTAACTGCACTTTCCTATTTTGAACACCAATTGAAAATTTTGAAACGAAATTTTACCCATGCAAAAGGTGAGAAAAAGGATGATATACAGGTTAAAATCGCCTATTTGAGCGAAGTTATCACGAATTTAACGAAATAAACATAACATGCACTCGAAAGTAACATTTCGAGTGCTTTTGTTTTTTAAAAAAATGAAATTTTTAAAAGTTTATAACTTCTTTTTACTTTTGCTTTACAATTTACTAAAAAAAACGATATAATGGTAGTGTATTAGTAAGGGGGGAATTACTATGAACGAAAAATTAGTTTTTGCACAAGACTTTGAAAGAGCGTTGCAAGGACTCAGAAAGAGTGGAATTTACCGTCACAAAAAGTATGCTTTAAGTGATGCAGATATCACACTACTATTCTCAGTCGCATTTGGTGATCCAACGGGGATTAAGCCATCCGCTATCGCAAAACGCCTTAAAGTCACATTACCAGCCATCACTCACAAGATGAACAAGCTTGTTGAAGACGGCTATCTAGCACGTAGAGACTCCAAGTCTGACCATCGTGTAACGTATGTACTTTTAACAGAAAAGGGACAAGCTTTCGTTGAAAGCGTACAAGACGTTTACTACGCACGTATTCAAAAATTAATGAAACATCTTGGCGAACAAGATACGAAGACTTTATTCCGTATTTTGAACAAGATTGGCGCAGTAGGCAAACTTTAGTAGTTTCAAAAAGGGATGGCGACATCCCTTTTTCTATGCTATAATCTTAAATGAAAGTTTGAGTTAAATTATGTCTTTACAACCCAGTCGATTTGGGTTATAATAACAATGCTGTCAAATTTGGTGCAGTAGCTCAGTTGGATAGAGCAACGGCCTTCTAAGCCGTCGGTCGGGAGTTCGAATCTCTCCTGCATCGCCATTTTGAATAAATTCAAGTCATTGACTTGCAAGTATATGCCCATCAATGATGGGTTTTATTTTCTTTTAAGGTATAATATGATAAAAGCAGTGGGTCCGGTAGCTCAATGGATAGAGCAGTACCGTCCTAAGGTATTGGTTGAAGGTTCGACTCCTTTCCGGATCGCCACTATAAATATAAAGGATAATAGATGAAAAAAATCAGCATTTTTGTAGTACTATTTTTATTGGTTCTGATGCTCGTTGCGTGCGCTGAAAAAGACATCAAAGTGACATTTGACCCACAAAATGGATCTGAAACGACCGTCATTACACTTAAGCCAGATAGTCGTGTTGAAGTACCTGCAACACCTACCTATGATAACCATGTATTCGCTGGATGGTTTGTTGGCGAAACTGCGTTTGATTTCAATACGAAATTAACTGAAAACACCGTCATTACAGCAAAATGGACAGTGGCTTTAAGAACGGTTAAGTTTATTACAAATGGGTCATCTGTACCACAACAAAGTGTACCTCATGGTGAATTTGCAACCATGCCAGCTAACCCAACGAGAAATCACTATACATTCTCCCATTGGGAATATAACGATGCTGTATACGATTTTAACCAAGCAGTCACAGAAAATATCATTATCTATGCTGTATGGACACCCATTGTATATCAAGTCTCTTTTGAAACCTCAGGTGGGACTTTAATTCCAAATCAAACGGTAAACTCAGGTAGTATGCCAATTAAGCCGAATAATCCAGAAAAAGAAAATAATGTCTTTGAAGGATGGTATATTGGTGAAACCAAATACGAATTTGATACCCCAATTACACAAAACACGGTGATTTATGCTCAATGGCGCGAAGTCGAATATACTGGATACTATTTAGGTATGGATGGACTTACTGGTGCGAATTTAATCATCTTCTTAAATAATTTATTAGAGCAAATGACCGGTCGTCAATATTCATTCGGTAATACGGCATTACAAGTGACTGACCGTGATCCAAACAATAGCAGCCGATTGATTGAATTTTACACAGGTAACTCTTATAACGCCGCTTGGGATGGCGGAACTACGTGGAATAAAGAACACGTTTGGCCACAATCCCTATTAGGAGCATCCGCTTCAAATACAGTTGTTAATATTGCCTCAGACTTGCATAATCTTAAACCATCGAATCCAACCATCAACAGCGATCGAAGCAACAAATGGTATGGCACAGTCACTAATGCAGAATCCTATTACCCATCAAGAGCTGAAATCCGTGGTGATATCGCTCGTATGTTATTTTATATGGATATCCGTTGGGACCAATTGGTATTGGTGAATTTAACTGGATTACAAAAACCATCCATTTACCAAATGGGTGATTTACAGACGCTATTATTGTGGCACATTCAAGATCCAGTCGATGATTTTGAAAGAAACCGAAATGATGTCATTTATGGTTACCAAGGTAATCGAAATCCATTCATTGACCACCCTGAGCTTGTCAGCAAGGTTTATAGCTAATTTATATTCAAAGTGAACATCTAAAAAATGTTCACTTTTTATCTTTTAAAGCCGTTTATTATGGCGTATAATTCTATCTAAAGGAGTGATTTTCATGAAAGCAGTATCCTATCAAACGATTGACCAAATGACTGAATCATATCAACAAAATACCCACCAAAAGGCGATGCGTCGTGCACTTGCTAAAAATCCGATTGAAACCATTGCGTATGTCACAGAATCTGAACAAAACACGCAATTCCGTTTTTCCATTGATATTGAAACATTACCTGTTACCAATCAAAAGGCTTCAGGCCGTTGTTGGTTATTCGCAGGTTTAAATATCGTAAGAGAATTGGTTGCAAAAAAATACAATTTGAAAGACTTTGAACTTTCACAAAACTATCAAGCGTTCTGGGATAAATTCGAAAAGATTAATTACTTTTTGGAAGCGATGGATGATTTCTTAGTGTGTGATGCTGATGACCGTACACTTAAACATTTATTACAACTTGGCATTCAAGATGGCGGACAATGGGACATGTTTGTATCACTTGTCGATAAGTATGGCGTTGTTCCAAAAGATCAAATGCCTGAAACCCATGCATCTTCGAATACTGGACAAATGAACAGATTAATCAATATCAAATTAAGAAAATATGCAGCAGAAGCAAGATCGCTTGCTCAATTTGGTAAAGTTGAAGAAAAAAATCTTTTAAAGAAACACGTTTTACAAGAACTCTATGGTTTTTTATGCACCAATTTTGGTATTCCACCTAAAGATGTTAAGTTTGAATATGTCACTAAGGATAATCAATATAATAACCTTAACTTTGCTTCACCTAAAGCATTTTATGACCATTTGGGGATAGATTTGCACGATTATGTATCGATCATTCATTCGCCTACAGAAGATAAACCTTACATGCGAAACTATACCATCGCTTATTTAGGCAACGTTATTGGTGGTAAACCAATCATTCACCTTAACTTACCGATGGAACGATTAAAAACTCTCGTCATTAATCAACTAAAAGATAAAGAAATCGTATGGTTTGGTGCGGATGTCGCTCGAGATGGTGACCGTGAAAAAGGCATTTGGGATAACCAAGCCTATGATTTTGATACGGCCTTCCAAATGAGTTTTTCAATGACCAAAGCCCAAAAACTCGATTATCTTCAAGGGGCAATGAACCATGCTATGGTCATTACAGGTGTTAATCTCGAACATGAAATACCTACTAAATGGAAGATTGAGAATTCATGGGGGAGTGATCGTGGACTCAAGGGGTATTATTTGATGAGTGGGTCTTGGTTTGATGAAAACACATATCAAGCAGTCATTCACAAAAAATATCTCACTGAAACAGAACTAAAAGCGTATCAAGCTCAGCCAATCGTATTAAAACCATGGGATCCCATGGGCTCTTTAGCAAAATAAAAGGACAATTTTGTCCTTTTTGTTTATTCGATTTTCGCAACTTCATCAAAATCAAGACGTACAGAAGGTTTGCCTAAATCATCAGCAATGCCCATGGAAATGGCGAGAACAGCTTCATGATGATCTAGTCCAAATACGGCAGGAGCGAGTGCTTTTTCAAATCCTGCGATTGGACAAGTATCGAATCCATAGTGTCTAGCAACAAGCATCAAATTCATCGCGATTAAGCCGACATTGAGAATGCCTTGTTTCAAAATATCTTCAGCACTTGGATGCAGATTTTTTAGGTTAAGTAATTGTTTTTCACGATTCTCTGGTGTCATTAGATTGTTTAAGACGGCTTTATCATATACATCTTGTGCACGACTGCCATAACGGGTATCAGTGAACAAAATAACCATGACAGAGGCTGTTTCATACTGCGTACGATTGCCTACAAAAAGGTGAGAGTATTTGTCTTTAGCTGCTTTGGTTTTAATAATTCTAAAGGTCCAAGGTTGAAAATTTTTAGCTGAAGGTGCTTTAAGTGCCATTTCAAATATAGCACGAATGGTATCATCATCCATCTCATATGGCTTGTATTTTCTAATCGAATGTCGGTTGACAAGAATTTCATCAAACTGGTTAGTAATTGGTTTCATATAATCACATCCTTTATCGATATTATAACATGGAACAGCTACATAGAAGAACATCAAGTAACACAATAAAAGAATGGATAAAAAGTTTTATTTATTCAAAAAGTGATATATGGTATACTTGGATTAGGTGATAAAAAAATGACAACTTTTATTTTTATTAGACATGGCGAACCTCGTTATGATGAGGTCATCGCAAGAGGGTATAGAAACCAAGGCTATGATTTGGGCAAATTAACCGATCGTGGCGTACTACAAGCTGAGACAGTAGCAAAAGAAGACATTCTTAAAGGGGCGGAAATCATCGTTTCATCCCCATACACACGTGCACTCCAGACAGCGGCGATTATTTCGCGTATTACACAAATACCGCTCACGGTCGAAAACGACCTCCATGAGTGGATGCCAGATACGACATTTTCAGATCGTAAAGATTTAGATCAAGCCTATCCTGAATTTATGGCTCAAAAAGGCATTCGACAAAAGGATACCGTATTTCCTTGGGAATCTCTAGAAGTACTATCAAAACGCACCCATAATGCCTTAAAACCGTATTTGAAACATCAAAAAGTAATTGTGGTTTGTCATGGTATCGTGATGGGTACATTTACAAGCATTGAAGACATGATTCCACATTGTGGTATTCGGGTTTTAAACATTGATGAGTCATTTTTCAAATAAAATCATCGCCTGGTATGAGGTTAATAAACGTGACTTACCATGGCGACATACAGAGAATCCGTATCATATTTGGGTGTCTGAAATTATGCTTCAACAGACCCAAGCACAAACTGTAATTCCTTATTATCATCGCTTCATTGAAACATTACCAACCATCGAAGCATTAGCAAATGCGAGTGAAGATCAAATCCTTAAACTATGGGAAGGTCTTGGCTATTATTCCCGTGTACGTAACATGCAAAAGACAGCTAAAGTCATCATGGAAAAATACCAAGGTATATTTCCAAATCGTTATGACGATGTGCTTGCTTTGACGGGGATTGGCAAATATACAGCTGGGGCTATTATGTCGATTGCTTTTCATCAAAAGTATAGTGCGATGGATGGCAATGTCATGCGTGTGATATCGCGGTATTTTGGTGTTCTTGAGGATATTACGCTAGAATCGACGAAGAAAACGTTGGAATCCTATAATGAAGCCTTAATTGATGACGATAAACCCCATTTATATACCCAAGCAATCATTGAAATGGGAGCAACCCTCTGTACAAAACATAAACCTAAGTGTGAATTATGTCCATTGAAAACTGAGTGTGTAGCAAATCAAAAACAACTTCAAAGTCAAATTCCTTTAAAAGCCAAACAAAAAGCGAAAAAGGAACTTCATTTTTATACGTTTATCGTACAAAATGAAGCGGGTCAATATATTGTTCAAAAAGTAACGGACAATTTATTGAAAGGCTTATATTTATTACCTCAAACTGAATCGGATAGTTTAAACTATGCTTTAGAAACCTTAGAAGAATCAGGTTATGAAATTTTACATATAGAACCATTAAATCCATATAAACACGTATTTACCCATTTAATATGGATGATGGATGTATATTATGCTAAAGTGAGTCGCTATCCAGAATCCTCTACTTTAGTGAATTCATTTAATGAGGTGCCAATGGCGACAGCACACAAACAAATCACTTCGAAGGAGAATTTATGAATGTCTGCAGTTAGAATGTCAGGAACAGGGTCTGTTGATCAAGTGGGTGGTGCAATCTATCACGCTGTTGTGGATGGATCTATTACCGGTGAATGCCGATTAGATGTTAGAAACAAATTTGATAATGGAGAGTCACGCATGATGGTTTTCGAAAAATACTATTATCGTGCCCAAAATCGTGCCAGTTTATCTGTGTTTATTACAGAGATAGATGGTCGAGTTACTGTAGACGCGATTTCGACTGGAGGATCTACAGGCGTGTTATTTAAATTCAATTGGGGTGCTGAAAGTAACTTTTCAGGCATCGTTGAAAGAACATTAAGAGAACTTGGTTTTAGATAACAAAAAGGCGCTAATTAGCGCCTTTAGTCTTCAAAAAGTGATTTAAATCCAGTATGCTT
>CAZXLG010000024.1:0-20533 GCA_964641335.1 uncultured Paracholeplasma sp.
GTAGCACCAATATGACATAAAGTGCTGCAATCAAAGATTGCCTTATCCAATCTTTTAGGGTAAAATGAAACATATTTAATTATTCTCCTTGTTTTGTTTTCGCAGGTAACTAGTACTGCGGGCATAAGCCATAAACAAATATAACACTTCTGTGGTATAATTTCAATTGAAAGAGGAATGAAAATGGCAATTAGATTCGAATTATTACATACATGTAAACAATCAGGTGCGAGATATGGTTTATTGCATACACCACATGGGACGTTTGAAACCCCATTTTTTATGCCAGTCGGTACACTCGCCACTGTTAAAACTTTAACCCCTGAAGAAATAAAAGAAGTTTCTGAGGGACTTATTTTAGGCAATACCTATCACTTATGGTTACAACCCGGAGAAGACATCGTCAAAGCCCATGGCGGGATAAGGGGATTTATGAATTGGGATGGGGCTTTGCTGACCGACAGTGGCGGTTTCCAAGTGTTCTCTTTAACCGATATGCGAAAAATTAAAGAAGAAGGCGTCTATTTCAAACATCATAAGAGTGGGGAATCGCTATTTTTATCCCCTGAAAAAGCCATTGAAATTCAAGAAAAACTAGGGGCAGATATCATCATGAGTTTTGATGAATGTCCCCCACATGATGCCACATATGAGTATACAAAAGACTCACTTGAACGCACGCTTCGCTGGGCGGAACGTGGTAAAAAAGCGTTAACAACTGACCAAGCCTTATTCGGTATTGTACAGGGTGGGCTTTATGATGATTTACGACTCCATAGTGCTGAAAAACTCATTGAAATGGATTTTCCTGGCTATTCGATTGGTGGATTATCCGTGGGTGAATCCAAATCAGAAATGTATCGTATTCTCGATTTATTAAATCCCGTGATGCCAAAGAATAAACCCCGTTACTTGATGGGGGTTGGGTCTCCCGATGACCTCATCGAAGGGGTTATTCGTGGGGTGGATATGTTTGACTGTGTATTACCAACCCGTAACGCTAGACATGGTACAGCCTTTACAACCACAGGTAAAATTCAAATTCGCAATAAGCAATTTGAATGGGATATGAGTCCACTCGATCCCAATCTACCTACCCCATTTTCAAAATATACCAAGAGCTATATTCGCCACTTATTCAAAGCGGAAGAAATTCTTGGTATGCGAATTATGACCTATCAAAATTTAGCCTTCTTGAAACATTTGATGAAACAAATTCGTCAAGCGATTCTAGAAGACCGATTACTCGATTTTAAAAAAGAATTTTTTACGCAATATGGCTATAAATTGTAATGTGTGTTGAAATCGCTTTATATATCTTTTAATTATAAGCCAATTAGTGTAAAATTAACTTAGGTTGTTTACAACAATTTTTTAGGAGGGTTATTATGGTATTTGGCGAAAATGACAACTTCAACCAAAAGCCGGTGATTAAGGTTATCGGTGTTGGGGGTGGTGGTGGCAACGCCGTCAATCGAATGATTGAAAACGATGTAAAAGGTGTAGAATTCGTAGCTGTGAATACCGATGCCCAAGTATTGAGAGTATCTCGAGCTCAAAAACGTCTACAAATTGGAAAACATTTAACTAGAGGATTGGGTGCTGGTGCAAAACCAGAAGTTGGTAAACGCGCTGCACTAGAATCTGAGGATGAAATAAGAGCCGTATTGAGCGACGCCGATATGGTGTTTATCACTGCTGGTATGGGAGGCGGAACCGGTACTGGGGCTGCACCGATTATTGCTAGACTTGCGAAGGAAATGGGTTGTTTAACGATAGGAATCGTCACTAAACCTTTTGCTTTCGAAGGCCCTGCGAGAACGCAAGCTGCGATTGCTGGTCTTGAAGAACTTAAACAATACGTTGACACACTCATCGTCATTCCAAATGAACGATTACTTTCAATCATCGAACCGAATACACAAATGCTCGATGCATTTAGAGAAGCCGATAACGTGTTAAGACAAGGGGTTCAAGGGATCGCAGAAATCATCGCTGTACCTGGTCTCATCAACGTTGATTTTGCCGATGTGCGCACCGTTATGGAAAATAAGGGGACTGCACTCATGGGTATTGGGATTGCGGCTGGTGAAAACAGAGCCATTGAAGCAGCGCGTAAAGCGATTCATTCGAAATTGCTCGAAGTATCAATTGATGGTGCGACTGATGCGATTGTCAATATCACATCTGGGACAAACATCACCTTGTTTGAAGTGTCTCAAGCACTCGATGAAATTAGAAACGCAACCGATTTTGAACTCAATGTCATTTACGGTACTGCTTTAAATGAAGATTTGAAAGATGAAATGATTGTCACTGTCATTGCAACCGGCTATGAACTCAAAGCCAAAGATTCGACGATTGATGATTTCGCAACCCAAATTTTCAAGAAGACGACCAATGATCAAGTCAAACTCACCCCATCTGGATTTGAAAAACAATCTCAGATTGTAGAACCAAACAAAGAAGAAAAGAAAACCAATAAATTGCCATCATGGCTACAAAGTAAAAAATAACGAAAAAGGGGCCATGGCGCCTTTTTTGATGAAGGAGTATTATTTATGTTAAGAGCAGGGATTGTCGGTTTACCGAACGTCGGAAAGTCGACACTATTTAACGCAATCACGAAGAGTGCAGCACTCGCTGCAAACTATCCTTTCGCAACCATTGACCCGAATGTCGGTGTAGTTACTTTAAAGGATAAACGCCTCGACGTGCTTGCAACCATGTACAAATCCGGTCGAATTGTACCAACCACGGTTGAGTTCATCGACATAGCCGGACTAGTCAAAGGGGCTTCTAAAGGCGAAGGTCTTGGGAACCAATTTTTAAGTCATATTCGTGATGTCGATACCATTTGTCAAGTGGTTAGATTATTTAAAGATGACAATATCATTCACGTTGAAGGTTCAGTGGATCCACTCAGAGACATCGACATCATTCAACTTGAACTCAACATTGCAGACTACGACACTGTTATGAAGCGTATTCCGAAGATTGAGAAAAAAGCGAAAACCGCTGGCAATCCTGAAGAAAAAGAAGAGTTTGAAGTATTAAGTAAAATCAAACAAGGGTTAGAAGATAATATTCCAATTCGCTTAATGGATTTAACCAATGATGAAATGAATATCATCAAAAGTTATAATTTCTTATCTGCGAAAGCAATGATCTATATTGCTAACGTATCTGAAGCAGAGATTAGAACGATCGAATCCAATCCTGTCTATCAGCGCTTAGTTGAAAAAGGTCAAAAAGAATCTGCCGATGTTGTGCATATTTCAGCTCAAATCGAATCCGAACTTGCACAGCTTGATGATGAAGAAAAAGCCATGTTCATGGCTGAACTCGGCTTACATGAAGCAGGCCTAGACCAATTAATTAGAACAACCTATCACCGTTTAGGTTTAGAAACATACTTTACTGCAGGACCAATGGAAGCACGTGCATGGACCTTTAAAAAGGGTATGACTGCCCCACAATGCGCGGGAATCATTCATAGTGACTTCGAACGTGGTTTCATTCGAGCTGAAACCGTGGCGTATGATGACTTAGTCAAATATGGGTCTTATTTAGCAGCCAAAGAAGCCGGACGCGTTCGTCAAGAAGGTAAAGAATACCTTGTTAAAGACGGCGACGTTATGCTATTTAAGTTTAATGTCTAGTCTTTCTATTAATACACAAGCCATTTTAGACTCAGTTTCTCAGTATCCTGAGGTTACGGTGATTTGTGCATCTAAATACGTCAATGCGCTCGAGATGAGAGAAATTTATCGTGCTGGAGTCCATCATTTTGGTGAAAACCATGCTCAAGTCTTATTAGAGAAAAAAAATGAACTGTCTGATTTAGATATTACCTGGCATTTTATTGGTCATTTACAAACCAATAAAGTAAAAAAACTGATTCCTGAAATTGACTATTTACACAGTTTAGATTCAATTAAACTAGCCAAAGAAATCCAAAAATATCGTGATCAACCTTTGAATTGTTTTATTGAGTTGAATTTAGCTAAAGAAGATACCAAAACGGGTTTATTTGTCGAAGAATTGGATGTTTTCTTAAAAGAACTTGCAAATTATGATAAAATAAAAGTAGTTGGTTTCATGGCCATGGGTGTCGATCAAGATGAAGCCCAAACCATTGAGATTTTCAAAACTCTACAATCCCTAAAGAAGCACTATCAATTACCATTTGTCTCAATGGGGATGACCAACGACTATCATTTAGCTTTAACGATTGGTACCAATTTTGTACGAATTGGTCGTAAATTCATTTTGTGAGGTAACTTATGGCAATTTTTAGTAAGACCAAGAAAACAGAACATGTTTTGCCAAACTATCAAGGTGAAACACTAACAACCGCGTTTGATCGAATTATATTTGAATCTTTATCAACCGATGAAGATACCTATATCACTTCATTAGCTTCCGAATTGGTCGATGGTAATCCACTCGTGCTCAATTTTGAAGAACTCCAACCAGACCCAGCGAATAAAATCATGGCGTTCTTGTCAGGGGTTGTATTCGCGATCGAAGGCGAAATCATTCAGATCAATAAAAAAGTGTTTTTATTTGCGCGTCAACAAGAATTTAAAGATGGGTCTTTAAAACAATTTATCGATGAATATAAAGACTGATTTCTTAAAACGATTGAAAAACCAAAGAGATTCTTTTTATCAAGACCTTTTATACCGATTTTTAAACCCGCCTGAACGGGATTTGGTTAAATCGATATTTAAAGGTTTTCATATTTATGAGTCTACCCCATCGCTAGAATATAGTCGATTATTGATTAGTGATTCAGAAACAGACCCCAACTTTAAAATTAAAACATTGAAATCAAGCTATCAAGACGACTCTATTTCACATCGTGATGTTTTAGGTGCTTTAATGCATTTGGGGATTGAAAGAGACACCTTTGGCGATATATGGATTACAGAATCTGAAATCTATATTCAAGTGGTTGAAGAACTCACCCAAGTATTTAAAGACCTTCACCAGATCAAACAAGACTTCATCTATTTTGAAGAAGTGGATGCACTCTCTTCTGAATTAAAAGAGAAAACAGAAGTTGTCACACTGTTTTTAGATAGCCTACGGGTGGATGCGTTGATAGCGAAAGCATTCAACATCCAACGTGACGATGTTAAAGGGTTAATCGACCAAGAAAAAGTGAAAATCAACTACTTTCCAATACAAAAATATACTATTTTAGTGAAACCTTATGATATAATATCAGTTAGAGGATTTGGAAGAATCATCTTGACAGACGATGTTGGTACATCGAAAAGTCAAAAAATAAGAATCAAATGTGAATTGTTGCGATAAAATTGGACACGGTATGGAAACCTATGGACAAATAGCGACTTAGGGGTGGTGTAAGCCTAAGCAAATAGATCTATATTATCACCAATGAGCAGCTGTAGACACTGCGTTAAAGTGTAAGAGGGCTAACTATTTTTTAGTTAGAACTAAGGTGGTACCGCGACATTGTCGTCCTTAGATTGATATCTAGGGACGTTTTTTTTTAGGAGGAAGAACCATGGAATTAAAAGACACATTATTATTACCACAAACCAGTTTTGAAATGCGTGGGAATTTAGGGGTAAGAGAAGTTGAGTTCCAACAAAAATGGGACGCTATGGACTTATACAATCGCGTTTTGAAACAAAATGAAGGCAACACACCATTCGTATTACACGATGGTCCACCGTATGCCAATGGCGCTATCCATATCGGACACTCGCTCAATAAAATCTTAAAGGACTTCGTGTTACGCTATAAAACCATGAAGGGTTTTTACGCGCCATATATCCCAGGTTGGGATACCCACGGGTTACCAATCGAACAAGCGTTAACCAAAAAAGGGGTTAATCGTAAAGAGATGACCGTTTCGGATTTTAGAAAGTTATGCCACGACTATGCACTAGAACAAGTGAAGATGCAAAAACACCAATTCAAACGTTTGGGTATCTTAGGGGATTGGGAAAATCCGTACATCACTTTAAATCCAAGTTTCGAAGCGGATCAACTACGCGTTTTTGGTGTCATGGCTAATAAAGGCTTAATCTATAAAGGCTTAAAACCAGTGTATTGGTCACCATCGAGTGAATCAGCATTAGCTGAAGCTGAAATCGAATATGAAGACGTCACAAGCCCATCCATCTATGTGGCTTTTGAAGTTTCATCCGGTAAACGTCAAGGTCAAAAACTCATCATTTGGACCACGACTCCTTGGACTTTACCAGCAAACTTAGCGATTTCTGCTAACCCGACTTTAACCTATGTTGTCTTAAATGTATCAGGTACACGTTACATTCTAGTGAAGTCACTCGTTGAGAAAGTAGCGGCTGTCTTAAAATTTGAAAACTATACCGTTGAAGAGACATTCCAAGGCACTGAACTTGAACATGTCGAATATACACATCCGCTTAATGGCCGAATTTGCCCAGTCATCTTAGGTGAACATGTCACAGATACCGATGGTACGGGGTTAGTTCACACTGCGCCAGGTCATGGTGAAGATGACTATAATGTCGGTAAAAAATACAATTTAGATATCTTAGTCCCTGTCGATGATAAGGGCATCTTTACCCATGAAGCAGGTGAATTTGAAGGTATTTATTATGAAAAAGCCAATCCGATGATCATTGAGAAGCTACAAAGTTTAGGCAACTTACTCCATGTAAGTTACTTTAAACACAGCTACCCTCATGACTGGAGAACCAAGAAACCAATCATCTTTAGAGCCACGCCACAATGGTTCGCTTCAATAGATTTACTCAAAAAACCATTACTCGAAGAAATCAAAAATACCAACTGGATTCAAAAATGGGGCGAATTACGCATCCATAATATGATCAAAGACCGCAATGACTGGTGTATATCACGTCAACGTGCATGGGGTGTACCAATCCCTGTATTTTACGCTGAAAATGGGGATGCAATTCTAGACCAACAAGTCATCAACCATGTCGCTGACATTGTTGAAAAAGAAGGTACCAATGCTTGGTTAGATAAGAGTGCATTAGACTTATTGCCTAAAGGCTTTACACACCCAGGTTCACCAAATGGTTTATTTAGAAAAGAAACCGACATCATGGATGTTTGGTTTGACTCAGGGTCCTCTCACCAATTACTTGAAAGAAGAGGATTAACCTATCCTGCGGATCTATACTTAGAAGGATCTGACCAATACCGTGGTTGGTTTAACTCATCATTAATCACTGGGGTCGCTCTTTATGGCAAAGCGCCATACAAAGCGGTTGTATCCCATGGTTTCGTATTAGATAAAGATGGCAGAGCGATGTCTAAATCGTTAGGCAACACCACAGACCCACTCAAAATCACCTCAGAGATGGGTGCCGACATTCTAAGACTTTGGGTATCATCAGTTGAATATTCCTCAGACGTTCGCATTGGCGATCAATTGATGAAACAAGTTTCAGAATCTTATCGTAAAATCAGAAATACCTTCAAGTTCCTATTATCCAACTTATTTGATTTTGATCCTAAGAAAGATTATGTACCATACGATCAATTAGGGTCACTAGATAAGGTGATGTTGCATAAACTTGAAGATTTAAAACAAAGCGTTTATGAAGCATTTGATGGGTACAAATTCGATATTGTTTACCGTCAAGTGAATAATTATATGATTAATGATTTATCAGCGTTCTACTTGGACTACACCAAGGATATTTTATATGTTGAAGCACAAAAAGGACTTCTAAGAAGAAGCGTTCAAACTGTTTTATACGAACAATTGATGAACCTATTGAAATTATTAAACCCAATCTTACCTCATACAACTTCTGAAGCCTATTGGACATTACCATTTGAACACCTCGATGATGTGTATCTTGAACGTATGCCAGAAGTGATCGATTATAAAGACCGAGCTCTAGATATCGCATTCAATGATTTCATGACAGTGCGTGATGAACTATTGAAACAACTTGAAGATATGCGCAAGAATAAAGTGATTGGCAAATCCTTAGAAGCAAAAGTAATCGTACACTTACCAAAATCGATGAAACAAGCCATCGAATCATTGAAGGTTTCATTAACCCAAGTGTGGATGGTCGCTGAAGTTCAATTGGTTGAAGCTGAAAGTTTATCGGTGGTTGCGGAAGTAGCGTCTGGTCATAAATGTGAACGTTGCTGGAACATTGTGCCTAAGGTAAATCATGACCATGTATGTCCACGTTGTGAAGCGGTACTTAAAGGTGAATAAAATGAATATTTTAATCGTCAATGACGATGGTATTTTAGAACCTGGTATTGAAGTTTTAGCCAAACAATTAGCGCCACTAGGCGATATTTATGTGGTCGCTCCAGAAACACACCAAAGCGGACAAGGCCATGGCATCACCATTAATGAACCACTCATCGTAAAAGACTATGGCAATCTCTATGGTGCTAAAAAAGCTTTATCCGTTTTGGGTAAACCTGCTGACTGTACACGCATTGCTGTCGGTATCTTAGGTGTAACGTTTGACCTTTGCGTAAGCGGGGTCAATAGTGGCTTAAATGTCGGTTCAGATGTGCTTTATTCTGGTACGGTTGCAGCAGCGACTGAAGCCCTTATTTTAGGGATTCCAGCGATTGCAGTTTCAGGACCAAAGAAAAGTTTACATATGGCAGAAAAGTCGATTTATAAATTAGTCAAATATTTATTAGACAATCAAGCCTTAGGAAAAGAATATATTCTCAATATTAACTACCCAAGTTCTAAATTCGATATGTTCATTGGGGTTAGATGGACTACCCAAGGTAGACATCACCACGCAGCGAAATTCAACACAATCGCAGAAAACACTTATGAAACGGTTTATGAATTACTGGATGTTAATGAAGATGAAAATAGTGATGTTACGGCATTTAGAAATGGCTATGTTTCAATCACGCCATTATTCGAAAACCGCACACATAACGATTTACTTCAAATCTTAGAAAGCCAAAAGCAATTGAATGTCACCTCAATTTATGATAATATAATTGAGTAAGGATGTGTTTATATGAACGTGTTTGTGCTTCATTTTTTTAAGGAAAAAAGTAGAGCTTTTGATTATGAACGCATATTATCTTTTTTTGATGATATTCAAGAAGCTTCGCTCGGTGAAGTCTCTGAAACATCCAGTGAAGTTCGTATGGAATATCGTCATCCCATTTTAAAAACCAAAGCAGATTTCGTCATCTCTCGTAAATCGACTGTAACGGATATTTACAAGCTTGACCCACAATATTTAGACGTTAATTTTAGGCTTGAAATGCCTTTAATGACGCCTTTTTATGGTGCTAAAAAAGTGTTTAATATTGTAGAAAGACTTTGCAAAGAATTCAACTTCGCAATTTATCATGACATGTTTGAAGACGTCCTTCATTTCAAAATGGAAGTCGTTGAAAAAGTGTTTGATATCGTAAGAAAAGCCTACAAGGACAAATACGGGTATCAACTAAAAGACTATCATTCTTTCAATGATCAAAAATTGAATGACTGTTTAAAATATGTCGATGAACAATATGATTTGCATCGTTATTACAAGGAACTAGATATCTATGTACCAAATTACTTTGTGGTTCTCGATGAAGATCAAAAAGTCCATTTCTCTATTGAATGGCGTGAAAATACAGTGACATTGTTCCCTCCGCATATTGACTATGTTTATTTTAGAACAGGTCTAGAACAAAAGATTATACCATTTCATGAAATTATGGCTAAAATCGATAAGATGACCACTGGTGTTCCAGGATTCTTACAAAACACCAAAGTCATTGAACCAAAGCATTTAAAAAAAGTGATGAAAATCATTAAAAAAACAAAATTCACCCCAATCAATGGCTCATTAGTCCATATTGAATTGGATCAAGTTATCGACATTTAAGGGTCCCTGTTGACCCTTTTATATACAATTAAAGGAGGTAAAATAATGTCATTTGATTTAAACCCGGCTGTTGTCGAAATTATCGGCGTTTTAGCTAGTGGACTGGTTTTAGTGTCATTCTTAATGAAGGGCGAACGAAAAATTCGATTTATCAATATAGTTGGATGTGTCATATTTGTCGTTTATGGTATTCTAATCAGTTCTGTATCGGTCACGCTCATGAATGTTGCGTTGACCTTAGTACATATCGTAAAATTAAGTCGTAAAGGCGACAAGGAGGTTAAAGATGCAACTGAATAAATTTATCGACCACACGAAATTGGGACCTAGTGTGGTGGAAGCGGACATTGTCAAACTCTGTGAAGAAGCAAGAACCTATGACTTCATGAGTGTGTGTGTCAACCCAAACTATGTTAAATTAGCGAAATCCTTATTAAAGGGTTCGAATGTACTCGTTTGTACAGTTGTTGGATTCCCGTCGGGTGCTCATGCCACCGAAGCAAAAGCATTTGAAACCAAACAAGCGGTTTTAGATGGTGCTGACGAAATTGACATGGTCATTTCTGTGGGTAATTTAAAAGATAAAAAATACGACGCGGTACTTCACGACATCGAAGCTGTCGTGAAAGCAGCATCGGGTAAGTTAGTCAAAGTCATTTTAGAAACTTGTCTACTAACCGATGAAGAAAAAGTTAAAGCGTGTGAACTTACCGTGAAAGCAAAAGCAAACTTTGTTAAAACTTCAACTGGATTCTCAACCGGTGGAGCTACGGTTTCTGACATTAAATTAATGCGCAAAACCGTTGGACCAAACTTTGGTGTTAAAGCCTCAGGCGGCGTTAGAAGTTACGAAGATGCGATGCAAATGATTGAAGCTGGAGCTACTCGTATTGGGGCATCTTCAGGCATTAAAATAGTCACACATACAGGAGAAAAATCACATGATTCCAACACCTCATATTAGTCTTACAGATAAAAACTTAATTGCAAAAACAGTCTTAATGCCAGGCGATCCACTACGTGCGAAAATGATTGCTGAAACCTTCCTAACCGAGGTTGTTCAAATCAACGCAGTTAGAAACATGTTTGGTTATACCGGTAAATACAAAGGTAAACCCGTCACCGTGTTTGGTTCTGGTATGGGTATGCCATCGATTGGGATTTATTCGTTCGAGCTTTTCAATTTTTATGGCGTAGAAAACATCATCCGTGTAGGATCTTGTGGCGCATATACCAAAGATTTAAATCTTTATGACGTTATTTTAGTCGATGAAGCCTATAGCGAATCCTCATTTGCGAAAACCATGGGATTAACTGGTTCAAAAGTACTAAAAGCAAATAAAGTATTGAATAACCGCGCGATTAAAGCTGCAGAAAAATTAAACATTCCACTCACCGTTGGTCGAATCCACTCGTCTGACGTGTTCTATAACTTAAAGGGTTCAGTCCATGAAGCACGATTCAATGAACAAGGCTGTATAGCTGTTGAAATGGAATCATTCGCTTTATTTGCCAATGCGAAAGCTTTGAACAAAAGAGCTACCTGCTTACTCACTGTATCCGATTCCCTAGTTACTCATGAAGCGACGACCGCAGAAGAAAGACAAAAATCCTTCACTAAGATGATGGAAATTGCACTTGAAGTGGCCATTAAATCATGATTTTAGTTGATCAGACAAAAAAATTCAAAACCGTCTTAATCACCTTAAAGTTTAAAAGAGTAGCTAAAGTGGATGAGTTTGCGTTTAGAACGCTATTACCGAGTGTATTGCGTACAAAAACCAATCTTTATAAAAATCGTCAACAATTCAATGAAAAACTTGAAAGCTTGTATGGTGCCAGTCTAACCTCAAACACCAATAAAACAGGCATTTTAAGTATCATTCATGTGCAATTAAAGTTAGTTAACCCAAGTTTAGCGTTAGATCATACTTTATTTGCAGAAGGTCTTAATTTTCTAAAAGAATTTATTTATGGTCATGATTCATTCAATGAAGCAGATTTTGAATTAGAAAAAAATATGTTGATTGAAGAAATCGTGGCTAAAGAAAATGATAAAACCCGTTTTGCATTATCTAGATTATTTGAAGAAATGTGTCCAAATGAACTATATGGGGCACGTGTAAGTGGCACTAAAGCACAACTAGAAGCCCTTACCTTTAAACAATTTAAGCGAATGTATAAAGATTTTGTTCAAAATGATGAACTTCAAATTATATTATCGGGTGATGTATCAAATCAAGAAGTTTCACTTAGTCAAACCATATTCCCAAATGCGTCCTTCTCACAAGTTGATTTCTTAGATTATGAAACCAAGACGGTTGAATCTGTAAAAGAAGTCATTGACCATGATAAAATCAACCAAACAAAACTCAATATTGGGTATCGTTTACCGATCCGTCATGGTGAAAAGAACCATGTCGCAGCGGTTTTATTCAACGCGGCTTTGGGTGGATACGTACATTCAAGACTATTCTTGAACGTCCGTGAAAAACATTCCTTATGTTATTATGTCTCATCCGTTTACGATGCTTATAAAGGGATTATGTTTATCTACTCAGGTGTCGACTCGAAGCGCTTAGATTTAGCTAAAAAAGTCATTGATGAAGAAGTTAAACGCATGTGTACTGAACGCATTAGTGAGAAAGAACTTGCGCTATCCAAACAAGCGTTAATCAACGATATCAAGGAATCCGAAGACTCGCAAGCAGCAAGACAAAGTCTAATTTATATTCAAGCCTTGTTAGGAAAATCGCCAACACTGGCAGAGCGTATCGAAAAGATTGAACAGGTCACACCTGATGATTTATTAGAAGTAGGTAAACAATTGGTAAAAGATACCGTTTATCTATTGGATGTGGAGCGTTAATCATGGAAAAATTAGTCTATTATCACCTCAATGAAACGGTCTATCAACATCGTTTAGACAACGGTTTACATATTTATATGATTCCCAAGAATGATTTCCATAAAGTGTTCGCGACCTTCACGACACACTACGGTTCATTCGATCAAAGTTTCATTTCCCCAAAAACAGGTAAAAAAGTGAATCAACCTGAAGGGATTGCGCATTTCCTTGAACATAAGATGTTCGCAATGCCGGATAAAACCGATGCTTTTGAAACACTGTCAAAATTTGGTGTGAACGCGAATGCATATACCAATTTTGATCGAACAAGCTATTTATTCTCAGGCACTAAGAATATTGAACAAGCCCTAGAATACTTACTTGATTTCGTTCAAACGCCTTATTTCACTGTGAAATCCGTGAAAAAAGAACAAGGAATTATCGCTGAAGAATTAAGAATGTATGCAGATTATCCTAATCAACGTTTATTCTATGGTTTACTGCAAAATTTATATCAAAAGCATCCTATTCATGTAGAAATTGGTGGTACCGTAGAATCCATCTATAAGATTACAGCCAAAAAATTATATGATGCGTATGAAACATTCTATCACCCATCCAATATGGAAGTGGTGATTGTTGGTAATTTTGATCCTGAAAAAATGGTTCAACTGATTGAAGCAAACCAACAAAAGAAAAATTACACGTTCCAAGAACCCATCAAACGATTTATGCCCAAAGAACCCAAAGCCATTGTCAAAGCATACGATGAGGTTGAAATGCCTGTCGCAATGCCTAAACTAGGTTTAGGTGTCAAACTCACCCCTGCGTCTGGTAAAGAAGCCCTCAAAAAAGATATTGCATTAGCCATTTTGATGGATATGTATTTTGCGAATTCAACTAAGAATTACCAAAATTTATTACAATCGAGATTAATTAATGAATCTTTTGAATATACGTCAGTCGAAGAAGAAAATGCATTTGCGATGGCATTCTTTGGAGATACCTCGGATCCGAAACTACTCGAACAACGCTTAACACGTATGATTCTTGCTTTAAAACGTAAAAAACATGATCCTGTTGTGTTTGAACGTCAAAAGAAGAGTACATTAGGGTCATTCATCATGAGCTTAAATAGCTTAGAATCGATCTCAATGGGATTCACAAGTTACCTAGCAAATGGTATTTCGATGTTTGAAGTACCAGAGATCATCGAATCGATTACTATAGACGATATTCAGGCAATCGCAAAAGACATCAATCCAAAACGAATCTCCTCATTTGTCGTGATGCCAGCGAAATCCCAAAAAGCCAGTGTTTGATAAAAAAATAAATTAATTCCTATAAGAATGGAAATCCAAATCGGATTTCCTTTTTTTGTATCAAAAAAGAATAAAACACGTTTTAGACACTACATTTCTGCGATTTGGTATTGAAAAGTATTTAAGTATAATAAAGGACAAGGAGGTTAACCATGTTAAATCAAGTCACACTGATTGGAAGACTCACCCATGATCCTGTGGTCAAGACAACCGAAGATGGCAAAAAAGTGTCGGATATCCAGATCGCAGTTCAACGTGCATTTAAAAATATGGAGGGTCTTTACGAAACTGATTTTATCAGTTGTAGTTTATGGCAAGGTTCAGCTGAAATCATCGAAAACTATTGTAAGAAAGGGTCTATGGTTGCAATCCGCGGCAGGCTTCAAACCAAAAAACTCGAATTAGTCAGCAATAAGGTCATTTCAGTCATTGAACTCGTCGGCGAAAGGGTCATTCACCTTTCGAGTACATTTAAATCAAGTCCATCATGTCCAGAAGAAGACGCCTAAAAAAGGCGCTTTTTCAATTTTAATCAATTGTGAAAGTGGGGTAATGTTGGTATAATAAAAAAAGGAGTTGATATTATGAACATTAATTTTGTTGAAGAAGTTACAAAGCGTAAAGAAGCTATTTTGAAAGACCTCACTGAGCTCATTCAAATTAATTCTGAATTGACCACATTCGATCCGACCCGTAAACATGCCCCATTTGGTGAAGGCATCGATCAAGCGTTGTCATTCATGTTAAACTTAGGTAAAAGAGATGGATTTAACACCTTAAATGCCGATCATTATGCCGGTCATATCGAATTAGGTAATCAAGACCTCTATGTCGGTATGGTTGGTCACTTAGACGTTGTACCTGCGGGGTCTGGCTGGTCTTACCCTCCGTATGGGGCTGTCATCGCCGATGGCAAGATGTATGGTCGTGGTACAGAAGATGACAAAGGACCTACGTTAGCGGCTTATTACGCCATGAAAATATTGAAGGACCTCAATGTCCCTCTTTCAAAACGTATTAAATTGATTTTAGGTACCGATGAAGAAACCGCGTGGCGTTGTGTGAACTACTATTTCAAACAATACCCAGAACAACCGGTTGCGGGATTTATACCGGATTCAGAGTTTCCTTTAACCTATGGTGAAAAAGGCATTCTTAAAGTCGTCGTTAAAGGAAAAGTGGATTCTTCTAAATTAGTGAGATTCGATGCTGGTCTACGCGACAACATGGTGCCTGACCACGCATTAGCGGTGGTTTCTGATCTAAAATTAAAAGATGCTTACTTAGCTTTCTTGAAAAAGCATAATCTAGTAGGTAAAGTTACCGAATCTAATGAAGGTCTTGTATTAGAAGTTGATGGTAAGAGTGCACATGGTTCTACACCGGATGAAGGTGTAAACGCAGCATACTTGCTTGTCCATTTCTTTAATGAAGTGGGTATCAATAATGCCTTTGTAGATGCTATCAATACCTATTTACTTGATGATACTAAAGGCGTTAAGATTGGTGTTGACTACATGGACAAAGAAATGGGTCCTGTTACTGTAAATGCTGGGGTATTCAAATTGGATAATAAGCAATTTGAGATTACGTTAAACCCTCGTTATCCAAATGGTGTAGATCCTGAACGTTTCATCAAACGTTTTGAAACTGCATTTGAATCGCTAGGCTTAAAAGTAGAACTTGGCAAACACCAACGCTTACTCTATGTAGATCCAAAATCAGAAATGATTCAAACACTCATGTCTGTCTATAAGAAATATTCAAATGACGTTCACGCGGTACCACTAACCACAGGTGGTGGCACATTTGCGAGAACTATGAAAAACTCTGTGGCTTTCGGTCCGCATTTCCCTAACAAACCAACCTATATTCATCAAAAGAACGAATACATCATATTGGATGACTTCTTTATGAGTATCGCGATTTACGCGGATGCGTTATATCAATTGGCGAAATAATGAAACAATACCTCGATCTATGTCGTCATGTGATGACGCATGGCACCGACAAAGCTGACCGCACAAACACAGGGACAAAAAGTGTATTTGGTTACCAAATGCGCTTCGATTTATCTGAAGGTTTTCCGCTCTTAACGACCAAAAAAGTCTACTTAAGAGCAATCATCCATGAATTGTTATGGTTCATACAAGGCGATACAAATATTAAATATCTTGTCGACAACGATGTTCGAATTTGGAACGAATGGCCGTATGAGAAATTCAAAAAATCGTCGGATTATCAAAATGAAACCATGGATGAATTCGTACAAAAAGTTAAAACCGATGCTGAATTCGCGAAAAAACATGGCGAACTTGGCCCCGTTTACGGCGCACAATGGCGTAATTTTAATGGTGTTGACCAATTGATGGAAGTCATTCGTCAAATCAAACAAAACCCGGATTCTAGACGTATCATTCTATCCGCATGGAACCCAAAAGATTTGCCAGAAATGGCGTTACCACCTTGTCATACATTTATGCAATTCTATGTTTCAAATGGTGAATTATCCCTTCAACTTTATCAAAGAAGTGGGGATATCTTCCTAGGTATTCCATTTAATATCGCATCCTACAGCTTATTCTTAATGATGGTAGCACAAGTAACGAATCTAAAGCCAAAAACATTTGTGCATACCATTGGCGATGCCCACATATATTCGAATCATTTTGATCAAATTAATTTACAGTTGACCCGTACCCCGCGTAAATTACCGACGATGAAGATTAATCCTGCTGTTCAAAATATCCTTGATTTCAAGTTTGAAGACTTTGAACTCGTCGATTACAACCCATACCCTGCAATTAAAGGGGCTGTTGCCGTATGATTAAACTGATTTGGGCGATGGATCAAAACTGGCTCATCGGTAAAGGAAACGTCTTACCTTGGCATTATAAGAAAGATTTAGCGTATTTAAAAGAAAAAACCAAAGGTCAACCCGTCTTAATGGGTGATATGACTTATGACTCTTTAAAGTCCTATTATAAAGATAAACCACTACCATTTGGCAAACTTTATGTCGCGTCAATCACAGACCGTGTGTTTGATGATGCAACTAAAGTGACCAATATTGATACTTTCCTAAGTGATTATCACGACGACTTATTTGTCATCGGAGGGAAAACAATATACCGCTTAAGTTTGCCTTATGCTGATCAACTTTACATCACTTTCATCGATAAATCCCATGAAGGGGATGTCTATTTTCCTACATTTGATTTAAATCAATTCCGTCTCATCCAAGAAAATAAAGTGGATGAACTCAGATTTTGTGTCTATGAAAAGGTGAAATCATGATTTCAACGTTATTTATACTCATTTGGTTTATGAGTGCAGGTTTCTTTTTTGGACTTACATCTTCTGAACTTTGGCTCATCCCAATTTGGTTGATTGTTGGTTACATACTGGCTTGGATTTCTATGGTACTGTTATTAATCATTATGATGCCTTATATGAAATTCACCAAAGTGGATAACAAGTTTAAACATTACTACATTCGTTCGATTGCGAAGTTTTTATCGGTATTTGTTTTAAGACTCGACATGAAAGTAGAAGGCAAACATTTATTACCCACTGAAGGTAGTTATGTGATGTATGCGAATCACAAGTCGTATGCTGACCCCTTCATTCTATATCAATTAGTCGATCGTCCAACCGGGATGGCTGCTAAAAAAGGGATTTATAAGCTGCCAATCGTGAGAAATTACATGCCTTGGTTTGGTTGTATCCGAATCGACCGTGAAAATAACCGTGACGCGGCGAAATCTATTTTAAAAGGGATTGAACAAATTAAACAAGGTATGTGTATGGCAATTTTCCCTGAAGGGGGTATCAAGGATCGTAACGATGAACAAATGGTTGCGATGCGTGCTGGTGCGTATAAACTCGCAACCAAAGCAGAAGCTCCAATTGTACCGATTACCTTGATTGGAACAACCGATGTTAAATACCGTGCTCCATGGCGAATGACAAAAATCAAAGTGATTATTCATGAACCCATCTATAAGGAACACTATCAATCGTTAAGTACGACAGAATTAGCCGATCATGTCATGAAATTGGTTAATGAAACCATCAAAATACAAATCCCATTAAAAAATGGTCAGAAATCAGCAGGTGCTCAAGTCTAGCACCTGTTTTTTCTTATATTAATCTTACAATATTCTTATATTTAGTATTGATTTATAAGCAAGGCTTAATGATTAATCGGTTTATTTGATAGAATAAAGACAGGCAGGTGATACTATGATGACGAAAACGCCTTTCGAACAATCGATGTACCAACTATTAACACAAAATAAAACTTTAAATGACCTTGTAATTTATTTAAAAAATGAATTTAAAGCCGAAGAAATTTATTTTTACGAAATTAAGTACAAAAAACCTTATTATTTCCCTAAAAAACCAGAATTTAATGATCTATTAACCAAATTGAAAGAACATCCAACGAAATTTAGTGTTGATCATAAGGTTGTCCATGTATATCGGTTGTCGAATGATTGCTTCATTGTACTGACAAATTCAAATCATCAGCCACTCAATCCATCTGAACTAATGTGTATTGACATTGTGTATAAAACCATGAGCTACCAAGATTATGCTCAATTTTTAGCCATGATTTTGGATTTTTCACCAGATATGATTGCGTATAAGGACACCGACAACATTTTTAGATATGCAAACAAAGAAGCCTCCAATCGGTGGCCTGGGATTGACACGATTTTTAATAAGCATATATCAGAAATTTATCCAGTAGATGAAGCTCAACGTGTCATAGCGATGGATAAAGTCGCTTATGAAGCCAATAAACCGGTCAAAGCTTTCATTGATTTTCTTGCTCAGGATGGCTATTTAACTGTCGAAACAACCCGAATTCCAGTGAGTGAAAATGGCGTTACAAAAGGCATTCTCACGATCAATAAAGATATTACAAGCATTCGAAATATTGAAAAAGAACTTAAACGAGCGTATGATTTCCAAGATATTTTAATTCAAATCGCGTCACTATTTATTAACGTACCAGCTGAAAAAGCCGATGAAGCAATCAATAAAGGGCTAGGGATGGTTGGAAACCACATTCAAGCCGATCGAGTCTATGTATTTGATTATGATTTTAATACAGGATTAACATCCAATACCCATGAATGGTGTGCTGAAGGCATTGTTCCAGTCATAGAGTATCTTCAAAATCAACCCATCTCGAGTATTGATGCCTTTTGGATGGATAGTCATCTAAAGCATGAGAGTGTATACATTCATGACATCGAAACATTAAATCATGAATCAGAGCTTTATAAAACACTATTAATGCAAGACATTAAATCGTTACTAACCATTCCACTGTATGATCAATATAAAGTCTATGGTTTCGTTGGATTTGATTCTGTAAAACAATTCGCCCATTGGACTGACGATGAACAACAATTACTGAAAGTTCTTGCTGAAATCATCGTGAACTTGAAGGTTCGTGAGATCCAACAAAATCAACTGGTATTAGAAAAGCAAAATGCTTTAAAAGCATCGGATGCAAAAGGTGAATTTTTGGCTAATATGAGCCATGAAATTCGAACACCAATCTCTGGTATTACAAACGCACTTTATTTGCTAAAGAATACAACACTAACCGAGGAACAAAATGATTATCTTGAGATCGCAAAATCATCTGTTGAAAGTCTATCTCGCATTGTGAATAACATCTTAGACATCTCCAAAATTGAAGCAGGTAAACTAGAACTAGAAATGAGTTCTTTTGATCTTGAGACTGAATTATATCAAGTCATTAAGATGCAAGAATATAGTGCGATTGAAAAAGGCATCCGTCTTGTATTTGACTTTGATTACAGCATTCTTGACGAAGTCATCACAGACCGTACACGTTTTAGACAAATCATTCTAAACCTCGTATCAAATGCTGTTAAATACACAGAATCTGGTAAAGTAACCGTAAAAGCAACCAAATTAGCGCAAGAAGACCATACATTAACCATTAAATTTGAAGTTATTGACACGGGCATCGGTATCCCACGAAAAATATTATCGAAGATTACCGATCCATTTTTCCAAGTTGATGGGTCTCTAACAAAAAAATATTCAGGTACAGGTTTAGGACTAACGATTGTCAAGAATTTATTGGAATTATTGGGTTCTAAATTAGAGATTGAGTCCCAAGTTGGTATGGGGTCTAATTTTGGATTTGTCATGAAATTTACAAGTGGTATTAAAAATCCATATCAAAAATTAACAGGTCTGCAAGATAAAAAAATTGCGATTATTGATCCAATTCATTCACAAGCCGACGTTGTTAAGCATTTCTTCAATGCATTATCACCTAATGTGGATATTTATAGTGCAAAAATACCGCATAACCCTGTGTATGATTTCATCTTTATTGAAGATGCATTTGAAGACATCGAAGCTAAGGAAATTGATCAAATTAAAAAGAAATTGGGTCGACTTAATGCGAAAATAGTGATTTGCTC
>CAZXLG010000025.1:0-19312 GCA_964641335.1 uncultured Paracholeplasma sp.
TCAATTCATCCCACTACCTAAAGAGGAAGGGGAATTCTTGATTAGGTTGTTAAAAATACACCCGCTAATACAATAAAGGATTGTCTACGCCAAAAGTGACTCCATAGAAATTTTTTGAAATGGGTTCGGGTATGTTCAAATTGAAGTGTGTACATAATTAATTCTCCTTAATCAACAAATATATAATCGCTGCGTCTTCAAACTTTTTTAGATCAAAGCCGGTGACTCGATAGAACTTATCCAATCGGTTAATTAGTGTATTTCGGTGTAGATACAATGCTTTCGCAGCTTCTGATGTATTTTGATTCTTTTCGATGAAAACTTTCATTGAATGTAAGAACTCCTCATCGTCATAAAACTGTTTTAAAATCATCTTTTTAGACTGTTCATCAATCGAACCCAACACGCGATCGTAAAATAAAATTTTATCGTTTAAGTAAGGGCGATCGAACTTTAATGTGAGCATCTTCTTTTGCATATCTTCTTTAAGATCGGACTCTGATTCAAAAAAAGAGGATTCATATATTGATAGACTTTGGTATAGATCTGTGTTGATCGAATTAATCAATTCTTCAAACACCAAATCACTGGGTTCTCTGACTAAAATGATGAGTTTACCGGTTTCTATATATTGTTTTGGATTGATTAATATATCCGAAAAAAGTGACTGAATGGTCGTCAATTCATCGAGATTCAAATGTTCAATTGGGCTGACCAATAGATAGCCTCTATACATGTTATCACCATATTAATTATATCAAATAATAAGGCTATTTTACTGGTTAATCAAAATATGTCAATTTTTCTATGTTATAATGATTGTGGTGATAATGATGAAATACCCTAAATTCTTAAAGCATAACGGCACAATTGGATTATTCGCAAGCTCATTTGGTGCGGATATAGATCCCTATAAAACAAGATTAGTATCAGCCATCGAACAACTCAAATCCCTCGGATTTAAGATTGTTTCTGACGACTTTATATTCAGTTATTTTAATGGCGCAAGTGCGCCTAAAGAAGCAAGGGCAAAAGCCTTCATGGATTTGTATAAGGATCCAAATGTCGATTTTCTATGGAGTGTCGGTGGTGGTGAATGGCTTCTAGAAATGTTGCCTTATATCGATTTTGAAGAACTCAAAAAATACCCGTCTAAATTTGTGATGGGATACTCAGATAATACCCACTTAACGTTACTGATGAATACGTTATTAGATACCGCTTCAATCTATGGTCAACATACCCCAGAATTTGGTATGAAACCATGGGACGAATCGTTGAAACAAGCGTTTGAAATCATGACGGGAAATAGGCTCATTCAAACTAATTTTGCTTTATATGAAGCTAAAGATGTCATTCAAACAGATCCACTAGGATCTTATGTGTTAACTGAAAAAGTAGCTTGGGTGAACTTGAGAAACGAACCTGAAATCCGCTTATCTGGGCGTTTAATCGGTGGGTGTTTAGATATATTTTTATCCCATCTAGGCACACCGTTTGACAAGATTCATGAATTTGTTGAACGATACAAAGCGGATGGTATCATCTGGTTCATGGAAGCTTGTGATTTAAACTTATTCGCCCTTAAACGAGCGTTATGGCAGTTAAAACAAGCCGGATGGTTTAAATATACTAAAGGAATCATTTTTGGTAGACATCTCAATGCCAATCCAGTCATTGATTTGAATCAATATCAAACCACCTTAGATATCTTAGGTGACTTAAATGTGCCCATCATCATGGATGCAGATTTTGGACATATTCCACCAACCTTTACCTTAATAAGTGGTTCATACGTTGAAATCACCTCTAAAGATGGCCAAGGTCATATCGAAACACTCTTAAAATAAATAATAGCCAATCCGCGCGGAATTGGCTATTTTTCTTTTAGTCAAAGATATCTTTTAATGCTTGGCTAATCGAATCTAGGATGGATTCTTGAGTACCATCCGTTTCAATTTCATCGGCAGGGTTATTGTTAGATTGGCATCCAACCAATGTACCTAGCACAATGAGTATTAACAATACTGTCGTTAGTAGTTTTCTCATGGGTTCACCTCGTTAGTTGGTGTATTCACGGAAATGACTATATTTAAGTCTTGTTGGAACTCATAAGAATTTTCAATCATTGGAATTTCTAGACCCGTATTATCAATCAAAGTTAATTCATCACCTGCGATGACGTGACGAACTCCAATTTGTTTCATGTTTTCGATGAGTTCCATGTCTTTATATACACCCATAGTAGCATCGATCAATATATGAGAAGCAAACCCAAATTCCATGATGATTCCTGGGTCTTGATAGAAGTTATTGATGAGGTACCTAACAAAATCTTGTTCTATATCGTCTGCCATAATTAATACATAGGATTGGTGTTCATTAGTAGACCCAATTTCCTTCATCATAATGGTTGCGATATAGACAGTGACTGTATCGCCTGCTTCAACTTTTCCATACAACAACGATTTTGATGTTATTGTATTCGGAATCAATATATCAAACTTCTTTGCCTCAACGATGGTGATGGATTTAAACGGGTAGGATAGGTTATCAGCCAGGACCACCTTATTGAATAGTATGCTACATAATGTGATAAACACTAAACTAAGCATGACTTTTTTCATACATATCCTCCCCTAATGCCTTTATTATAGCACCGAAAAAATCAAAAAGAAAAAGTCCCTCAAAATGAGAGACTTATAAAATTAACCTATGGAACCTTCCATTTCAAGCTTGATGAGTTGGTTTAGTTCAACAGCGTATTCCATTGGAAGTTCTTTTGCGAATGGCTCAATAAAGCCCATAACGATCATTTCAGTCGCTTCTGATTCAGTTAAACCTCTGCTCATTAGATAGAATAGTTGTTCTTCTGAAATCTTTGATACGGTCGCTTCGTGTTCAAGGGAAACATCTGAATTCTTGACGATATTGGTTGGAATGGTATCTGAGAATGAGAAGTCATCAAGAATGATGGTATCACATTCAACGTGGGCTTTCGCACCTTTAGCTTTCTTACCAAAGTCGACTTTACCGCGATAGTTTACCGTACCGCCTCCTCGAGAAATCGATTTAGAAACGATCGATGAAGTGGTGTTTGGAGCGACGTGAATCATCTTCGCACCGGTATCTTGGTTTTGACCTTTACCTGCAAATGCGATACTGATGGTTGTGCCTTTTGCACGTTCACCAAGTAATACGCAAGATGGGTATTTCATATTGACGTTAGAACCGATGTTACCATCGATCCATTCCATGTGTGCATCTTCATAAACGAAGGCACGTTTGGTGACTAAGTTAATGACGTTATTTGCCCAGTTTTGAACGGTGGTATAACGGCAAGTTGCCCCTTTCATGACGACGATTTCAACAATCGCAGCATGTAGGGAGTCTTTGGTATACACAGGGGCAGTACAACCTTCAACGTAGTTAACGGATGCACCTTCATCGACTAAGATGAGGGTACGTTCGAATTGACCCATTTGTTCTGAGTTAATACGGAAATAGGATTGTAGTGGCTTCTTCACCTTAACGCCTTTAGGGACATAGATAAAGGATCCACCACTCCATACAGCACTATTCAAGGCTGCATATTTGTTATCTGCAAACGGAATGACGGTACCAAAGAACTTTTTAACGAGTTCAGGGTGTTCTCTTAAAGCAGTATCGGTATCGACGAAGATAACCCCTTCTGCTTCTAATTCAGCCATCGTTGAGTGATAGACGACTTCAGATTCGAATTGGGTGGAAACCCCTGCAAGGAATTTTCGTTCCGCTTCAGGAATCCCTAGTTTTTCAAATGTATCTTTAATTTCGGATGGGACTTCGTTCCAGTCGTTTTGAGCTTTTTCAGATGCTCTGATGAAATAGGTAAATTCATCAAAGTCAATGCCTGAAAGGTCTGGACCCCATTTAGGGTTTTTAAGTTCTAAGAACTTCTTATAGCTCTTTAGTCTAAAGTCTAACATCCAAGCTGGTTCTTTTTTATATTCACTGATCGCACGAACAACGTCTTCATTAAGACCTTTAGCTGTTCTAATAACCGGTGTATTTTCGGTTTTAAACCCGAATTTATAGTCACCAATAATGGCATCTATTTTCTTTTTATTATCATCCATTGATTTATTCCTCCTTGTTGTGAAGCAATGCTTGTTCAGCGGCTTTCCATGCAAGCGTAGCACATTTAATTCTGGCTGGAAATTGTGCAACACCATGGTAAGCTAATGCGTCTCCATTTAGAATAGTTTGATCGTAGGTTTCATTGGTCAACATATGATAATAGGCTTGGATAATGTCGAGACCTTCTTGTTTGGTGTGATTCTTTAATGTGATACTCATGACACTGGCACTTGAACAGCAAATGCTACAACCGGTGCCTTGATGTCTAATGTCTGTGATTTGACCATTGGTTTCTTTGAGTTGGATAGTCATATCATCACCGCACGATGGGTTATGCATGTGTACCGTAAAATAGGAAGGGTCTTGAACTAAGCCTTTATTATAAGGATTCTTATAGTGATCCATGATAACTTGGCGATATAAATTTTCTAAATTTGAACTCATACGATTTTCTCCTTAAAAAGCCTTGAAGAAACGAACTGCTTCTTGAACGCTTTCAATAAATCTGTCCGCATCTTGATAATCGTTATAGATATAAAAGGTTGCGCGAAGGGTAGCTACTTGATTTAACCACTTTGTTATGAGTTGGGCACAGTGGTGTCCTGCTCTTAGGCACACTTTATTTTGATCAAAAATGCTTGCTGCATCATGTGGATGGACAAAATCCACATTGAATGTAATGATTCCTGTATCTGAGGTCTTATTGAAAATGGTAACCCCTTCAATTTGACTTAATTTTTCTAATGTATATTGATGTAATGCGTGTACGTGTGCGTGAATGTGATCAAAACCGATAGATTCGATAAAATCAATGGCTCTGCCTAATCCAATTGCCCCACTAATGATTGGCGTACCTGCTTCAAATCTGTACGGGGTATCTTTCCAAGTAGCCCCATTGAGTTCTACTTGATCCACCATATCTCCACCAAATTCAGTAGGTTCCATCTTATTGAGTAAATGTTTTTTACCGTAGAGGACACCAATTCCTGTTGGCCCTAAGATTTTATGTCCAGAAAATGCTAGAAAATCAGCATTTAAGGCTGTAACATCGATTTTCATGTGAGGGGCTGCTTGAGCAGCATCCACAACGACAATCGCTCCTTTTTGGTGAGCGAGGTCAATAATCTCTTTAATTGGTGTGATATAACCCATCACGTTTGAGACATAGGTTAAAGCAACTACCTTGGTTTGATTTGTAAGTACACTATTAAAGTTTTCTACAGTGATTCTACCCTCTTCATTTAAAGGGACATAAACCAATTTAGCACCTGTGTTTTTAGCGACTTGCATCCACGGTAAAATCGATGAATGGTGTTCAAGCTCCGATGTGATGATTTCATCACCAGCTTTAAGTTGTTTTTGGTAACTCGAAGCCACTAAATTTAAGGATGCAGTCGTACCACGCGTAAAGACGATTTCCTCAAATTTCGCATTGAGAAATCTCGCAACTTTGGTTCTTGCTTCTTCATATAAATCTGTTGCTTGATACGATAACCCATACACACCACGGTGTACATTTACACCAAGTTTTGAGTAATAATGATCGACGACATCAATCACAGCTTTGGGTTTGAGTGAGGATGCGGCGGTATCCAAATAGACTAAATCTGGATTGTATTCATAAATGGGGAATTGCTGACGTATCTTTTTGACATCTAACATGTTAGAGTCTTTGGTTGACTAATGAAACGAAACGTTCTTTGAGCGGTTCATCAGCAATTTCAGAAATAATTGGATTTAAGAATCCATTGATCATTAAGCGTTCAGCATCTTTACGAGCCAATCCTCTGCTCATGAGATAATAAACACTATTTTCATCCAATTTACCAATGGTTGCCCCATGTCCAGCTTTGACGTCATATTCATCAATCAGTAAGATTGGATTTACTTCGATAATCGCATTATCGCTTGCGATGATGCCTTTTAGACTTTGATATGCATCTGCTTGTTTCATACCTTTAAGGATTTTTTCAACCCCATTTAGGATGACACGACCATTTTCATTGGCAATCGCGATATTGTGCATCGTACCTGTAGAATTAGGTGCAGCATGAACAATTTCGATGTCGATGACTTGATTATTATTGGTAGAACTGATAGCGACAGCTCTTAAATTGACGTTAGCGCCTTGGCCGATGAGTCTCGCATTCATTTTGGCATTGATTACGTTTGACACAAATCCACCAATCAATTCCATTTGAGTATCTTTTTCAGCTACAAAGTAATGTTGTAGGTTTGCATTTTTACTTGCTAAGTCACAAACCAATAGGTAGTTGACTTTCGCATTCGGTTTACCTGTAAGCTTAATGTTATAGGTATTTGGATTGATATCTGCACTCGCAATCTCTAAGATGATTTTGACTTCTGCAGATTCTCCAACAACGATTTCTAAGGATTCGTTGTTATCGTCTTTTAAGGTAATTTTGATTGGGTCTTGGAATACTTGGTTTTTTTGAATGGACAGTACTTGTTCATCAAATTGAATGCCTTTTGGTAAAGTGCCCTGAACTTGATGATCTTTAATGATGATTTGATTCATATTATTCGTTGTCCGTTTCTACGAAATCAATTCCCAATTCTTCTTTCACCCATTCATAACCATTTTGGTCAATCTTTTCAATTAATTCTTGTCCACCACTTAACACAATTTTGCCATCAATCATAATGTGAACGTTGGTAGGTTTAATGTGATCTAAAATTCTTTGATAGTGTGTAATCAAAATACAGCCGAATGAATTGCTTACCATGCTGTTGACATTTTCACCAACTACTCTTAAAGCATCGATATCTAGACCAGAGTCGATTTCGTCTAACACAGCAAATTTAGGTTTCAACATCTTTAATTGAAGGATTTCATTGCGTTTCTTTTCCCCACCGGAGAACCCTTCATTAAGGTATCTATGAGGTAAATCTTCGCGCATCTTTAATTCTTTAGCGGCTTTTTCATACTTACCAATGAATTCAAATAAAGGGACTTGTTGTCCATCATTTTTAGCTTTTAAAGCTGAACGCATAAAGTCACTGTTGGTGACGCCAGGAACTTCAGCCGGGTATTGCATTGCTAGGAATAAACCTGCTCTAGCTCTTTCATCGACTTCTAATTCCAATAGGTTTGTATCATCAAGAAAGACTTCACCTTCCGTAACTTCATATTTAGGATGACCCATCAATGCGCTTGCAAGGGTGGATTTACCTGTTCCGTTTGGTCCCATAATGGCGTGAACTTCGCCACTTTTGACTATTAGATTGACTCCTTTAAGGATTTGCTTGTCTTCAATTGAGACATGTAAATTTTTTATTGTTAATGTTGACATGTTATGTCCTCCTTATACCAAATGTATTATAACGCATCCAATTCACTATATCTAATGATATACACTATTTATTATATTATTTATAAGTCGATTGTGGGAAAACTTTGTAAAAAAAACTAGTAATCGTTTTCATAAAAAAATAAAAGCATTTTCACAACCAATCTGAAATTGTTTCTACTATAATGAAATTGTCAAAAGCACTTATGATCCTTTTTATGATCTAGCTGTTGACCATTTACGTATTTTTTCTCCCAAAAAATACCTAAGCGTAACACCACGCATCATGATGTTTTGTTATTGATCTGCCATCCTCAATAACGAAACATCTGTAAACGGTGATTTTTTTTTACTCACACCATCTTGGTGTTTTTTTATAATATAAGACCAAGGAAATTTTGATGGATAAAGTGATTTTCCGACGATTTAGGTATGGTATAATGTATACACTTAATTGATTATAGAGAGGTATTATTATGATTAATAGAAATAATGAAACAAAAATGCGTTATTTGTTGTACGCGATTGGAACTATTCTTTTTTTTGACGTGATGACAATTATTACCAATTTGTATATTTCTCCAGTACTTGATGGTTTCGGGTTACCAGATATATTCATCTATATTAAGACTTTATCATTCTTAGTTCTCTTCATCGTATTAACTTTATGGATTAGGGACCCGAATTATTCACTATCAAAATCAACACTAAAGATGTTACTTTGGCTTGGATTTTATGTTTTATGTTTTTATTTCTTCAGTGTTTATATGTACAAATATTACCTAATCGTCGACACAGCAAATATCATTAAAAACCAGATATTAAGCGGTAATCCGGCTTTAGTATTTGATCTCTCGCGTATCAATTATCAAACACTATCGTATATTACAACTATATTTTCAGGATTTAACTCTGAAATTATCTTATTTGTACAAGCTTTAATCTTCCAAGGTATGATTATGAATGTGAAAAACTTCGAGATTGAAGATGAACAAGATATCATGTATGACCTATTCATGTTTGACAACAAACTCTTCTACATCAGCTTCGCACATGTCATTTTCGCTTTTATCTCAATCAATCTATTAACCTTTAGATATACACTTGTATATGCCCTTGAAATTGGTGTTGCGATGGTTATATTTGCTTTAGCAGTATTAAACTTAATTACGAGTTCAAATGTGTATAAAATGCGAAATAATTATTGTAAACAATCCATATTCATCAGCTCACACCGTTTTATGATATTCTTGATGGTAGTCAATACGATTTTATTAATACTACTATTCGGTTATAACATTTTCCAATTTATCCTCGGTATGGGAACTTATCGTATTGGATCTACTTTATTCGCATTAGCTACATCTATTTATCTATTGGTTCGTAACAAAACAATTCTTAGTTTAGAAAACAAATAATCAATACCCTTAAGCCTATGAATAATCATTCACTAGCTTGAGGGTTTTTTTATCTTATAATGTTTCAGTGATTCATTAGTCAATAATGTCAATGGATTGTACACACATTCGAGTACTAATTAACGTTTCAAGTACTTTCAAAAATTTTATTGGTTTATAACGATATTAGGTGATTATATCTACTTTTATATATAACTTTTTTTTAAGTTTTTTAACCTGTTTTTCAAAATTGATATAGATGGTTTTATTTCAAGCATTATATTAATAATTTATATAAAACAACCGATTATACGTTATCTTAATAATGTAAGCGTTTAACGTAATGTTTTATGATGTGTTGAAATAACTTATATCGAAATATTTTTGAAAGGTTTGTTTGCTATAATATAAGGTGAGATGCAATGTATTTGCAGTACTATTATCATCTCACAAGAATTTAATGCAATAAATACGTTGAATCCATGACGTTTGAGGGAGTGTGTATGGGTAACATTTTATTGATTTCGGATCGTCCCAAGCCATTTGACGATCTTATTGCACAGTTTAAGCAAACTGATTTTAATGTTATAACTAAAAAGTATGCAGCTTTACAACAAAAAAAGCATGCAGATCAAATTTATGATTTTATTCTTTACGAATTAAAACCAACTTTTGAATCTAATGTGCACTATTTATCGCCGATTATAAAAATCGGTACTGTTCCAATTTATGTTTTTGGTGATGTAAATGAAATTGATGAAGTTGCCTATTATAAGTTAGGCGTGCAGGGGGTCATCAGATTGCCATTTAATCCAATCACCATTGTAACCCGTGTAGTATCAATCATTCGTTTATTAGAAAAAACGAGTAGAGTCATACGTAAAATTAAATTTGGACCTGTAGAAATTGACTTACACAATAGACATGTTAAAAAACATGAAGAAATTCTAAAATTAACGAATGTCGAAGCCAAAATTCTTAGAATTCTATTTCACAACAAAAACCATATCGTTGATAAAGACGCCATCATCCACTTTGCGTGGGATGATGATGAATCAGCAACCGATAATGCTTTAAGTATCCACATTACACGCTTACGTAATAAGATTGAATTTGACAAAGCGAAACCTTTAATCGACACCATTTGGGGTACAGGTTACCGTTTAAATTACTACGCAGAAGAATAATCAATCTTATGTAAGGCTTAAGAATGTTAGTTTCCCCGAGCTAACATTTTTTTATGCAAAAAAACGTCCTTCATTAGAGGACGTTTTCATTTAAACGAGTGTTTTTAATTGTTCAACATGATATTTGTAATATAGACTAGGGCTATAAGTGTCAGAATATAGCATCACAGCCTTATTTGATGGTTTATGTATACCGACGTTGATGACTGAAATTATTTCACGCTTACTGCGATAGAATACAATTTCTTTCAAAGCATTCTTAGTAGATTCATCCAATTCATCAATTGGTTTAACTTGTGTGATGAGTAGACGACTCACCTTCATACGTTTATTCAATAGCTCTTGGCTGAGTTTATTGATATCATCATCTGCTTTGTCACTAAAGAAAATAGGTTCATTTTTGTCTAGTAACACAATGACTTGTAGAATGTATTTACGTGAAACACTTCTTATATGGTCTTTATCGACCTTATAGAAGACTTTATGCTGTTTACCTTGTGCATATAAGCTAAAACCCTTTTGACGTGCATAGGCTTCAAATATAGGTAATTCTTGCATATGATTCAATTCGAGAGGATCTGAAGCATTTTTCATCAAACGGATAAGATATGAAACGTTTTGAATACGATCAAGATATGACTTAAAGTAAACGGAAACAATCATTAGGATGACGATTAAAAGTAAAAACACTAAGTATTCAAGGTTGTTATCGGTAATGATGAATCCAAGTAGAATTGCTAAACCAACAAAACCAATGAATACCCCAATATAGATGAGGTAAGTTCGTGTGAACTGTTTGTTAATACGCTTTAGTTCATCCATTCATAACCACCACAGACAGTACGATGCCAATCATCATGATTAACCCAGAACTGAGTAAGAGTTCTGTGAAGAATGATGTCTTGATATCCGTATCTTTCACTTCTTTATAGTCACGAAAATTCGGATATTGTGTTTTAAAGTTTCTCGCAAACAACGCTCTCAATGAGTAATTTATCCCTTGGAACACCACATAGGCTTTGGTTTGTGCAACCACCGCTGGTAAAAATGTGATGATACCCACAACAAAGTAGATATCACTGAGGGTAGATAGCGTAAATGTGCTGCCCATCGTCCACAAATGGAGGAGGAGGGCAAACACATTTAATATTGCGAAAAGTATAATTGTTCTTGATATGCGCATTACTTCGCCTTAGTTTGAGCTGAATATTTTTCAAATTCAACATCATTACACAACACAAAGTGATCTTTTTCGACTTCTCTTAGCGTTGGTTTGTTGACTGAATAATCATGCTCTTCTTTAGGATTATAACGTGCTCTTCTTACTCTGGTACGTTCATACGCTGGGTCAGGCAGTGGAATAGATTCCAATAATGTCTTCGTGTATGGGTGTAATGGGTTATTGAAAATAGCTTCTTTATTACCGATTTCAACAATCTTACCATAGTACATCACGGCTAAACGGTCAGTAAAGTACTTAACAACCGATAAGTCATGGGCGATGAATAGAATTGTGATACCTTTGGTTTCGCGTAAATCATTCAATAAGTTGATGATTTGTGCACGAATGGATACGTCTAGAGCGGAGATTGGTTCATCTGCAATGATGAATGAAGGTTCGACTACTAAGGCTCTTGCAATCCCGATACGTTGACGTTGACCACCAGAGAATTCATGTGGATAACGGCTCGCATGTTCAGGCAATAAACCGACAGTCTTTAAAGCTTCTTTGACGCGATGGTCAATTTCTGCTTCATTTCTTACACCATTGATACGTAAACCTTCAGCGATGATTTCTTTGACAGTCATACGTGGATTTAACGACGCAATCGGGTCTTGGAAAATCATTTGCATCTTACGCATTAAGAGTTTATTCTTATGGGTAAGTTGATATTTTAAATTGAGTACGTCTTGTTTTTGACGAATCGCATTTAAGCTGATTTCTTTCTCTTGTTTTGATATTTCCTTAGTAATTGAAGCGACAACGGCTTTACCTGCTTTTTTAGCATCAGGGTCTAGTGCACGTTCAAGTTTTTCGTTTGCTCTTTCGAGATCAACTTTTAAGGATTTGATTTTTTCTTTGACTTCTTCATTGGCATCTGCATAACGCTTAAGAATTGCAATATATCTTTCATTAGATTCGATATTCGCAATTTCTTTGATACCATGAGGGTCTTTCACACTGACAAAACGTTTATCACGTTTTGCTAAATTCAATACATCAAGTGATTTCTTGAATTCAACGTCGTATTCTGCTTGAATCTTCGCTTTCTTATCATTGATTTGGAGTTCGGTTAAACCGAATTCTTTGCCAAGTTCTTCTAGTTTTTGATTCTTTTCAGCAGTTAAACGTTCGACATTTCTTCTGTGATCTTCTTTCGCTCTTTTAACGTCTGAAATAATACGAGTGCCTTCGAAGAATACTTCTCCACCAGTCGAATTATAAAGTTTAATGATGGTTCTACCAGTTGTTGTTTTACCACAACCAGATTCACCTACAAGCGAGAATACTTCACCTTTATTAATGGTAAATGAAATATCATCCACAGCCTTGTTGACGGCTTTGTTCCTGCCAGAACCAAGTCTAAAGTACTGTTTGAGATGTTCCACTCTTAAAATTTCTTGTTTTGGATTACTCAAATTATTCACCCTTTACTGTCTTAGTTTTGGTAGATTGGGACGCCTCTAACTTGGACACGGTTTCCTTGTTATAGCGTTCGATGCGTTGTTGAATGATTGGAGGTGTATCCACTTTCGGCGCATCTGGGTGTAGCAACCATGTAGCAGCATAGTGCGTATCACTTACTTTAAAGAATGGTGGTTCTTCTTCGAAGTCAATCTTTAAAGCATATTGGTTACGGTCTGCGAATGCATCCCCTTTAGGTGGGAATAACATGTCAGGTGGGGTACCTGGAATTGAAATGAGTTTATCTTTGGTTTCAAGGTCAGGTACTGAGGATAATAGTGCCCAAGTATATGGGTGTTTTGGATTATAGAAGATTTCATCGGATGTACCGTATTCGACAATCTTACCAGCATACATGACAGCAACTCTATCAGCCATATTAGCGACAACGCCAAGGTCATGGGTAATGAAGATAACGGATAAATCGCGTTCTTTCTTCAGATCCTTAATTTGATTTAGAATTTGTTCTTGAATGGTCACGTCAAGCGCTGTGGTTGGTTCATCACAAATCAACACTTTAGGGTCAGCAGTTAAAGCGATTGCAATAACAATTCTTTGTCTCATACCTCCAGAGAACTGGAATGGGTATTGATTGAAGCGTTTTTCCGGTTCAGGGATATTAACTTCTTTCATGATTTGAATTGCACGTTCATATGCTTCTTTACGAGTGACTTTAAAACGTCTTCTAAACTTTTCATCTAGACTAGATAGTTCAGAACGTAAGTCTCTGATTTCTTGTTGTAATTTCTTTTGATTATTCGAATTTGCTTGAGCATCTTTAAGTTGAGCAAGTTTAGCTGTAATTTCACCATTAAGTTTAGAAACAGCTTGTTGTTTTTCAACTTTAACTTCAACAATTTCCTTCTTAATTTGAACTTTTGCTGTTGCTTTAGCAGCAATATAACGTTTCTTAAGGTCAGGTAAATCGGCTTTTAAATTCGAAATGCGTTCATGAGCTTTCGCTCTATAAGCAAGAATCTTCTCACGTTTTTGTTTAGGTGAAAGTTCCTTATCTACATTGAATTCGTAGATTTTGTCTTTTAAATCCTTTTTAGCTAATCTGATACGCGTTAATTGGTTTAAATAATCATGGTATTCATTATGGAATAAATCGATAAAACGATTCTTTACACGATTACCATTGACCAACATCGCTTCAGTTATTTGTTTACCAATCTTCATGATTGGGTTTAAACTCGATAGTGGGTCTTGGAAAATCATACCGATTTCGTTCCCACGAATCTTATGGAAGTTTGCTTCAGATAGTTTGGTTAAATCTTGGTTACGATAGTTGATTTCACCATCATCGATGATGGCGTTACCCGCTAAAATACCCATGATAGCACGGTTAGTAACCGATTTACCCGAACCAGATTCACCAACGATTGCTAAAGTTTCGCCTTTGTATAGATCGAATGAAATGTCTCTAACGGCTCTAACTAATCCGTTTGGAGTTCTAAAGGAAATGGTCAAATTTTTGACTTCTAATACTTTTTCTTTATTCATCATTATTCGCTACCTCTCAATTGTGGGTTCAAGGCGTCACGTAAAGCATTACCAAACATATTGAAAGAAATCATTAATATGGAGACGACTAGGGTTGGGAATATAACCATCCAAGTGTTCCCTGCCATGATTTGTTGTTGACCATCGTTGAGGATAACCCCGATGGATGTACCAGTCAATTCAATTGGCCCAATCGATAGACTTTGACCGTTACCAATACCGAATCCTAGGAACGATAGGTTAACTTCAAGGAATATAACGGATGGGATACTTAAGATAACTCTTGTGACAATCGTACCTAATGCGTTAGGTAAGATGTGTTTGAAAATAATACGACGGTCGGATGCCCCTAATGTTCTAGCGGCTAAGACATATTCACGACCTTTATATCGATAGAATTGGATACGTGTAATCGAAGCAGCACCAATCCATCCATCATAAACCATGAAGATGAAGAGTGCTGTAAACCCCGGCCCAATCAAGACTGTAATGATACCAATCATTGTAATTTGAGGGAAACTACCCCAAATATCAACGAATCTTTCCATGAGTAAGTCGACTTGTCCACCATAATAAGCGGAGGTTGATCCCCAAATAACACCAACAACGATGTTTACTAATGCAGCTAGGAAACCTAATAATAGTGAGGTTCTTAAACCTAACCAAATGAGCGTAAATAAGTCTTTACCAAAAACGTCTGTACCGAATAAGAAATACGGTGTATTTTCAAATCCAACGGCGTAAGCACCGTCTTTTAATACAGTATAGTTGGTATATTGAACCCCACCAATGGTGATGGTTGTATAATCGAGAACTGCAGATAGTGGGAACCCAGAACCAAACGTCCAAGCTTTTGGATTGATTGGATCTAATTCAATGGTTTCAGCCATACCAGGGTTATCAGCGAGAATCTTTTCATATTCTACTTTACCGATGGTTGCTTGTTTGTCTGCGAAAATTGCACCATAAACGTCATAGATAAAAGTACCGACCAACATCTTCGCATCTCTTCTTAAATAACGTCCGTTTTCATTGCCACTTAAGGTATAACTTGTAAATTCGGATAAAGAGAAACCACTGAGTTCTTCAACGATTTCGCTGTCTGCTTTTTCTTGAATAACAAGGGAATTTAAAGTTACAAATTCTTGACCTAATTCAGAGGCTTCAGGAATTTCTACTTTTATCACAAGGAATTTAGAATCACCAGAGGTAACTGCATCCATTGGATCAAATGTATGGACACCGGCAGTGGTTACTGAACCTAAGAAATCGTGTTGACTCCAAGTTCTTGAGGTACTGCTGGTATTCCAGTCAGATAGGTATACTTTAACTTCTGCACCTTCAGAAAGTTCTTCAATATCGAGAACAATTTCTTGGGTGTTTAACATGACATATTGCTCAGGAGATACAACTGCATAAGCTGTCTTGTCATAGTTGATGTAGATTGTGTTGGTTCCACCTACATATTTTTCATTTTTAGTCGAACCAATAATGTAGCTATATTTTAATGTGCCTGATTTGATGTATTGTGGATCAAATGTTTCAGGAATACCTTCAACAACCACGCCATCTTCAATCACGATGGTATTCAAATCAATCGGTTGGAATTTATATTTTTTAGTTCCATCTAAGATACCTAATTTTTCTAATAGAGGTACTCTCGGAGGTAAAGTTGTGATGGCTGAATTGGTTTCAGTATAGAGCGGTTTTGGTGTAATCATCGGAACGAAAATGGATAATAAAATCATGATGATTAAGATGATGGTTGCAGTCACGTTATATTTATTCTTCGTGAAGCGTAACATCGCATCTTGAAAATAGCTTAATTGTTTCGTGCGTAATGCCTTATCCATTAAGCGGTCATTTTCTTGGACCAGGGTGAAATAACTCTTGTCATATTGTTTTTCCATTATTTTTTCGCCCCCATTCTAATTTGTGGATCGATGAAACCATAGGATAGGTCAACGATAAGTACGGTAAATAGACCAATAACACCATAGAAAGCACTTGAAGCCATAATGACGTTGTAGTCATATTGGTTGGTTGCAAGAGCTTGTAGGGTGACTCTACCAACACCTGGTACTGCGTAGACGCTTTCCATAATGAAAGACCCACCAAGTAAACCAGCAAAGGATCCAATAATCACTGGAACCATTGGTACTAATGAGTTTCTAATCGCGTGTCTCAACACGGCTTGTCTATGACTTAAACCTTTGGTTTTAGCGAGTAAGACATACTCACTAGTTAATACTTCAGATAACTCAGCTCTTAATAATCTGGTTAAACCGGCAATGGCTGGTAACCCTGCAGCGATAATTGGAATGACGAAACCTTTTGCAATTTCTGATTTAGATTCAATCCCAATGAGCGGGAATAAAGATGGTAAGAAATTGTTCATTTGATAGCTGAAGATAATGATTAAGACGAGAATAAAGACTAAACTTGGTACAGATAAGAACATCATAATAACAATTTGCATAATGTTATCGATGATGGAATCTTTCTTTAACGCTGCTAAAATACCGAATAAGAAACCAAACGGTAAATAGAAGAATAAAACGGCTAAGTTCAATGATAGTGTGAGTGGCATTTTTTCAGCAATAACACTGAATGCCGGTGCATTGACCTTGATACGCGTTGAAGTACCCCAGTTCCAGTCAAAAATGACGTTATTTAACCAACGGAAATATTGGGTAGCAATTGGAACACGGTAAAAGACCTTTACAACACCATTACCATTGACCGGCGTCACAATAAAGACAGTTTTATTTAACTGGTCATTGTTTAGACGAATGTCTTGAATAATAGCTTGATGCTCAGGATTGTCTTCATCATAGTAGACAGACGTATAAAACCCGTCTGATACTTGCTTTTCTAGCCAGGTGTCCTTTTCATCATTTTTTGTTGGTGGATATTCCGGTGCCAACTTAAGCAATACGAATGTAATTGTCAGGGTGGTGAATAGAATGATGAATATCCAGACTACTCTTTGAATAATGTATTTTGTCATTAGATCGCTTCCTTATTATGAGTTTTAACTATTATATCATTATTTATGTCTTATACACCATAGATACAATGATAATAACACAAAAACAAGATATTTAAAGAAATTAAAAGCGTAATAAGGGGTGCCCCCGTAAAATATGGTCACCCCATTATCACACTATTTATTTTTTACTACTTTAGTATTTTAAAATACTATAACCATGCCCAACCAATGTAGTAGTCACCAACGTGTAATACTACAACGGCATCTTCCCATGGAGCGCCAGTGGACTTAACTGTAGTTGCATAAACTTCAACGATGGAAGCTGGAGCATCTACGTGATCAGCGACTAAAGCAACAGTGGTTAATGCAGGGTATGTAGCTGCAATGTAAGCATTAGCAGCAACTTGAGCATCAGTAAGTGGTCCTACTGCTTCAACTAATGTATATCCACCTTGTGTGCTTAGATAAGCTTGAATAGCGGAGTCAGCATCAGTAGAAAGTGCTAATTGTTGAACTAATTCATAGTTGAAACCAGATTTAGAAACAACGAATAGGTATGCTTTTTCAGATTCAGTAACAGCAACGAATGCTTCAACTGAGTCTACGTCTAGTTCTTCAGCAAGGTCGACTAAATCGCCAACGATGTATTCTGCTAAACCTTCAGAGTCTGCAGATACGGATTCTAGAACTTCACCAGCCATGTCTAGGTAAGCAGCGACTAGGTCTTCTGCATCTGTCCAAGCTTTTTGTTCAACACCGTCTCTGACATAAACTTTACCGTTTAAGGCAGCGATCAATGCGTTATAGCTCCACTTTTCAGTAACTAGAACACCTTCAAGGTTACGATACGCAACAGCGATATTCGGTGTAGAAGTATCAATACCCCAGTCGAGTGTGAAACCACCACGGTTATCATCAGCAAATACGTCTAAGAAGCTTGGAGCATCAAGTAAGGATCCACTGATACCACCTAAACCTAAGTCGGTATTCGCGATCATCATATAATCGTAATAGTTGTTAGGGAATGCAACGTCAGCAACTGTGATAGTAACTTTTACGAAGTTAACATCGTCAACTAAACGTTGTTCATATTGTTGTTTGATTTGAGCAACCATCGCTTGTGCAGCAGTGGAACCACTGGATGCATAAGTAAACTTAAGATCGATGACTGTGTAGTTCGATGCAGTACCTTTTTGATAATGACCTGCAGCGATTGCTTTTTCAACTGCTTGTTGGAATAGATCGACAGCCGCATCTGGAACGAATCCATGTGAACCTGCGCCATATTTTTCAAGAATAGCAGCACCGGCAGGTAATGTTCTTACAGATATACCGGATTCACCATCTAGGAAGTATGTGCTTGCGAATAATGTGTAAGCAGGTAGATAAGTCTTAACAACGTTAACTGCTGCTTCATTACGGTCGAATCCATAGTATAAAGCTTGTCTCATTTCTTTATACATTAAGATTGGTTCTGGAACGAACGTTTCAGATAGACCGATTTCTGGATGTTTTGCAATGTAGGCATCACGGTTTTCAACAGTACCGAAACCATTGATAACCATTCTCCAAGTGGTTGCAGCTGGAGAAACTCTAACACGTGGGTCAGTAGCAAATTCAGTAACGCGAGCCGCAGGAACTGCTGCGCTTTCAAGTCTACCATCTAGGAATTCTTGGAAAATAGCGTCAGAACCGTTGATGTATCTGAATTGTTGTCCAGTGTAATGATACATGTTTGCAAGTGGGTGTAACGTATTCTTCTTGAACACTAGTAATTGACCAGGAGTCCAAGTTTCAAAGTAGTAAATACCGGATGAAGGTACAGTTTGTGGAGTTGTACCATAAGCAGTACCTAATTTTTCTAATAATTGTTGGTTAACTGGAGCCATTGAAGTGCTTGAGAATTGATATTTAACATCAAATGCACTCTTGTCTGCAGTATATTCGATTTCAAGTGTGTTAGCTTTACCAGTCGCGAGTCTTAGACCTACTGAGTTGATATCAGGGTTAGAGCCGCTTAGATATTCTGCTGCACCTTTGACGCCTTCAGTAACGAAGTCACCGCCACCAGTTCTTGCTCTGAACCAGTTTTCTTCAAGAGCATGTCTCCAGCC
>CAZXLG010000026.1:0-2456 GCA_964641335.1 uncultured Paracholeplasma sp.
CGATGAAATCAGGTGTCCCGACCACATCAGGCGCAAATTTACTAGGCACTACAACCAACTTATGATTGTGCTTAAAGCCTTTGTCATTTTATCTTGATAGAGGTTTGTATCATTGATCTTTAGTATTTTGATGTTACTACTTTCATTCGAATATTTCCAATAAAGGTGTCCATTTAGAATTGAAATGTTAATGTCTTTAAAGGAAAATACTGGTTCATCCGTTTTATCCGTAATAATTTCTTCTTTATCAACACTTAATCCAACTGAATGGATAAATCCAGCTGTACACCACATATTACGGTACAATTCACCAAAGCGATGGACTGATGTGGAATCCACCTCTTGTTGGATTAATTGAATACCATCTGATGTGATTAAATCTTGTCTCAAACAGCTTATAAAGTAATTCAGTACTGGCTTATCTAAGTGTTTGAATAACTCTTTTTGTTGAAACTTATAATATGAACCATTCTCTCTAATTACCCATGGTTTATCCATATCATGGAAACAAGGTAACCAATATATCCTTACGGGTATAGAGAATAGCGTCAAATAAGATTCATTATTCAAAAGTTGATTATATTCTAAATTGTTCGTATAAAATGCACTCCCTGCATTGATATAAAGAGCTTCTACTTTTTGGATAAATAACGTTTTATTCAAACTGTAGAAATTGGCCATATCAAAACACGAACCGACAATGTGAATAACCACCTTTTCTTCACTGTTGATTAAAATATCTCTTAAGGTCATCATAAGATGTGATTGGTTATCACCCTTTTTCCCTCCTATCGAAGTAGGGATATTTAAATGAGTGACATTGTTGAGTTGTTCTATGGCTAGTGTATCTGGTTGGTTTACTTCATTAGGTGGATAATCAATCAATACGACTCTTAAATCGATATAACCTTGTTTGGCTAAAGCGTATTGGCAAGCTAAGTCATAATGGTCATCTGGGTCAATGTGTGGTCTATATAAATCTGTTTGATGAATCGTGATGACTTTCTTCATATAGTTTAAAGCTCCTTTATTTGAAAAAAGATGACGCGAAGTCATCTTTTATGGTTGTATGATATATCCCATTAATCGATAGGTATAAATATTATCATTGGGATAATCGATATTACCCGTAGATACGACAACCATGACTTCATCAGAGTTGTATAAATACCCATAAGGATCTCTGACCAATCCTAAATTATGATTACGGTCATACCCTGTATCTTCAGGTCCAATAAAGTCTAGTAATTGCCACTGGTAGGTGCGATTACGGATTGCTTCTACGACTGCTTCCATATCATTTAAACCATCGATATAATGCACCGCTCCGTGACTATTAACGCGTGTAATTGTCACGTCCGGTGGATTCTTCGTATTGGTATAACTTGACATATACAGTCTTTTTCTTATTGGATCGTATGAAAAGTCGGCTAATCCAACATAGCTTAAGAATGTGCCATTCGGATTGGTTAATCCTGTGGATGATACGACTCTAGTAAAATCAAGGATAGGTTCATCCATATTAGTAAAATCATAATAATCGACCGAAACGCCAACTGAGGCGTTGCTATAGAATAAGAGGACTTTGCCTCTACCATCCACAGATAGTAATGAAGGCATGCCTGTACCCCAAGACCCACTTTGATTGTCTCTATCCCAAGGGACGATTGGATTTAAATGGTCCATTTTAATCCAAGGCCCTTCAGGGTTTTTAGCAATCGCGATACCTGTTTCATTATTGGAATAATCTTCTGTTGTACAGCCTAAATAAGCCATCATATAGGAATAGGTATCATTTTGATAATTGAATTCACCTTTGATGACAGATGGATCACACGTATGTCTAGAATCCCAGGTATCATTGGTTGGTGCTAAGGCGTAGGATTCATCTGAGAATTCCCACATGTTATCATCATTAAGGATACCTTTACGATAGCCTATATGGTCCATGATGACACCACTTAATTTATTTGCACAATACCATATATGCATGACTGTTTCGCCTTCTACTTCTTCAATTAAAATAGAGGGTGCGTAATTAAAACGTTTGGTTAAATCAATCGATTCACCAAATAAAATGCCTTCAAAATCGACACCTTTAGGGGTGATAATTTGTTCTTTTCGTTTTAATACAACGATGAGTTCTTCATCGTTAGTATTGGACTTATAGGTTAGGGTTTCATTCGTTTCATCAAATAGGTATTTATAGGTTTTTCCGAGATAAGTTTCTGTCAAAGTATTGTTGTTTGCTTTAAAGGTCGATTCATGATTATCTAAGATATTTAGATAATTGATATTGACTTTCATGGTCTTATCTTCACGAATTTCTATTGTATAAAGATAATATTCATTTGTAATATCTATACCATTTAATGTAGCACTTTCGATTTCATATACACCAACAAAACGACCATAATCAATCTCCTTACAACCGTAAAGGATGATTATGGAGACGA
>CAZXLG010000026.1:2556-7132 GCA_964641335.1 uncultured Paracholeplasma sp.
TTGCCAACGAAGTGTTTCACCATTAAATAGAGTTTGCATTGGGAAGGCTTCTCCTGGGTTTAAGTTTAAATACATCACAGTGTTTGAACCTGTCAACCAATCTGTACCCCCATTTGAAACATAAGGGAAATCTTCTTTAATCACGTATAAGCGTTTCATCACCGGGTCATACGCAAAGTCAGCGTTGTTGATGACATCGGCTCCGCCGGATGCATTCACAACCCCTGCATTGGTAATCGGTGCTTCATCCAGTTTGACTGGATTATCTAAGTTTGATAAGTCCCATAGTTCTGCGTGAACATGGGTCCCACTGATGACCCCTTTGGTATAGAATAAAATCACTTTACCAGATTCATCGACAGAGACTAAGGATGGTTGTCCATAACCCCAAGTCCAACGATCATCGACATATTCTTCTGAGGTATAGTAATTCGCAATTGGGTTGATTTCATCGACCTTTATCCAAGGACCTGCTAAGGATTGTGAAAGGGCGATACCCACTTCATTACGACTGGAATCATTCGTAACACAGCCTAAAAAACTCATTAAATAGCCATAATCCGTGCCTTTATATTTAAATGCACCTTTGATGACCGTCGGATCACAAACGTGTCTTTGATCCCATGTACCCGACGTAGAAGATAGGACTAACTCTCTATCGGTAAATACCCATGTACCATCACCTTGTAGTGTGCCTTTACGATACACGATGTAATCCGTGACATTACCGCTTACGCCATTTCCACAGAACCAAACATGCATCGTGTCCGTACCTTCCATTAAGATGGCTGGAGCGTAATTATAATAGTTTTCATCTAAGCTTTCGCCAAATAACTGTTCTGTAAAAGCTACGCCACCGCTCGTATTTGGTTTTGTAAAACTCATGACTTTTTGATAACGCATAGTTACCTCTTTTCGGGAGATTCTCCCACTAAATGCTAAGATTTGATTGTCTGATTCATAATTAAATTCGTATTGTCTTAAACCAATTTGAATGGTGACGGTTGTTTCTGTATAAGTATAGCTTCCCTTTTGTTCGTTAAGGCCGTATAAATCAACCTCACTTAGGGTAGCTTCATTTTCTTCTGTTAGTTCGATGATGGCATAGACATATTGTTCTGTCATATCAAAATCATCGACGGTTTTAGATAGTAAGGCATAGGTGCCTGCATAAGGATGTTTTTCTTCTATAATGGGTGTTTCAGTCTCAGGTTGACAACCCAGTAGTGTAAATATTACCAATACTAGTGTTATCGAAAGACAAGTTTTTTTAAATAGATGTGTCATATGACCTCCACACGAATGACAGAGGGTGCATGTCTCTTGGCATGCACCTCTGTTTAGATACTTATTCGTAAATAAATGTTAATAAGTGTTGTGAGAAAATGTAGTCGACATTGTCAGCTTCAAGATCACTCACGGTATAAACGATTTCGATTTCATCAATAGAAATCACATGACCGAATTCATCACTGATGAGTGTGGCTGAATACAGTCTTTCATATAGGGTATCTGGGGTATCAAACATATCATATAGTCTAAGAGATGCCCAACCTAACCCTGGTTTCGCTGTATATAATTCAGCTTCAACGATTCTCGCAAGTTCAACACGTGTCGCAACTTTTGGTTCTCTTGAAGGGGTTGGTGAATAATCCTTAACCATATAGAACATGTGGTTAACTGAGTCATAGGCAAAGTCCGCATTCGGAATCATGGTCACATCTTCACCGGTCGATAGGTTACCATTGTTCGGTACCATCGCATAACCAGATAGATCGATACTGCCTAAATTAGCTGCGTCAAAATCTACGAAATACGTGAAATGACCAAACGCATCAGCCCATGTGAAGAATAAACGAATGAGGTTATCTTTGTTTAAATTCACTAGGCTTGGTGCGTAGAATCCAGCATAGGATTCACCGTACACGGTACGGTTGTATTCTAGTACTGGTGCAGACCCAACTTTAACCCAACTACCTTCAGGGTTATTGGATACGGCTAAGCCAATGCTATAGCTGGTTTCTGAAGATAGGTTAGTACCTTGATAAGCCATTAAATATGTATAGTTTGTGCTATTAAAGCTAAAATCCCCTTTAACGATACTTGGTGCACTAATAAATTGGTCCCAACCACTGGCTGATGGCGTTAAAACAACAGTTTCAGCACCATAAGCATATCCGTTCCCCGCAGAGAATACGCCTTTTCTTAGAGCGATGACATTATCTTCTTCACCGCTTGCGCTGTTGGTTGTATACACTAAATAACGATTATTGCCTTCTTGGATGATGTCTGCATCTTTCATGTAGAATCCGAGGGCTGGTTCAGGTAAACCATAAACAACTGGTCTAGGGTTAATGGTAAATGTATAATCTTTTGATTTGGTTTGGTCTTTATCAGCATAAACGACGGTGATGGTCACACTCCCTGCACCAATCGCTTGAACTGTTAAACCACTCACTGTGACTAAGGATGCACCTGATTTCACAGTAACCGATAATAAAGCAGAACCAATCGCATTATCTTTTAAATCTTTAGCAGTGACTGTAAAAGAATCTCCTACAGTGATTTCAGTAGGCACAACCGCATTAAAATCAATCTTTGGGGTATTATTACAAGCAACCAATAAGGCTGAGAATAAAACCATCACGAATAGAGCGATATATTTTTTCATGGGTTAAGCCTCCTCAATGATTTCCATTAAATCTGGAATTGACTTACGATCTACTGTAGCTTCAACATACGCAGATAAGAAGGATGGGTCTGTATAATAAGCACCAAACTTATTGAGTGAGAATTGCATGTTCAAGTACGTAGAGGAATGAATGGTAATAGCTAAGTAAGTTACTGTTGTACCGGTCTTCATGAACTGTTCTTTAGTGACGCCATTGTTACTCCAATCAGCTCTAAAGAATGCTGAGAATGGTACACGAACCCAACCCTCAAATCCGACTGGAAGGGTTGCTACTGGTTTAGTCATATAAATCATCGTCTTGCCTGTATTAATATCATATAAGTAATAACGATGACCTTGTTTGATATTGAATCTATCAGAAATACCGGATGATGTAATCTTATTGTCAACTTCGACATTAAAGGATACTTCACCATTTGAATCATTTCTTGCCCAGAATGTAATCCCTTCAGCATCTGCCCAAGAGAATCCACCGGTAGGGGCGATATCAATCGCTGTATAAGCGTCACCTACTGGGTTACTACCGGTTGCTTTAACTTTGATGGCTTGATCGCCATAAGAGTCTAAAGTCATTTCAACAAATCCATACGATCCACCTGTCCAAATACCAAAGTTGGATGGGGTCTTACCGGTTGCTGTAAAGCTGATGATGGTATCACCATATTCGGTTCTTTCTTTGAATGTTTCAATGAGGGTAGATTCATTGGATACAGAACCTGCAATCATGAATTGATTAGATTTAGGTGAAGATAAATCGAGCACTTTCGTGTAGACTTCATCAATCGTACCAATTTCACCGGTATAGAAACCAATTTCACCAATCTTGAATTGGAAATTATAGTTATAACGACGGTTGGTCGATATGACTAATTCACTGATGGTAGCTAGAGAGTTGGAACCTGGGTCTGAGGTGAAATTCATCGCCGACATCGGGATGAGTAAGACACCTGAGGTAATGCTGGTGGTGACTGCACTATAAAGAACTTGGGTTGCAGTAGCAATCGTACCATCTTCTTTGATGTAATAGATCTTAGATCCATCTGGAACACCAGCGATAGAGTATTCACTGTTGCCTGACTTAAGGGCGTAGGTTAATCCTGGATTACCTAAGACGTTTGACATTTGAATCGCTAAGTATGAAGCATTACTAAAATCAACGGTAGCTTGGTCAAATTTAACGGTTAGGGTTTGGAAATCATCCACTGTAGAACCTGTACCTGGAGAAACCCAAATCTTACCATTTTGATAAGCATTTTCACCAGTTCTTGCTGGATAGTCTGTTTCATCAGCAATCTTCCAGTCTTGAACATCGATGAGTTCCATAGTCATATTTGGTCCACCATTGTAGAAGTATTCAACCTCAATTGGATGGTAGTTTGTCGCTTCATTTTCTGGATGACCATCAAAGTAACCCACTTTACCAATCGAAATTTCAAAGTTAAAGTTGTAGACTGAATTGGTTGTTACTAAGAAGTTATTGATTGCTGCTAATGTGTTTGCTTGATTACCAAATTGGTATTTCAAGGATGACATTGGAATAATGAGTAATCCGACATTGCCTTCAGCGATGTTTGCAGCACCATATAAAATATTTGGTAAAGCTTTATATTCAAGTGTGGTTTCACTCATAAAGAATACAGGATCACCATCAACATGAGCGCTATAGCGTGTACCTTGGTTTTCAATACCAAAGGTTAACCCTGGCATACCTTTATCTGCACGGTATTGAATCGCTAAGTATTCAGCACCTGAAAGATCGACTGGTGTCTTAAAGTTTACAAATAGGGTTTCCCAAGTGTCTGCTGTAGAAGCTTGTGCTGGGCCAGTCCAACGTTGACCACCATTGAAGGCTTTTTCGCCTGTTTCAATTGGATAGTTGTTGAC
>CAZXLG010000026.1:7232-14302 GCA_964641335.1 uncultured Paracholeplasma sp.
TCTTGTGGTGCACTGACAGAAGCATAAAGTACAGAGGTGAGTTGGGTGACTCTACCTTCTGGATTCATCAAATAAACTGGTTTGCCATCAAGATAGGTTGCATAACGATCACTACCGGCTTCAATACCGATTGTCATCCCTGGTGCACCTAAATCAGCGCGGAATTGAATCGCTAAATAAGCAGCATTCGATAGATTGACTGGTTCTGCGAAGTTTAGGAATAAAGCTTGATACGTATCATTTGCTGATGGGGTAGTACCGGTGTGTTTCCAAGTTACACCACCATTAAATGCTGTATCGGTTGTCTTATGTGGATAGGTTGGTAGAATCGGTTTTAAGGAATCTACAACGGTTGAATCTACATAATACTTGCTCGGTTTATTCATTACGGATAAATCGAGTAATTTTGTAAATGTACCACCAGTGGCTGGTGATTGATCATAAATACCAATTTCCCCAATTGAAATCTCCCAATTAAAATTGAATTGACTATTGGTTGTGATGTAAAAATGTTGAACATTATTCAATTGGCTGTTGTTGTTATTCCATTGCCATCCAAGAGAACTCATCGGTAATAATAGTGCGCCTCGTTTGCCTTCAGGAACCCAAACTGCGCCATACATAATATTTCCTAGCGACTCAATAGAACCATCTTCATTCATAAAGAAGACTTCTTTTGTCGCATCCGGAACACCAGCTGTACCAAAACGGTCGCCGTTTTCGATTAATCCATACGTAAGTCCTGGTGAACCTTTATCCATCTTCATTTGGATCGCGAGATAGCCAGCTTGTGATAAGTTGACGGTCGTTTGATCAAATGAAACTTGAAGGAATTGCCAGTGTGTGATTTGTTGTTCTGGCCCAGTCCAAGTTACACCATTGGTTAGTGCTTGTTCGCCCTTTTTAAACGGGTATGATACGCTTTGTTCTGCATAAATCATGACTGCAAAACTACTTAATAAAAGCATCAAAACCGAAAGCTTTAAAAACCGAACGACTTTTGATTGAATCATATTATCCTCCTATGTTTTATATACCTATGCGGTATAGTTAAGCCTTGAATAATGTTTCTTTAAATAAACGGTAAAACGCTTCTTTATCCACTTTCGTGGCGACATTGAGTAAGACCCCATCCTCTTGATCCACGAGGATTCCGCCCCGTTTATGGATTAAGTCCACGGAGACTTTTTTCTTTTCAAATACACAGACATCACTCACGAGAGTTGCGACCGCGAGTGGGTCATGCATCACGCTCTTATCAAAGTGAAAGTGTTCTACCCAACGATGAAACCAAAGTGATAACAACTTGCTTTGAGGACTTGGATGGTGATGTACTAAATCTAAGTAATCTTTTTCAAGAGTACATTGGAGTGTCACATCCAACCCTACACATAACACGGGTATACCACTTTTAAAGACGATGTCTGCCGCTTCTGGGTCACATAAGATATTCCATTCCGGGGTTGGGTTCGTTGTCCACCCCCCCATAAGAACAATCTTTTGAATGAGATCTTTCAATTTAGGTTCTTGTTTAATCGCGGTTGCGATATTGGTGAGTGGACCGATGGGTACCAGCACCAATTCGCCCTTGAGTTCATGGGCTTTACGAATGATGAAGTCTACTGCTTTTTCTTTTGAAATCGGATATTTGCTGTAAGCTTCTTCGTATTGTGGTGGCATCACCACACCAAACTCATTCTTAATGTCTTTATCAAAATAGTGAATGGGTTCTTTAATCGGATTGGAAATCCCTGCACATATAGGTATATCTTTAATGCCTAATGTATCGAATAACTTACTGACTTGATGGGCTCTCGCTACTGTATGCTTGAACACCGTCGTAACACCCACAAGTTCTAAATTCGGATGACTCAATGAGAATGCTAATGCGAATGCATCATCGATATCGTCACCGATATCGGTATCTAAAATCATTTTGATTTTTTTCATATTAATAGCCTCTATACTTGGTAATATCGCCATTCGGTTGAAGTCGGTTGAGTGGATTCACGTAATTCGTTTGATAGGGTGGCCATGCAACAGTAATACCTAGTTTTTCTTTGGCTTTCAAAAAGGCTTCACTGTTCATTTCGATTACCATGGATAAACCTCTGGCTTCAATAGCTGAAACAGTACTGTTATAAATACTTTCCGCTTGAGCACGACTTGTCGCTCGAATAATCTTAGGTAACTGAGTTCCGATCGTGGTTTCGATTCTCGTAAGGTTATTGTTATAGGTTTGGAACCGTGGGTCAGTGGCGTCTACGACAAAGGCCATCGCGTTGTAGTCATACGCATAGACCGTTAACGGACGTTTAAGGTTGGTTCTAAATAGTTCTGCTTCAGTCTTACCATGATTGGTCTTTGGTTGGACGTTATCATAGTATTGCCAGTTAATGAGTAAGTCGAATTGGAGTAAGCCATATTTAGAAGTTTGTGAATTGGCTTTTTCTTGAAGGTAAGTATCTGTGTAGACGATTGAACTATCTAGACCATTCGTCCAGTTCCAAGTGACGCCTTCTGGTCCCATTGAAATGAGACGTTGTCCTTCTTTGGATGTTAAGAAATCAAAGAGTTTGATGATCATATCAGGTCTATCAGCGTCTGTGGTAATCATATTGAACATATAACCATAACCACGGATATCCGATAATACAGGTGCGTCCCCATTTTCATTCGTAATATACATACTCTTATAGGTATAACCACCATCTTTGGCTGTCGTAAAGTGAATTTGATAGTCTTGTGGGGTCACGAGGGTTGCGAAGGCTTTACCACTCGCGATGACTGAACCGACACCATCATAATCTTGAGTAAAGTTTGCTGGTGAAATTACTCCCGCTAAATACAAGTCATTTAAGTAATAAAGCATATCTGCATACGCTTGTTCTGTAAACTGATAAATATAATTGCCTTGTTCATCTTCAAATGGAATCGCGAAGAATTGGGATAACCATTCTAATGAAGCTGAACCGTCCGCTCTAAATTGGGATAGTTGTAACCCGGTGGTTAGTGAACTTGCATAGTTTTGTAATGCCCAGATTGCCGCTTGTTTAAAGCCTTCTGGTGTGGTGATATAACCTTGCCATGGCACTTGTTTTTGTCCACCGCGTAAGCCGGTATAAGTTACCATACCGTTGTTATCTTTTAGGTTTTGTTCCACATAGGTTTGCCATGCATTAAAGATATCTTCACGGACCATCATGCCACCATTCGGTTGAAGTTGACCTTCAGGAATATCTTCATAAGAATAATAGTGGTTTGGAATACCGTAAGTCTTACCATTACCATAACTCCACCATTCTAAAACGTCTTCGGGTAAATGATTCATTAAACTAGGTGCCCAACGTTGTGACAAGGTATTAATGTCGTACACATACCCTTGTTGAGCTAAGCTTGTAATCGTTTGGGTACGGTTGGTTGGGATCGATATGACATCGGGTAAATCCCCACCTGCAATCATGGTGGCTAGTTTTTGTCCATCATCGGTAACAGGGGTATCAAAAATAACTTCAATCCCTGTTTTTTCTTTGATGATTTGACTTACGATATCGAGTCCAGTTGGTGGGTTCCAACTCGCAACATCAACATACCAATTGATGGTTAAATCTGTTTGTCCATCTAAGTATTCCCAGCTGTTTTTATCATTACCTGTTAACGGAAAATCTGGATACTGGATGACTGCCATATTATCTTCATCAATCGGGACGTTTGTCCCACCACACGCCGCCAATACACTTACAAATGTAAGCAAGATTAGGGCAGTAAAAATACGTTTAAACCTGTTCATAATAACCTCCTTGATTATCCTTTTAATGATCCAATCATAATCCCTGACTGGAAGTTCTTCCGAACGAATGGGAAGAAAAAGAGTACAGGAATCATCGATATAATAATGGCCGCTAATGATAATGTCTTTGGTGATAATCTCAACATCATTTCCGCTGGCATACCTTCAGTCAGGGTTGCTGTTTGAATGGCTTTTAATAAGAAATACTGTAACGTCTGTAAATTTGGGCTATGGGTATAGATCATCGTATCGAAATACGAGTTCCAGTGTCCAATGGCTAACCATAACGCAACAGTCGCCAATACGGGTTTAGATAGTGGTAAGTAAATTTGCCAGTAAATTCTAAACTCATTCGCCCCATCCATCAGTGCGGCTTCATGCAGTTCATCTGAAATACTTCTAAAGAAACTGCTGAAAATGATCATATTGTATACTGAGTAAAGCCCTGGGATGATATACACTAAGAAATGATTGTATAAACCAATACTACGAATGATTAAGAAGTAAGGAATTAATCCCCCACCAAAGAACATCGTGAAGATATTGATCCAGTAAAATACTTTTTTATAGCGTAGATTGGGTCTTGACATCGCATAGCCCACAATCGAGGTGAATATCAGTGCGGTGAGGGTTCCAATCAGTGTTCTTGAAATCGTTACAGAATAGCCTTGCCATAGACCTTTATTGGTTAAAACCACTTTGTAGTTTTCAAAGGTGAATAATCTTGGTAAAAAGTAGACACCACCGGCAGTATAGTCTGCACCTTGGTTAAAGGAACCTGCCAATACATAAACCAATGGGTATATACATAACAACATAAATACAGTCATGATCGAGGTGTTGATCACATCGAACAAGGTAATTTGCTTATTGAGTTTGGATTTACGGATGTGTTTGTTTTTTTCCTTCTTTTCTTTATAGAGGATAATACCTAACCATACAGTAGGTACCAACACAACCATCAGTAGAATCACACTTAGAATCGCTAATTGATCGAGTGTTTGATAGAGACTTGCATCCCCTTCATCAATATCGATATTCGAAGTGTAGAGTAAGAATAGGGTACTCATCATGAAGAAAATGCTGAGTAACTTCAATAATTTATACAGATTTTCTTTTGATAAATGGTTGAACTGAAAAAGTGGTTTCATGATTAATAAATCCCCTTTCCAGTCACTTTTTTAAGAATCGTATTGCTAAAGATGAGCAATGCTAAGGATATGATCGATTTCAACATCCCTATCGCGGTGGCGTAGCTATAACGCCATTGTGGTATCCCGTATTTATAGATGAATGTATCTAAGACTTCGCTGCGCAAGATGTTATTCGCATTTTGGAATACCCACAAGTGTTCAATCCCGTTATTGAGGATACCGGCAATCGATAAAATAAAGAAGAGTACAATCGTCGGTGCGATGGATGGAATCGTGATGTGGAAGATTCGTTGAAGACGGTTCGCTCCATCGATTTTGGCTGCTTCATATAGTTCTTGTGGAATCCCAGAGATCGCGGCCACATATATGACTGAACCCCAACCAACACCTTTAATGATGGATGTGGTGATGATGAGTCCAAAGAAGTATTGTTCGCCGCCTAAAATATCTAAAGGTTGTTTGATGATGCCCAAATCCATAAATAGGTTATTCACAATCCCTGTTTCGAAATCGAGTAAAGATAGGAATATCCCACCAAAGATGACCCACGAGATGAAATGCGGGAAGAACGTAACTGTTTGGACGGTCTTTTTAAAACGGTCCGATAATAATTCGCTCATCAATATGGCGAAGATAATCGGGGCAGGGAAGTTAATGAGTAACTGTAAGATGTTGAGCCCTAAGGTATTCACCATGATGTTTTTGAAATCAGGGTCGGCTAAGAAATCTTTAAAGTTTGCTAAACCTATGAATGGGGCTTGGTTAATCGCGTTCATGATGTTTAAATAACCATCCCCTGCTTTAAAGGCTAATACTAAGCCATATAGCGGTGCGTATGCAAACACAGCCAAAAAGACAACTGACAACATTGCCATCCCTATTAGGATAAAATCGTTGGTGTTCCATGTCTTCTTTGTCTTTGGAATGGTGCGATTCAGTTTGGTACCATCAATCGAATAGATGGCAATCGGTTTAGCTTTCATAATGCCTCTTCAAATACTAGATTTTTTTAACACTGTTTCGTTGAATCAATACTGCGGGTAATTTAATCACTTCATGATGTTCAATATCAGATACCATCTTCATCAGTAAATCACTGATAGCTTTGGACATATCATAAATGGGTTGTCTGACGGTGGTAAGTTGGGTTTCAAGAATCGCTGAATAGAATATATCGTCAAACCCTACTAAACTAACATCCTGTGGAATTTGTTTACCAAGTTGTTTAGCTGTTTCAATAACACCAAAAGCTTGAAGATCGTTGAAGGCGAAGATTGCAGATACTTGATTGAGTAATTTTTTACCACCGATACGACCGGTTTCCATATCATAGAAACCTGTGACTACATTATCTTTTTCGAGTTCTATACCTGATTCTTTAAGTGCTCGTTTGACCCCTTTTAAGCGGTCGCGGGAGCTATTTAAGACAAGGGGTCCTGTAATGACACCAATATTGGTATGCCCGTTTTGTAGTAAGTGTTTTGTCATTTCATAGCCGCTGGCTTCATTGTCTACATATACTTTTGATTCGTTCCCTTCAAAGAATCGGTCAAATAAGACATAGGGTATTTTGGATTCTTTCAACATCGATTTAATCGTATCTTGATGATCCATTGTTAACGATTCAGCGGACATCGTTAAAATGAGTCCATCCACATTACGACTGATGAGGAGTTCTAGATACTTTAAGTCATTGGCGTATTTTTCTTCGGTATTACATAAGAACATGTCATAGCCATATTTAGAAAGTTCGACTTGGATGTGTCTAACGGCTTCTGAGAAGAAGGCGTTTGAGATGTCAGGGATGATGACCCCAATGGTATTGGTTTTCTTGGTTGCGAGAGATCGTGCCGTTGGGTCAGGACGATAGCCTAACTTAGCTGCTGTTTCTTTGATCAACTCTTTGGTTTTTTCTGAAAGATTGCTGGGTTTATTATTTAAGACTAGCGATACCGCTGTGGAGGATACCCCACAGGATATAGCCACATCTTTGAGTGTTGTGGTTTTCTTTTTCATCTTGGATTATGGCTCATAAACTGGATTACTTCTTCTTTTGAAGGAATGGATTGTTGAGCACCTTTCTTTGTGATGGTTAACGCAGCCGCTGCAGAGGCGTATTGCATGGC
>CAZXLG010000026.1:14402-19092 GCA_964641335.1 uncultured Paracholeplasma sp.
GATTGATTGAGAACAAGGTAATCCATGTATTTGAAATCTTCTGGATTAAATGTTCTCGCGGGTGCTGGATTAACCACCGTAATCATTTGTTTTGATTTCGCTAGTTTTAAGGCATATGATACGGTCTCATGGGGTATTTCGTTTTGAAATAACACAAAGTCGTTTGGTTTTGCCTGTTCTAACGCAACATCAATATCAGGATTGCATACGTGGGCGTTCGCACCTGCATCTAATACTATGGCGTTATCATGTTCAGCTAGTGTAATTAATGCTATCCCACTTGAGATGTCCTCTATATCTTTGACATACTCCTGGTGGACACCATATCTCTGAAGTGCTTGACGTAATTCTTGTCCAAAATGGGTGCCTACAGCCCCTACCATGTAGGTGTCTGCGCCATTTCTTGCACAGGCAACGGCTTGATTAGCCCCTTTACCTCCGGGGTTTGTCATAAATCCAAACCCTTCGACTGTTTCCCCTAATTTGGGATATTTATTTGTTTGTATGACCAAATCCATATTTAGGGAACCAATGACATAAATACGCACAAAATCACTCTTTTCTTATTAGTAAACCGCTTTACATTTTGATTATAGCATGCTAAAATACCGTTGTCAACAAACAATGAAAGCCCTTTTACAAAAAAGACAAGTGATTTATTGACTCAGTTATCAATAACCGTTACAATGAATGTAGTCTATCTTGAGGTGTTAAAATGCTATTTAAAAATAAAACAGCCAGTCAAGATTTTGATATTACTCAACTACCAGGAACGCGTATCCAATCCATTAAAGATATATTGACCAATCAGTGGTTAACCTTACTTAAGATTGGATTCGCTTTGTTGTTTTTTTCTTTACCCATCCTCATTCATACCTTTCTGACTAATATTACTTTATACGAAATCAATCTTGCTTATGAATTAGGTAATATCACCAAAGAATACGCTGCCTTAGAAATCTACCGAACGACGAATACCACCAATTTGATCTTGATTCCACTCCTCATGTTCAGTGGGATTGGTTTATCTGGCGTATTACGTATCCTTAGGAATCTTATTTGGCAAAATCCTCTTTTTTTTGGATCAGATTTTAAACAAGGTGTCAAATCCTATGGGACTCACACAGTCTTCTCCTTACTCATAATCGGTCTTCTCAACTTCATCGCTCAGTATGTTTTTAGAGGTAGTTACTTCACATCCAATACATGGTCAATGAATCTCGCGATTGTCATGATGATTGTGGTTATCGTCTTCTGTTTCCTCATCATCTTTTATGTGATTACTCAAAATATGCTTTATACGTTAACTTGGCGTGGTTTATATAAAAACGCCTTCATGTACGCATTACGCTATTTTTTTAAAACAATCCTCTTAGCTTTAATCTTTATGCCTTGGTTAGCTTTATTTGTATCTTATGACATTGGATTTATTATCATAGTCCTATTATTAATCGTGGTTATATTACCGGTTGAGTTACTCATAGTCATCGAATATGCGTTTGATATCTATGACCAAACCATCAATCAGCTTCACTTTAAAGAGATTTATCGTAAGGGGTTGTGGTCTCATGAGTGACATAAGGTTAGTTAACGTCAGTAAATATTACATCCATAAACAGAGTGCAATAGCCGCTCTCAATGAATTAAACTTAATCATCCCTAGTGAACAAATAACGATTGTTCAAGGTCCATCTGGTTGTGGGAAATCTACGCTATTAAAAGTGATTGCTGGATTATTAAAACCTGAAGAAGGTCATCTTTATATCAACGACCGTGATGTCACACACCTAGATTCAAATGAACGACATCTTGGTTATATCTCACAGTCCATTGTTTTATATCCCCATATGACCATCTTTGATAACCTAGCTTATCCTTTAAAACAAGCGGGTGTCCCAGTTGAAGAAATGAAACGTCGTGTCTTCGATATCGCAAAACTCCTCGATATCGAACTACTACTATCGAGGAAACCAAAAGTATTATCTGGTGGTCAACAACAAAAAGTTGCGATAGGGCGGGCATTAATCAAACAACCGAGCATTTTATTGATGGATGAACCTTTTTCAAACTTAGATATCAAAACAGCCTTGATTTTAACCCAACTGCTTAAAGATATCCAAACCAAACTACGATTAACTATGGTGATTGTTACCCATCGCGAACTGGATTCATCTACTTTAGGTGATACTATAGTGACCATGGATAATGGTCAAATCCAATCTATGAGTAAGAAGGTGACAACCGATGATTAAATTAGATCATGCGTTTCATCAAAAGTTAAACAAAGAAATTCGTGTTTGGTGGTTGGTTGTATTAGGTTTAACTGTGCTTTTAATCTCGGGCTCAATTTGGATTTTGTCACTTGTTCCATCTTTAGGTAAAAACTTATCATTTGGATTAAATATTGGTTTATCTTTGGTAATTTTAATGGGCGTAGATTTAATTATCAGTAATCCAATTCTCAAAAAAATCCGAATAAATCGTTTTATTGAAACCCATAAACCAAATAAAACAGTTCAATTTACATTACTGACAATTTATCCATCACCCGTTACAATCGAAAAAGTCGCTTTTTATGAGTTAGAAGTTCTGATGGATCAAACACATGTTAAAGTCTGTATACCTACTGTAGTGGATATTAATCAACTTTTACTAAATCAAGAATATCAATCGGACTTGTGTGACCGCTTCGTGATGGGGGTATCACATGCGTAAATTAAATTATTCTATACTCCGTTTGATTCTAATAACACTGAGTGTTTTACTGGTTTGGAACTGGATTTATAACCAAGTATTTAAACCCAAGCCATCAGAGACCATTCATCTATTCCTGACGAGTGATTACTTATCTACCTATGATCTTGAAGAACAACTATTAAATGATTTATCTAGTTATGGGATAAAAAAAATCATCATAACCTATATGGCTTATGATGATCCCTATTATTCAACACAACTAATGACCCAAGGCATATTAAGTGCTGATATATTAATACTCCCTAGTGTTTTATTAAACGACTTTACTTTATCAGAACAATTTTTACCCATTAATTCAACATCTTTATGGTCAAAAGGGTTAAATGAATCTGAGTTTACCACATTAGACGAAAATAATCACCCTTATGCATTAAGTATTTATGAATCAGGTGGTTTTAATCATTTTGGATATACTCAGCGATTTGATGAAACTCTAGACTATTACATGACTATTAACAAAGATTCCATTCATAGTGAAGAATTGTTACACGATATTTTGTACACTTTAATCAAAAAGGATTAACCTCTTTATCATCGAGATTAATCCTTTTTTTATGTATGTCCGACTTATTGTCCATATGGCTTATGACAAAATGTTTTTATTGAAGCACTTGATTCACTCTAATTTGATAATTGATAATATAAGTACGATCAGAAAATACCTTTAGATAATAAATACCAGGTTCTAATTGGTATCTGTCCAAGTAATAGACAGACACGGTATTGATGTGATTACCCAATTCATCTTCAATACCATAAAAGGCTGGCGAAGTATACGTGACATCATATACACCAGCTTCTAAGACTTCAAATTGATAATAGTAAGTCATGTACGGTTCAATATACCCCTTACGTGTAATACTTAAATCGATGGGTGTATCTGCTAGATTTTTATCATTAGGTGGTAATTCAATATAATTCGATAGGTTGATGGGATTAAAAGTATTAAAACTATAATAGGTTTCAATCGTCACCAGATTGAAGCCGATATAGAATTGAATAGATATTAGAAGTCTTGTTTCCAAATCGGAGAATGTGATTTCAACGGCTTGATTACCCACAATCGTTAACCACTGACTCAGGGTTGTTTCATCGTCAAAGATGAGTCCAAATAAGTCAACACTAGAACCACTAACTACATAATCCCCATTTTCAACACGATAGGTCCAAGCATCACTAAGTTCAAATAAACCATCTTCTTCTGGTTCCATGTCTTCTTTAGGTATAACCAAAACTTTTTGATAATACTTATTGACTTGATATTGACTTAAAGCAAACACTTCAAAGTCGCCATCTTCATTTTCTTGGATGAGTGAACCACTCAAATCACTGCTGATGGATTCACTATAATAGGGGTCTTTACGACTGGTTGTTTTAATAACGCTCGTAGTGGTTTCACCACCCTCTTTAACATGGATATAGGTTTCTGTTGAGAAGGTGTCATACGGTTGATCAAATTTAGCAACCATCATATCCAAGCCTTGTTTGGCTTGCATATTCGCTTGATCCGCTAAAGCAACGGTTTCGTCATTGGTTTTCACTTTCCCTGATATTTCCGTTACTGCAATCAATCTGAACTGCTTTAGTGCGGAATAGGTCAGTACTTCTCTACTTTGAGCAAGTTCAGTAAAACGAATGGGGAATTCATCTTCATGAAAGGTACTGTCAAAAAAAATCATTTCAGTTTGTAAGAAAACAGTCGCTTCGATATCGACCATAATCCCATTGGGATATTTGGTTTCAAAGAACACTTCGATTTGCTTATCGCCTTGGACTTGGTCTAAATGATGGTGTCTAAATACGATGTACTTCGTATAGTTTTCAAGGGTTAAGTCATAGGTATACTTATAAGTAACCTCTACTGGGTTATCATCTATAACAGGGGGTTTTTCTTGACAACCTACTAACATTAGGGAAAAACAAATTAATAAAA
>CAZXLG010000027.1:0-19006 GCA_964641335.1 uncultured Paracholeplasma sp.
TAATGAATAACGAATGGACACGAGTTGATAAATCGTATCGACTTCATCCATTAAGCCAAACACTTGTTTAATAATATCCGCTTGTACTTTCGCAGATTTAGCAGCTTTAAAAGCTTCTGTTAATTCAACATATTTGGATTTGATGGCTTCGACATCGGGTCTTTGATATTTGTAATCTTGAAATTTCATGAGATTACCTCCTATTAATTTATGAATAGTATAACATTTTATCTTATTATTATTAAGAAAAACGTACAAAAAACAAAAACACAGAAATCAAATGACTTCTGTGTATGTGTTGTTGGTTTTAAAAACTATTCCACAAATTGGATGATTGCCATAGGGGCTGAATCACCAAGACGTGGCAACGTTTTGATCACGCGGGTGTAACCACCGTTACGATCTTTAAACTTAGGGGCAATTTCACCAAATAGCTTTTGAACTGCAGTTTGTCCTTCTTTGACAAGTTCGTCTCTAACAATTGTTAAAGCTTGGCGTCTAGCAGCTAATGTGCCTTTCTTACCAAGGGTGACCATCTTGTCAGCAAGTTTGCTGAGTTCTTTAGCTTTAGCTTCTGTGGTTTCAATTTGTCCATGAATAATTAAGTCTGTAACCAAATCTCTAAGAAGTGCTCTTCTTTGTGAGCTGTTACGTCTTAATCTGCTATATCCTGCCATAGTAGTTCTCCTTATTCGTTGTCATCGTCAGAAGCAACGTCTAGTTTTCTACCGTTAGCATAACCAGCAGCAAAACTTAAACCTAAATCTTCTAACTTCTCTTTTACTTCTTTTAATGACTTACGTCCTAAGTTACGGACGCGCATCATTTCTTCTTCAGTCTTCTTAGTTAATTCTGCTAGAGTGTTGATACCAGCTCTCTTTAAGCAGTTGAATGAACGAACGGATAAATCCAATTCTTCAATCGGTTTTTCAAGCTTGTGAGTGTTGGTTTCACTTACTTTTTCAGACATGAAACTGATGTCATGGGTGGTTGCGTCCAAATCAACGATGACGGATAGATAATCAATCATCATCTTAGCAGCTAGGGATAAAGCTTCATGAGCCTTAATAGCGCCATTGGTTTCAACTTCCATAATCAATTTGTCATAATCAGCATCGTTGTTGACACGTGTTTTTTCAACTTCGTAAGCAACACGATTGATCGGTGTATAGATCGAGTCGATCGCGATGACGCCGACTGAATTGGAGTATACTTTATTCTTCACAGAACCTACATACCCAATACCACGTCTGACGGTCATATACATCGATAATTTACCACCTTCAACCACAGTCGCGATGACTTGGTCAGGGTTAATAATCTTTATATCACTGTCATGAATAATATCTGAAGCGGTAACGACACCTGCACCGTTTTGGTGGATTTCAATTTCTTTTTCGAAATTTGGATCTGTAGAATCTACAGATAAAACCACTTTTTTAAGATTCAAAACAATACTCATTACGTCTTCCATGACACCTTCAAGTGTAGAGAATTCGTGTTCAGCACCTTCGATTTTGACATTGACAATCGCAGCGCCAGGTAACGATGATAAAAGTACACGACGTAGTGAGTTACCAATGGTAATCCCATAGCCTCTTTCGAGCGGGCTGATAGTACAAATTGCTTTGGTATTATCGCCTGAAATAGACTCAACCTTTACTTCTGGTTTCGAAAACTTAAGATCTTGCAAAATGATTACCTCCTTTAGTTGTTATAGATATTATCCACGAGGACGTTTCGGTGGGCGGCATCCGTTGTGTGGTACTGGTGTAACGTCTTTGATCGATGTGATTTCAAGACCTGCAGCTTGGATAGAACGAATTGCAGCTTCTCTACCTGGGCCTGGACCTTTTACAGACACATCAACTTTGATAACACCTTGATCGATTGCAGCCTTAGCTGCAGCTTCTGCTGACATTTGTGCAGCAAATGGTGTAGATTTACGGGAACCTTTGAAACCTAATGCACCTGCACTACTCCAAGCGATAGCATTACCGCCTTGGTCAGTGATGGTGACGATTGTATTATTAAACGTGGTATGAATGTGAGCCATTCCAAGCGGAATATTCTTCTTTACACGACGTTTAGTTGTTTTTTTACCTGCCATGATGACCCTCCTTATTTCTTCTTATTCGCGATAGTCTTAGCTTTACCTTTACGAGTACGCGCATTTGTTCTTGTGTTTTGTCCTCTTACTGGTAAACCTTTTCTATGACGAATTCCACGATATGAACTGATTTCCATTAAACGTTTGATGTTTAATGAAACTTCTCTTCTTAAATCACCTTCGACTTGGTATTTAGCTACTTCAGTACGAATGCGGTTTAGTTCATCTTCTGTTAAATCCTTAACTCTTGTATCTTCGGATACGTGAGCATCTTTTAAAATTTGTTCTGATAGACTTCTTCCGATCCCGAAAACGTAAGTTAAGCTAATAACTACGCGTTTGTCGCGTGGAATGTCAATACCTGCTATACGTGCCATATTATTCTCCTATTATCCTTGACGTTGTTTGTGTTTTGGATTTTCACAAATAACCATTACTCTACCCTTGCGCTTTACAACTTTGCATTTGTCGCAAATAGGTTTCACTGATGCTCTAACTTTCATTTGATTTCCTCCTACTTTCGGCGATACGTAATTCTGCCGCGTGTTAAATCATATGGTGATAACTCAACTGTTACGCTATCACCAGGTAAAATGCGAATGTTGTTCATGCGGATTTTACCGGATACGTGTGCGAGTACCACATGCCCATTTTCAAGTTCAACTTTAAATTTGGTATTTGGTAGTACTTCGACTACTTTTGCTTGTACTTCAATTAAATCTTCTCTTGCCATAAATAGCCTCCTTTAAAGTTCGGTTAATATTTGATAGCCAGTCTCTGTGATGGCGATCATATGTTCAAAATGCGCACTCTTTGATTTGTCCATGGTCACTGTAGTCCAGTTATCCTGTAAAATCTTAACGCGTTTTGTCCCGATATTAACCATTGGTTCGACACAGAATGTCATGCCTGGTTTTAATAAGGCACCCATCCCAGGTTTACCGAAATTTGGGATGTAAGGATCTTCATGCAATTGTTTGCCTATGCCGTGACCGGTGAATTCTTCAACGATTCCGTAGCCATACGGCTTAACATAGGCTTCAATCGCAGCGGATATATCCGATACTCGATTGCCAGGAACGGCTTGTTTAAGCCCTTCATAGAGCGAAGCAAGCGTAACATCTAAAAGTTGTTGGTCTTTTTCGGAAATCGTACCGACTGGATAAGTCCATGCGCTATCCGCATGATACCCTTTATAGTACACCCCAATATCTAGAGTGACAATATCGCCTTCTTTTAAAATAATTTTATCTGAAGGTATCCCATGGACGACGACTTCATTGACCGATAGACAGACTGACCCAGGAAATCCATTATAACCTTTAAATGACGGTTTACCGCCTAAGGAAACAATGTAGTTTTCAGCAATCTCGTCTAGCATCTTTGTCGATATGCCTGGTTTGATGTGTTTTTTTACTTCTTCACGCGTTAGAGCAACCATTCGGCCAGCTTCACGCATGATGTCAATTTCTCTTTGTGATTTTAATGTAATCATTTCTTACCATCTAGAATTTCTATAACGCGATTAGACACTTCTTCAATTGAACCATTACCATTGATGTGTAGGATATTGCCTTTACTGCGGTAATATTCAATGATTGGTTGGGTTTGGTCATGGTAAATAACCAAACGTTCTTTGGTGATTGCTACGGTGTCATCAGGACGTTGAACGAGTGGGGTTTGATCATTGTCACAAATCCCGTCGACTTTTGGTTTGTTGTTACGCACATGGTACGTTCTACCACAGGTTGGGCAAACTCGACGACCTGTAATACGGTCTAAGATAACTTCTTCTGGGGAGTCTAAATAGATTACATAATCTACTGTCCAACCATATTGCATCAAAATATGATCGAAGTCTTCCGCTTGTCTAAGGTTGCGAGGGTAGCCATCCATGAGGAAGCCTTCCTTGACATCTCTAGCTTGTAAGCGAATGCGGACGATGTCATTTGTTAATGAATCGTTGACAAACTTGCCAGCATTGATCTGATTTTGAACAAGTTTCCCAACGGGAGAACCTTTCTTGATTTCGGCGCGAAACATTTCTCCCGTTGAAATATGAGGTATATGATAATGCTTTGTGAGATCACTTGCAAGTGATCCTTTGCCAACGCCCGGTGGGCCCATAATAATTAGTCTCATGGTTCATACCTCTCTCTTGTTTGGCTTAAAATATGCCTTTGTATTCTTGATTATTTGCTTCTGTTTCAATTTGGTTTGTAGTTTCCATCGCAACACCTACGACGATGAGTAAGGAAGTACCCCCAAGGACGATTGCTTGCGATTCTTGTGAGTTAAAGCCAAATATTACCGCAGTAACGATTGGCATTGCTGCTAGAATAACAAGGTAAACTGTACCTAATAAGGTAATCTTAAACATCAATTTCGCAATATAGTTTTGCGTATCTAGACCTGGTCTAACCCCTGGAATATAGGCATTAGATTTGGATAGGTTTTCAGCTACTTTTTCAGGATTTAACATCAAGAACGAGTAGAAGAATGTAAATACAATGATGAGTCCGATGTATAGAACGAAACCAATCGGTTGTTGATAGTTAAAAATTTGATCTAACCAAGAACCTAACGATGTGGATGTTGATAAACCGAACATACCAGAAATAGATAGTGGAATACTTAAGATAGTCGATGCGAAGATGACAGGGATAACACCAGCTGTATTTAACTTAATTGGTAAATCGGAAGTTGTCTTGCCTTGACCGGATTGACGGTTTGCGTATTGAATTGGAATTCTTCTCTTCGCAAGTTCAAGGAAAGTAATACCTAGAAGTACAACTAAGTAAATCAAGATGACAGCGATGAATAAGACGATGTCCCATCCACCATTGCCATTGGTGATATATTTTGTCCAAAGAAGTGTCATCATCGAAGGTAATGAGGTGATGATACCAGCTACGATAAGTAAGCTTGTACCATTACCAATGCCTTTTCTTGTGATTAAGTCACCGATATACATTGCGAATGCAGCACCGGCAGTAACCACTAACGACATATAAATATATAAGATTGGGGAAGGTGTTAAGATGTCTGGTAAGAATTCACTACCAGCGACACCTAAACCAAGTAATAATACAAGTGACTGAACAAATGCTAAGACTAAACCGAGAATACGAGTTAGTCTGTTAAGTTTTTGTTTACCAGTCTCGCCTTGTTCGCTCCATTCTTTAAGAACAGGCACGATATCCATTTGTAGCATTTGAACTACGATGGACGCCGTAATGTAAGGCGATATACCCATAGCCATGATGGAAAAACGTCCTAATGCATTACCCGTAAAGTTATTTAAAATGGCTAAGAAGTCATTACCACTGATGAATTCAGTGATGCTTGACGTATCAATAAGCGGGATTGGAATCCAGGTCGTGATACGGAAGATAAATAACAATGCAAGAGTAATACCAATTCTTTTTAAAAGTTGTACGTTTGAAAATATCGCTTTGATACGGTACATGTTAGATTACCTCAGCCGTTCCGCCTGCTTGTTCAATTAAAACAAGGGCTTGTTTAGAGAAGTGGTTTGCTTTGATGGTTAATTTCTTTTCTAACGCACCGTTGGCTAACACTTTAACGCCTGATTGTAATTTACCAATGAGTTTAGTTTCTAAGAGTAATTCTGGTGTAACGACGGTGCCATCTTCAAACACATTGAGTTGTGTTAAATTGATGATTGCAAAATCTTTACGGTTAACGTTGGAAAATCCACGTTTTGGAAGACGTTGGAAGAAAGGAATTTGTCCACCTTCAAACCCTAAGCGAGTACCGCCGCCGGTTCTAGCGCCTTGACCTTTTTGTCCTCTACCAGCAGTTTTACCTTGGCCAGTAGCTGTACCACGTCCGAGTCTTTTACGATTCTTACGTGCGCCTGCATTTGGTCTTAATTCATTTAACATTTGTGTGTCCCTCCTTACGCGATTTCTTTAACAACCACTAGGTGAGCAATGGTTTTAACCATACCCACGATCGCGTCGTTGGATTCTTTAACTACAGTTTGATTTAACTTCTTTAAACCTAATGCATGAGCGGTTGCAACTTGATTAGGATTACGTCCAATTAAAGACTTCTTTAATGTAATTTCTAATGTCATAGTCTTACACCAAGCTTTCTACTGCAACGCCTCTAAGCGCAGCAATGTCTTCTTTTGTTCTCATCGATTCAAGTCCAGCAAATGCAGCTCTAACCATGTTGATTGGAGCTTTAGATCCTAAAGATTTCGATAGAATATTGTTGATACCAGCTAATTCACAGACAGTACGAATCGCACCACCCGCGATAACTCCGGTACCTTCAGCAGCAGGTTTTAAGAATACTTTACCAGCACCGAATTCTCCGGTGACAGCGTGTGGAATTGTATTGTTAACAACTGCAACTTTAATTAAATTCTTTTTAGCATTTTCGACAGCTTTTTTGATTGCATCTGGAACTTCTTGAGCTTTGCCTAAGCCAAACCCAACGGTACCATTATGGTCGCCAATAACGACTAGTGCTGCGAATCTGAAACGTCTACCACCTTTAACTACTTTGGTTACGCGGTTGATGGCCACCACGCGGTCTTCGAATAATTCGACTTCTTTTTCTCTAACTTTACGCATGATTACCCTCCTTAGAATTTCAATCCAGCTGCTCTAGCTGCTTCGGCTAACGCTTTAACGCGTCCGTGGTATAGATAACCACTTCTGTCGAACACGACCTCAGTAACGCCGCCTGCGATAGCGCGTTCTGCGATCAATTTACCTACTGCAGAAGCAGTTGCAATGTTAGAACCTTTTAAGTTCAATTCTTGGCTTCTTGCTGCGAATAGTGTTGTTTGGTTTACATCGTCAATAAGTTGTGCATAGAATGCTGTGTTAGAGCGATATACACTTAAACGAGGTCTTGCTGCGGTACCAGAAAGAGTTTGACGAATACGTAAATGTCTCTTTTGGCGTGATACATTGCTTGATTGTTTACTGATCATATATATGCCCTCCGACTACTTCTTAGCAGTCTTGCCTTCTTTGCGACGAACATTTTCGCCTTTATAACGAATACCTTTGCCTTTGTAAGGTTCTGGTTTACGAATATTGCGAATGTTTGCTGCAAATTCACCAATGACTTGCTTGTCTGCACCTGATAATACAACTTCTGTATTCTTCGGTAACGCTACAGTCACGCCGGCAGGAATTTCTAATTCAACTAAATGTGAATAACCTGCGTTGATGACTAACTTTTTACCTTCAACAGAGGCTCTGAACCCAACCCCGATGATTTCAAGGGATTTACTAAATCCAGTTGAAACACCTGTAACCATGTTTGCAAGTAACGCTCTGGTTGTACCATGTAACTTGCGGTCGTTGTTGATGTCAGATTCTCTAGTAATGTGAATGTGATTGTCTTTTTGTTCAATCGCTACACGGTCTGAAAATTGAAATGATAAAGTGCCTTTAGGGCCTTTAACTGTGACTAAGTTGTTTTCTCCTACAGTGACGGTAACGCCAGCAGGAACAATAATCACTTTATTACCTATACGTGACATATGTTATCCTCCCTATTACCAAACGTAGGCGAGCACTTCGCCACCGATTTGTTGTTTTCTAGCTTCTCTATCTGTAAGAATGCCTTTTGATGTCGAAATAATCGCAATACCAAGTCCGTTTAGAACTTTAGGTAATTGGCTAGCTTGTGCGTACACACGTAAGCCCGGTTTCGATATCCTCTTTAAACCTTTAATAACGCGTTCGTTATTAGCGGCATATTTTAGTGTTACCACTAAAGTTGAACCTACTGCTTCATTCTTAGATACGAAATCTACGATGAAACCTTCTTGTTTTAAGACATTTAGAATGTCTGCTTTAAGTCTGGATGCAGGGATTTCAACCGTTTCATGACGCATAGAATTCGCGTTGCGGATACGTGTTAGTAAATCCGCGATTGGATCAGTCATAACCATATTATTTCCTCCTTCTTACCAGCTAGCTTTTTTAACGCCAGGTAGTTCGCCTTTATAGGCTAATTCGCGAAAACAAATACGGCAAATTCCAAATTTTTGGTATACTGCGTGCGGACGGCCACAACGTGTGCATCTTGTGTAAGCTTGTGTTGAAAACTTAGCCACGCGTTGTTGCTTCGCAATCATAGATTTTTTAGCCATGTTTATTCTCCTATTTCTTAAACGGTAATCCAAGGGAAGTTAGTAATGCTTTACCTTCTTCATCGGATTGCGCCGTTGTTACGATGACAATGTCCATGCCACGTACTTTTTTCACTTTATCGAAATTGATTTCTGGGAAAATAAGTTGTTCTTTGATTCCTAGTGTGTAGTTACCACGACCGTCAAATGCATTTTTAGATACACCGCGGAAGTCTCTTACACGTGGAAGTGATACTGAAACTAATTTATCCAAGAAATAATACATTCTTTCACCACGTAAGGTTACTTTGCAGCCGATTAGCATACCTTCACGAAGTTTGAAGTTCGCGATGGATTTTCTTGCTTTAGTAACGACTGGTTTTTGACCAGTGATGGTTGCTAATTCTTCAACTGCATCGTCGAGCACTTTAGGGTTAGCTACAGCGTCGCCGATACCCATGTTAATAACGATCTTTTCGATCTTTGGTACTTGCATGACGGAAGTATAGTTGAATGCTTTCATTAATTCGGGTTTGGTGAGGTTTTCGTATTTTTCTCTTAATCTACTCATAGTCAAACTCCTTCTTATTTATCAAGGCTAGTGCCTGATTTTTTCGCATAACGGACTTTCTTACCGTCTACGACTTTGTAACCAACGCGAGTTGGAACGTTCTTCTTTGGATCGAGAATCATCACGTTAGATACATGGATTGGTGCTTCGACTTCCAAGATTTGACCCTTTTCATTTTGTTGAGTTGGTCTTTCATGTTTTTTAACTTTATTGACACCTTCAACGATGACACGGTCTTCATCAGGAAATGCTTTTAATACTTTACCAGTTGTTTTGACTTTTTTGCCTTTTTTATCAGTAGTAAATTTGTCTTTACCAGCGATAACTACAACTGTATCTCCAGCTTTAATATTCATGATGTCCTCCTTATAATACTTCTGGAGCAAGGGATAGAATCTTCATGAAGTTCTTATCTCTAAGCTCTCTTGCCACTGGTCCGAAAATACGGGTTCCGCGTGGGTTTAAATCTTCTTTAATAATGACAGCTGCATTGTCATCAAATTTGATGTATGAGCCATCAGCGCGTCTTAAGCCAGACACGGTTCTGACGATAACCGCTTTTGCTACGTCACCTTTTTTAACGATGCCGCCTGGAGTTGCTTTTTTAACTGCAACAACAACTACATCGCCGATGTTAGCATAACGACGGCGGGTACCACCTAAAACTTTAATGACTAAGACTTCACGTGCGCCGCTATTGTCAGCAACGTTTAATCTAGTTTCTTGTTGAATCATGATAGTCCCTCCTTATTCTGCCTTCGTAACAACTTCTAATAATCTGAAGCGCTTTGTTGCGGATAGCGGTCTTGTTTCCATAATGGTAACAACATCGCCAACCTTCGCTAGACTGTTTTCGTCGTGTACATGATATTTTTTGGAAACCTTAACACGTTTCCCGTATAAGCTGTGATTTTTGTATGTGTCAACTACCACTGTGATCGTTTTTTGCATTTTGGTTGATACCACAGTTCCTGTGAACACTTTTCTATTGTTTCTTTCCATAGTATCCTCCTTTATTCGTTACGTTCACTAATGATTGTCTTCATTTGTGCAATTAATTTTCTGACTTGTCTTATGCGTGCGGTATTTTCTAGTTGACCAACTGCAAGTTGAAAACGTAAGTTGAATAATTCAATTTTTAATTCGTTGATGCGTTTGTTTAAATCAGCAGTGCTGATCTTACGAATTTCGATCGCTTTCATATTATTGGTCACCTACCTTACGAATAATCTTTGCTGCCACTGGAAGTTTATGGGTAGCAAGTCTTAACGCTTCGCGTGCAACTTCATCTGATACGCCTGCAACTTCAAACATGATTTTGCCAGTCTTAACAACAGCAACCCATGAATCTGGTGCACCTTTACCGGAACCCATACGTACTTCTAGAGGTTTTTTAGTTTTAGCTAAATGTGGGAAAATATTGATCCATACATTACCTGTACGTTTCATATGTCTTGTAATCGCAATACGGGCAGCTTCGATTTGACGGTTAGTTACCCATGCACCTTCGGTAGCTTGTAAGCCCCATGTGCCGTGTTGTAATTCAAGATTACCTTTTGCCAAGCCTTCATAACTGACGCGATGAGGACGGCGGAATTTAGTTCTTTTTGGCATTAACATAATTACTTGCCTCCTTTACTGCGCTTGTCTCTTCTTGGTGCAGCTTCAGTTCTAACCTTTTGACCAGGTAAAACTTCGCCTTTAAAAATCCATACTTTTACGCCTAATTTACCATAAGTAGTGATCGCTTCTGCAGTTGCATAGTCGATATCAGCACGTAGAGTATGTAGTGGCACGCGGCCTTCAGAGTAGCCTTCGCTACGAGCAATTTCAGCACCGCCAAGACGTCCAGACACAAGTGTCTTAACCCCTTTAGCTCCAGCTTTTAATGCTCTTTGCATAGCCATCTTTTGTACGCGGCGGAAAGATGCACGGTTTTCTAATTGTTCAGCAATGCTTTGCGCAACGAGTTCTGCATTGAGTTCTGAACGTTTCACTTCAACGACGTTAAGGATGATTTCCTTTTTAGTCATGTGTTCAAGTGTTTTAACTGCTTTATTTTTGGATTCTGCATCTCTACCGATGACAACGCCAGGTTTAGCAGTGTATAAAGTTACTTTAACTCTGTCTTTTGCTTTACCTTTAAGACGTTCGATTTCGATTTGAGAAACGGATGCCTTCTTGAAAGTGTCTTTTAAATACTTTCTGATTTCAATATCTTCTTTTAAAAGAGCCGGAACTTGATTTTTTTCTGCATACCATTTAGCATCCCAGTTACGGGTGATCCCTATGCGTAAGCCGACTGGACTAACTTTTTGACCCATCGTATATCCTCCTAAACTCTTTCTGCCACTACAATTGTAATGTGGCTAGTCTTTTTAACGATAATGTTGCCTTGTCCTTTAGAATTTGGCATCATTCTCTTCATACGTACGCCTTCATTGACGAACGCTTCTTTAATGTATAAGTTGTTTACATTCATGTTGTAGTTATGATCCGCGTTAGCGACTGCACTGTTAAGCACCTTTAAAATAATTGGAGCGGCAGCTTTAGGGGTATATTTTAAGATTGCTTGCGCTTCTTTAATTTCTAGACCCTTAATGAGATCAATAACTAGTCTTGCTTTTCTTGGTGCAATACGCACCGTATTTGCCATAGCTCTAGATTCCATATTAACCTCCGTCATTATTTCTTAGCTGCTTTCTTGTCAGCGCCGTGTCCACGGAAAGTACGTGTAGGTGAGAATTCACCTAGTTTGTGACCTACCATGTCTTCTGTAATATAAACAGGTACATGTTCTCTACCGTTATATACTGCAATTGTCAATCCTACAAAGTCAGGGAATACGGTTGAACGTCTTGACCAAGTTTGGATTACTTTGTTATCTTTTGCCTTCTTAGCGGTTCTTACTTTATTTAATAGGTAATCGTCACAAAAAGGACCTTTTTTAATTGAACGTGCCATGATTTCCCTCCTACTTCGTACGACGTCTTACGATTAGATCGTTCGATGCCTTCTTAGAATCTCTTGTCTTAATACCGCGACCAGGTTTGCCCCATGGAGTCATTGGTGATTTTCTACCGATTGGGTTCTTACCTTCACCACCACCGTGTGGGTGATCGTTCGGGTTCATAACTGCACCACGGACAGTTGGGCGGATACCCATGTGTCTTGTACGTCCTGCTTTACCAATACGGACAAGTTCGTAAGTTTCGTTACCAACTTCACCGACAGTTGCGCGGCAAGTACCTAAAATCTTTCTCACTTCACCAGAGCTTAAGCGAACAAGAACATAACGGTCTTCTCTACCTAAGATTTGTGCGGAAGTGCCAGCAGAACGGACTAATTGTCCACCTTTACCAGGGTGTAATTCAATGTTATGAATGACAGTACCTACTGGGATGTTGAAAATAGGCAATGCGTTACCAGTCTTGATGTCTGCATGTTCACTGGATTCGATGGACATTCCGACTTCTAAACCTTTAGGCGCGATGATATAACGCTTTTCACCATCTACATAGTTGATCAAAGCGATATTTGCACTTCTGTTTGGATCGTATTCGATTGTAGCAACCTTACCTACGATACCATCTTTATTTCTCTTGAAATCAATTACACGATATTTGCGCTTAGCGCCGCCACCATGATGACGTACGGTAATCTTACCGGAATTGTTACGTCCACCATTTTTAGTGATTGGCTCGAGTAGTGATTTTTCAGGAGTGGATGTTGTAATTTCTTCGAACGTTAATACGCTCATGTTGCGGCGTCCAGCGGACGTCGGCTTATAAACTTTAACCGCCATAGTTAATTCTCCTTTAACATTTCACTAATCTTAAACTGTGAATTGGTCAATCTTTTGACCTTCAGCTAGTTTTACGATTGCTTTCTTGTATGCTTGTTTGTATCCTTCGTATTTACCCATTCTCTTGAACTTAGGTAATACGTTTACGGTGTTTACTCTTACTACTGTCACATTGAAGATTGCTTCAACAGCTTTTTTGATTTCAACTTTGTTCGCTTTAACATCCACTTGGAATGTGTAAGCATTTTGAGATTCAATGAGCTTAGAAGATTGTTCAGTGATGATTGGAGCTTTGATAATGTCGTAATATTTAGTCATTATGCAAGCACCTCCTCGAAGTATTTAACTGCATCTTGTGTTAATAATAGTTGTTTGCAGTTTAGTAAGTCATAAACGCTCGCATGAGAAGCTTGAACTAACATGACATTCGGTAAGTTACGTGCTGCTAAGAACACTTGGTCTTCGAATACGGTGTCAACGATCAATACTTTTTGTGTAATGTTTAACTTGCTTAGTAAAGCTGCGAATTCTTTAGTCTTAGCTTGGCTTACTGCTAAGTTTTCGACAACGACTAAAGTGTTGTTTGCTTGATGAGCAGACAATGCAGAACGCATTGCTAATTGAGCAACCTTGCGGTTAACTTTGACATCATAGCTTCTAGGTGTAGGACCGAATGCGATGCCACCATGTCTCCATTGTGGGCTTCTTGTAGACCCTTGACGAGCTCTACCGGTTCCTTTTTGTTTCCAAGGTTTCTTACCGCCACCGGAAACTTCAGCGCGTGTTTTAGTATCGTGAGTCCCTTGACGCATAGCCGCTCTTTGAGCATTTACAACGTCGTATAATGCTTGGTTATGTGGGGCAATACCAAATACGTAGTCATTTAATGTAAGGTCAGTTACTTTTGAACCTTCGTGGTTTAATACTTGTAATTTAGGCATCTTGGTTCCTCCTTACTTAATACTCTTGATAGCTGTTCTAACGACGACTAGACCGTTGTTTGGTCCTGGTACGCTACCGCTAACAAGTAGTACTTCTCTTTCGGTATCAAATGCTACAACAGCTAAGTTTTGAACTGTAACTTGTTCAACCCCCATATGTCCTGGTAGATTTTTACCTTTCATGTTGCCTTTGATGGCACCCATCGAACCTGGTGAACGGTGATACATGGATCCGTGCGCCATAGGCCCTCTGTTTTGATTGTGGCGTTTGATAACCCCTGCGTAACCTTTACCTTTTGAGTTACCAGTAACGTCGATAAGTTCGCCTGCTTTGAAAATATTTCCAGAAACGACAGACCCAACCGCTAAACCCGCTAATTCGTTAAGCGTTTCGTTAAAGCGAATTTCTTTAATGAAGCGCTTAGGTGCTGTGTTAGCTTTTGCGACGTGCCCTAATTCTGGCTTGTTGCTTAATTTTTCCCTTTTATCTTCGAAACCGAGTTGAGTCGCAACGTATCCGTCAGTTTCAACAGTTTTTTGTTGAAGCACTACGTTTTGAGCAACATCGATTACGGTTACAGGGACTAGTTGACCGTCTGCGTTCCAGACTTGAGTCATACCTAATTTTCTACCTAAGATTCCTTTGGCCATGTTTCTTTCTCCTTTTTAGTATTTGGTGGATTCTTTACTACTTCTTTAACACAATATCAACACCTGAAGGTAAGTCGATATGCATTAAAGCTTCAATTGTTTGTGCATTTGGATCTAAGATTTCGATTAATCTCTTGTGAGTACGACGTTCGAATTGTTCACGTGAATCTTTGTTAACGTGTGGGGAACGTAGAATGGTGAATACTTCTCTTTCAGTTGGTAGTGGAATTGGACCATGTACCTTTGCACCAGTCTTGGTTACGCTTTCGATAATCTTCTTCGCGGATTGATCAATTAGTCTGTGATCATATGCCTTTAAACGAATTTTGATAACTTCTTTTGCCATTTTTAAAATGTCTCCTTTCGCCTATAATCTCGTCATAGACTTGCTCCATGGAAAAACCCTTCACATAGACAACGGCTATCCGTGTGCCGACAACCTTCCATTTCACAGCCTTTTGCTTGTGCGTAAGCGTATCTATTATATGATAAACAAAAAGAATATGCAACCCTTTTTGCACAAATTATTTGATAAAGTGTGATTTGGGCTGTCATATTCTTCTTTTTTGTTCTTTAATTATTTTTTTTGCAGTTGGTAAAAAAGTCATCGGAATACTGAAATTATGAATGTGAGTTGCAAGCATCATCGATAGTGCTTGAGGTCTACTAGCGATATCGCCACAGATGGTGCATGGGATTTGATAGTGTTTCGCAAATTGATCAATTTCCTCGATGATTTTGACCATTTTCTTCGCATAGTCGTTCTCATCCATGTAAACCGAACGGTCGACATGAAGTAGACTCTTGCCTAAGTCATTGGACCCAATCGATATAAAATCGACGGTTGAGAATTGTTCTAGGTACATGAATGCTTCTTCTGTTTCAATCATGACACCAACCTTAGGTAGTGGTTTTTTGAAGCTAAACTTAGTATGAAGTTTCTTCATCAAATCGATAATAGCAACGCGGTCATGAATGGTTTTAACCATTGGAATCATAATTCTTAAATTATCATAGGTCTCATTTAAGACCAATAACGCGGATAATTGTTCAACGAATTCTTTTTGATAGGTCATGAAATAATCCGATACCCCACGTTGTAACTCACCTAGGCTTTGAGGCGTTTTGTCATCCCCAAAATCGTAAGTGCGGATGGTTACTGGCTTCGGGTAAAACTGTTTTAAAAATTTACCATAGACTTCGACTTGTTTATCAACCGATGGAAACTGACCATATTGGAAATATAAGAATTCAGATCGATAAAGACCAATGCCATCGGATGCTTCGACAAACTTAGAATCCACCAACGTTTCTCCAGAAACATTGAGGTAAAGCTTATTAGGAAAATGTGAAACTTCTAAGTCAGCATACATATCGAGGGCTTGTTTTTTCCACGTAACAACCTCATTTGTGTTTGGATTGATGATGATACGATGATTATTGCCATCTACAAATAAGAAATCACCTTCATTATATTTTAAATCTTTAGCCATTACACAGGGAATATTTCTTTCCTTCGCAAGAATAATCCCATGAGAAAGTGAGCTCCCGTCCTTAACGATGATTGCTTGAATATAGGGTTCATACTCAAATAAGTAAGATGGATAGAGTACATCGACACAAAGTACAATCGGTTCTGAGATTGGACGACGAATTTTTTCATCGAGTGCATCGCATAATCGTTCACTGAGATCATTGATATCGATGACACGTTCCTTCAAATAGGAATCTTCTATGGATTGAAGCGTTTGTATATACGTTTTAATTGACTCTGAAAATGCATCTTTAGCACTTAAGTGTTTTGTTCGGATTTTGGTTTTAACCTCATTTTCAAGCAACTGGTCTTGAAGAATGGCTTGTTGAAAAGCAATAATTTCATCCCTAGTTGAATTGTTTTTGAGGTTATCTAGGCTTTGATATACTGTAGCTTTTGTCTTTAAGAAATAATTGACTTCTGCTGCATAATCGAGGGTGGGTTGATGGGTGGTTACATTCTTTTTGATTTTATGAACTTTTCCATAACCGACACCTGTCGACAAAACCGTTAAACTCATGCTTGATTGCCTTCAATAATTAGATAAGCAGCACCGAACATGCCTGCATCATTGCCTAATTTAGCGAGTTCAAATTGCATATTTCTAATCGCTGAAAAAGCATACTTAACATAATGTTTTTTAATCGCATCAATCAATATTTGGCCTGCATTCGCAATCCCACCGCCAATTAAAATGGCTTTTGGGTCTGTGGTAGCTGCTAAAGCTGCACAGGTTTGTCCAAGATATTGACCAACTTTATCGACAACAGCTAATCCGACTGGGTCGCCTTCTTTAGCCGCATTGAAAATACGTTTAGGGGAGAGTGTTTCATCATCGACTAAGATCGATCTAAGTTTCTTTTCAGATAATAGTTTACGTGCTCTGCCGTTGATCCCACGAATCGAGCATTCGGTTTCAAGGCACCCATATAATCCACAGGTGCATAGTTGCGGTTCAATAAATTCTGCTTTAATATGGCCAATTTCGCCACCAGCACCATGAGCCCCGTCAATGACTTTACCATGGGCAATGATACCTCCACCGACACCTGTACCAAGCGTGATGAAAATGATATCGCCTTCAACTTTTTGTTGCCAATACTCACCAGCGGCTGCAACTGTAGCGTCATTACCCGCTTTAACTAATACTTTTTTACCATAAGCACGGATGAATTCTTCACTCACATTGACGTTTACCCAGCCTAAGTTAACACATTGGACGGCGATATTGTCGACGACAGGTCCTGGTAAACCAAAACCAAAGCCCAAAATATCCTCATCTTTTAAGGATTTCATTTCTAAAAATTTTTGAATACTAACCGCAACATCGCTTAAAATATTGCTGCCATGGTTGCGTAAATCGGTTGGAATGCTCCAAGAATCGAGTAGGTTCCCCTCTTGATTTAGAAAACCAATTTTGATAGATGTCCCGCCGACATCCACACCAAACACATATTTCATATGATCACCTTTTTTTACCTGATTTTTGTTCATACTCATTATAGCATGAAGGCTTTATAAAGTCATTATTAGGAAAAAAAGAATACCCATGAAAGGGTATTCTCAAGATTAATATTTTGATTTGAAGTAGTTGCTGATGTTTTCTAAAGATTTGACTAATGCTTCATCTTTTTCCAATTCCAAATCACTCATGACAGATTCGATCATTTCATTATGGAATCCATCATGAATCCTCAAGGTTTCGATGGCTGCGTCAGTAAGCTGTAATAAAACTTTTCGCTTGTCTTCTTTAGCGCGGTTTCTTGTCACATATTTCTTTCTCACCAATACATCCACAGAGGTGGTTAAAGTACCTAGTGTAATTCTAAGTCTTTTAGCAACATCACCCATGGTTTTCGTTGGTGAATTTTGGATCGCTTCTAAAACATGGACTTCACTCATCGAGAGTTTAACGCCACGTTCTCTTAATGTTTGACCTTCAATTGACAAAATATGGTTAAATACTTCGACCAACAATTCATTTATTACATCTTTCGCACGACTCATACTTACCTCACTATATAACCGACACCTAAAGTTCCCGGACCCGCATGTGCACCAACGACTGGTGTGAGTGGTACAAGTTCAACTTTGACATCGGAACGTTGTTCTAAAATCAAGTTTTTAATGACTTCCGCATCCGATTTATTATTGGTGTAGGCGATAAAGAGGTCTACTTTCTTACCCTTGATATCATCAAGCAGGATTTCAAGGAGTCTTTCTCTGGCTTTTGAGGTTGTACGAATCTTTTCAAGTGGTACTAAAGCCCCATCTGGCAATACATGAAGTAATGGTTTAATCTTCAATAATGTGCCTAAGAAACCGGAGGTTGCTGATAAACGACCATTTTTAACAAGATACTTGAGGGTATCTACCAATACATAAATCTTGATGTTTTCACGGATACTTTCTAATCTTTGAGCGATTTCTTTGGCAGATTTTCCTGCTTTAATCATATCAATCGCTTCTAATACTAGATATACTTCACCTTGGGATACACTACGGGAATCAACCACGTGTACATTGATACCATCGACCATCGACGCAGCTAAAACAGCCCCTTGATAGGTACCGGACAATTTCGATGATATGGTGATCGCGACCACATCGGTATAACCTTCTTTGACAAATTCTTCATAAACTTCTGCAATTTTACCTGTAGGTGTTTGTGAAGTTGAGATTGCTATTTCAGGGTTATTCACAACAGTTGTGTAGAAATCATCCGCTGTAATATCAACAAAGTCTTCATATTCTTTGCCACCTAAATTCAATGTGGAATGAATCACTTTGACAGGGTAACTTAACTTTAAGTAATCCACACCGGAGTTACCACAAACCATAATACCAATTTTAGACATATTTTCTCCTTATTATTTTGATATTCAAACTACTTATGTCAATATTCTAACATAACTAACCGTTAAGTCAATACATAAGGCTTATAAATAAGATTCTATTTATATAATAATGGAGTCAAGGTCAAATAATGCTTTGATATCCCAACAAGATTATAACAAATAATGAATTTATTGCATCAGAAATCGACAATTTTCGATAATTTTTACCTTATAAAATAAAAAAACCATTGAAATGGTCGTATGTGATCAGCAGCGCTGTGGAATACTAAGTGGTGGCTCCGGGCGGAGTTGAACCGCCGACACACGGATTTTCAGTCCGTTGCTCTACCTACTGAGCTACAGAGCCAAGCCAAATAATGGCGGTCCGGACGGGAATTGAACCCGCGATCTCCAGTGTGACAGACTGGCATGT
>CAZXLG010000028.1:0-17751 GCA_964641335.1 uncultured Paracholeplasma sp.
GACGGCTAACCGTGATAAATGGTTCGGTTAAGGTTGCTGCTAAACGCGCTTTGGCGTCATAATAAAGAAATGCGGATACCGATTGGTTATCGACAAGGGTTTGATGATTTGATTCGTTGAAATGCAAAAAAACGTCTTCAGTGCCATCTGTTAACATATAACCGATGTCTGTTTTACGCTTTACTTTGAGTTGATTTATATCGCCAATTTTTAACATGTTATCACATCCTTGTTTATTATATCATATTCATGATACATTTGTTTTCCTAAAGTCAATGAAGAATAAAGCGAGTACTGCGATGATTGAAACAATCAAATAGAAAGGTCTATAACCAAACCAGGTTGTGATATACCCCCCTGAGAGTGTAACCATGGCTGTGAATAAGCTTCTAAAACTAGAAAATACCAATATCCCCAATGTGATGTTTTTAGGTAAGACGATTTCTTCTATATATCGAATGGTAATATAAAGCATCGTTCCCATCGTGACACTTCGAATTAAACTAATACATATATAAAGCCATAGTGGTAAATCGATACTATAGACTAAGAAACGTAGTGCATTGGTCGACACAATCACGAGAAGCAATGTTTTTGTACTGTACTTATAACCATTTGAAGATAAATACGCAAGCACAATCATCTCAAATATGATAAAGATGAACATGATGAGACCATATTGGTCAGGGGTCACATTAAGTGATTCAAAATAAATACTTAAGAAGTTATCACCACCGAAGAGTATACCCAAGGTAATGATATAAAAGATGGCAAACGAGATAAACTTATTATTTTTCATGAGTGCTTTCGGGTCACTCTTGATGTTTAATTCATGGTCGTGTTCAATATCGAGTGGTAAAATCCACGAAAGAGCTACCGCAAATAACGCAAAGAAAACAGCCGATAACACGAAGGTTTCTTCATACCCCAGTTTCGCAATCATAATCCCACCAACAATGGTCGTGATTCCATACGAAAAGGATCCAAATAAACGGATGTTGCCATAAGGGTATTTCTTCTTCTTACTAAACACTGAAGTATAACTATCGAGTAAGACGTAAACTGGTTGTCCAACAATGGCTAAAACAACAACGGCTAAAGCGATATAAGCAGTCTGATTAAACTGTAAAAGCACGATGACTGTGATGGCTTCTAATACAGTGAGAATTCGCATGATATGGCGATTATCGTTAATATTTCTAGAGAGGCTACTCCAGATTGGATTGACGAATAAAGCAACCAATGGTAGGATCATTAAAATGAGTCCGATTTGGGTGTTTGGCACGGACATCGATTTTAGATATAAAGCAAAAAAAGGATAGAACAATGCATCCCCAATGAAGCGTACAAAATACGTTAATTGATACTTGCGAACCTCTTTCACTTTATCACCACATCCATTATAACAAAAAGAAAAAAAAGTGAAAGTTGTTTTCACTTTTTTATAGATAAAAATGCTTACTTGTTGAGGATTTGGTTGACTTCATTATAGCGTTTTAATAAACGCGCGCTAACGAGGTCAATCATTGGGGTCATATCTTTTTGTTCTTTGAACGTATCAAGGGCATTGAAGTAGTCTTTGATGTTTTCACGACTAATCGAAATCGGTAAGTAATCGTTTTGCATTAAGACAAAATTCATCAGTAGTCGAGCTAAACGCCCGTTGCCATCTACGAACGGATGAATCTTGGATATAGATAGGTGTACGTAACATGCACGTTCAATCGCATCGCCTTTAAATTCTTCTAAATTCATGAAGAACTTTTTCATACGATCGTATACTTTAACGTGGTCTGGTGGTTGATGGGTAGAACCCATGAGTTGGATATTGACCTGACGATATAAACCGCCAACCATAATATCTTCCAAAATGATTTGGTGTAAATCTTTAACAAAATCTTCGGTGAGTGGTTGTTTTTCCGCCACTGCTTTTTTCATGAATTCATAAGCTTTAAGATGATTCAGGACTTCTTTTTGTTCACGTTCACTACGGTCGAGTATTTGTCTCGCTTTTAATAGACGTTCAACTTCCTCTTTCGTGATGTGGTTTTTCCCTTCAAATCCAATCGCAGCACAGGCTAATTCAAGTTCAAATGCGCTTTCGATTTTTTGAAGTTCCTCTTTGCTTGCATCCTTAAGTGCAATCAAGAGGTGTTTTTTCTCTGCTTCTAAAAGGCCTCTTTCCATATCATTTCACTCCCGTTTCTTATAATTGTATTATAACAATAAAAACGTTATCATTCAATTCAAAAAAGAAAAAAGACACGGATTCCGCCGTGTCTGTTTGATTATAGATGTTGAATGACGCGATTTAAGAACTGTTTTGTTCTTTCCTCTTTAGGATTGTTGAAAAAATCATTTGGATTGTTTTCTTCTAAGACGACACCTTGATCCATGAATAAGATGCGATCAGAAACTTCTTTTGCAAATCCCATCTCATGGGTGACAATGACCATCGTCATCCCCTCATCACGTAACGTCTTGATGACTGAGAGGACCTCTCCTACCATTTCAGGGTCAAGCGCTGATGTGGGTTCATCAAACAACATTACTTTAGGTTCCATACAGAGCGCTCTCGCAATAGCAACACGCTGTTTTTGGCCACCTGATAATCTTCTAACATCCTGCTTAATAAAGTCTTTTAAACCGACTTTTGTGAGATACTTAATAGCGCGTTCTGTGGCTTCTTGCTTAGTTAATCCAAGACGTAGCATAGGCGCCATGATGCAATTATCCAGAACATTTTTATTATTGAATAAATTGAATTGTTGGAAGACCATACCCATGTGTTCACGGAGTTTGTTGATGTCTGTTTTAGGGTCCATCAAATCCTGATCTTCAAAGTAAATATGTCCACTATTGGGTTCATTCAATAGGTTTAAACATCTGAGTAAGGTTGTTTTTCCTGATCCAGAAGAACCAATTAGTGTGATCACTTCTTTGGGTTGAACGGTTAAATTGATCTTATTTAAGATGACTTTATCATCAAATTGTTTTGTCAAACTTTCGACACGGATGATTGGATTCATGCATTCACCTCCGCGGTTTGATCTAAACGTTTAGCTAAGTAATCCACGAGTTTAGAGGATATAAAAGTCAAAATCAAATACAACACTGCCGCAATCATGAAGGATTCATAATAACGATAGGTTGCTGAAGCCCCTTGTCTTACCGAATAGAATAAATCGACAACAGAAATGACAGACAATACTGCAGTATCTTTTAAGTTGACAACAAATTCATTACCAATCCCAGGTAAAGCATTCTTAATGGCTTGTGGCCACATGACTTTACGCATGGCTTGTTGATGACTCATGCCCAATGTTCTAGCAGCTTCCATTTGACCATGGTCTACAGCTTGTAATCCACCACGTAAAACTTCAGAGATATACGCGGTTGTATTGATGGTAACAATGATTAACCCAGCAGGTAGTGGTCCCCACCAAGGAAATAATCCAGTGGTTGCGATACCATAATAAATGATCATCGCTTGAACAATCATTGGGGTTCCTCTGAATACAGTGACATAGATGATGGCTAATTGTTTAGATACCGTTTTATATAATTTCACAAACCATGGGTCACGCTTTTGATCAATCACGGCGACTCTCGCTTGTGTAACGCCCATGGCGAGTATAAATCCGCCGAGGGTTCCCACGACGGATAGTAAAATTGTGACGCCTAGACCATACAAAATAATTTTATAGTATGATTGGATGATATAGAAAATCGTACCGAAAAAATCACTTTGGGGAGGTAATGTAGCTAAAATAATCGATAACATTATTGTCTGTTTAAAGCTGCTAACATCCACGCATCACGGGTTTCAGTCGATAACTCGGCTAAGACACCATTGATTGCTTCTAATAATGCAGCATCTCTTTTACGTAGAGCAACAGCGGTTGTAATATCTTCTTCAGATAATGTAAATCCATTACTTGTAAAATTGATAAAAGTTAAATTTGAATTGGATTGAACAATCGACATCGCAACAGGTAATTCAGCGATGAACGCATCTGCCACACCACTTAAAACGGAGTTCGTTAACGCATTGTATGAATCCAGTGGGGTAAGATGAACGACATTTGGAATTTGCGCGATTAAATCGTCTTGTAATGTACCTAATTGTGCGACAACTTCAGCACCGCTAAAATCAGCTAGAGCATCCGCAGAAGCGAAAGCGGAATCACTACGAACAACCATAACTTGTTGTGCACGATAGTATTCAGTCGAGAAGTTTACGGTTTGAGCACGTTCAGATGTTGGGCTCATACCAGCGATGATAACATCGATTTGTCCGGCTTGTAACGCTGGAATTAATCCGTCCCATTCAATCGCCTTAATCTCTAAGACTAAGCCAAGTTCATCCGCAATATAACTTGCGACAACGACATCATAGCCATCGACAAATGCGCCAGGTTGACCAGATAGTGGCACTGTAAATTCATTTTCGGTTTGGGTAGTCCAATTGTATGGTGCATACGCTGCCTCTAACCCAACCACAAGGGTGTTCCCTTCAACTACTTCATAACTAGAACTGCCACATGCAGTTAAAGTTAAAGATAATAGTAGGGTAAAAACTAAAAACATTCTCTTCATCGGTGAAGACCTCCTAGTATTTTTAACAAAAAAAGCGTCCCATAGGACGCCTTCAACACGAAATAAAAAGAATTTTTTCATTCGTTAGCGCCTCTACATTTGTGTGTAGGAGTGTTATAAGTGTTCCCTATAACCCCATGATCGACTTATGCCTAAGTCCTCATTCGGCGATGGCTACCTTTCGAGTGTGTCGTTGCATGCCTGCTCTACACTGTACTATGATACATCGCTACCTCTAAACTTTTTTTGTTTGCATATAGAATACTAACAATCGGATGTAATGTCAACCAATGTAGGGATAAAAACGTTTTCAAGGCCAAAATATAAAGAAAAAGGACTGAATTTCAGTCCTTCTGCTTACCTTGTTATTTTAAAATTATAATTTAACAACCTTAGCAGCTTGTGGGCCGCGGTCGCCTTCTTTAACTTCAAATTCAACTTGGTCGCCTTCTGCTAATGCTTTGTAACCATCAGCTTGGATAGCGCTGAAGTGTACAAACACATCTTTGCCTTCTGATGTTGAAATAAAGCCGTAACCTTTTTCAGCATCGAACCATTTAACTTTGCCTGTCATGAAAACTTAACTCCTTACTTGAAAATTCTGGGTGGTTATTCAACTCACCTAAAGACATTATACACTATGTAATTATTTAAAACAAGGGGTTAGACTAACTAATTTTATTATCGCTATTCGACGCAATAAATTCATCATTGCGTTTTTTGAGGGTTTCGATAATCTCATCATAGTATTTTCTATCGATTTTATATTTTTTATAATAAATGATATAGCTCCAGATGATTAAAATGATGGGTAAAATTAACATAGCTAACTTTAAATACCAAACTTCTTGAGCACTTACTTCTTCTGGAGAGGTTACGTCGGTAATCCCGATCCATACCAATGTTACACCAATAACCAAAGATGCTAAAGCACCTGATAGTTTATTGACGAACGGTTGAATCGCGAAACTCACCGATTCATTACGCTTACCTAATTTATAATGACCATATTCAACCGTATCCGCTAACAATACCAAGATGATCAGTTGTAACATCCCTTGTCCAAAGAACATAATGATTCCAGCTAAACCAATAAATAGGATATCCATCGGTGAAATAAAGAATAGAATGTACCCTAAAAGTACCAAAATAATCGATCCTGTAAAGAGCTGTTTACGCGTAAAGCGTTTTGAGAAAAATCTGAACACCAGTAGTGCTACCATCTGAGAAGCTCCTAAAACAATCCCAAATACACCATACATACTTTCATCTTTATAAGCGTACTTAAAGAAATGTAATCCAAAGTTTGTCGTAATCATGTATCCTGTCATGAATAACGACATCGCTATCGCTGCCCATAGTAATTGGTCATTTTTTAGAATGACTTGGAACATATCTCGAATGCGGGTTTGTTCAACTTTCGCATAGTGAACTTCAACTTTTGTATAACGAAGGGTAATGAGTTGTCCTAATACCATCAAAATTGAGGCAAATACTCCAAAAGTGAAAAACGACATAGACTCTGACATGGCTAGATTGTTTTTGAAAAAACCTGTGATAGGAACTAAACCACCAACTACAATGAATACCCCTAGATTCGCAAACACCCTTGCCCATGACCCAATCTCTTCGCGTTCGGTTTGATCTTGTGTCAGTGCTGGCAACATCGACCAGTACGCAATATCATTCATGGTAAAAAAGAGTTCCCATAATAAATATGATATAGTAAATACAACAATGAAACCCAAATCAGATAATCCAAAATCAGTAAACATGAGTACAGATGTGATTGCTGATCCTAAGACCCCAATAAAAATCCACGGTTTGAATTTACCAAACCTGGATTGTGTATTATCAATAATGACACCCATAAATGGATCGTTAAACGCATCAAATACTCTGACTGAAACAATGATGACTGTAAGGATTAAAATCATATGAGCATCCAAATCTAACACATCGGTGAGATAAAACATGAGGTACATCGATATCAAAGTATAACTCATATCTCTACCGATGGTGCCCACCCCAAAGGAAAAACGATTAGACTTTTTCATGACTAACCTCAATGATGCGTGATTCATATGGTCGCAATTTTTTCATTTCTAAGGGTGGATAGTTTTGTAGTAAGATTTCGCCTTCTGCTGGGAATTTAAACTTCTTATATTTAGCTGTCATATTGACAACCACTAAAATCTTTTGATCTTTACAAACACGGTAGTAAACAAATAAACCTTTACGCGTTTGATAAGGGACAAAATCACCCTCGATTAATGCGTGATATTGCTTACGAATCTTGATTAAACGCTTATAGTAACTTAAGATGGAATCACCATCGTTTTCTTGAATTTCAACATTGATTTTCTTTTGATTGTGGTTGATTCTTAACCAAGGTTTCCCAGTGGAGAAACCACCTTTTGAATCCCATTGCATCGGACTTCTCGCATTATCTCTTGAAACAGTCTTAATCATATGCCAACGATAAAATTTTGGTATCATCAACTTTTTAGCCAATGCCCAAATATTTTTGGTTTCAATATCCATATACTCATCTAGCGATTTATAGTCCACATTGGTCATTCCAATTTCTTGTCCTTGATAGATAAATGGGGACCCCTTCAATGTAAGTAGGATTGTTGAAAGCATCTTAGCACTTTCTTTGTGATAGTGATTTGAACCATATCTAGAAACACTTCTTGGTTGATCATGATTTTCAAAGTAGTTTGCATTCCATGGCAATTCGAGTTGATACTTTGTAAGAATTCTCGAGAATTTATTCGGATTAAATTTACGTTTAAACCATTTGACTAAAAACTGATCAGAATCCATATGTTCAAATGTAAATAACATGTCGAGTTCTTTTTGATTGCCTTTACCCAATAAATCCAATGCATGATGGGTGTCGACCATCACGGTTTCACCGACAAGAAATGCCCCATTCGGTTCAATTAATTCGCGGCGTATACGTTGTAAAATTTGATGATTTTGTGGGGTTGAATGGTATTTTTCCAAACCTTTTAAGAATAATCTATTTTTACCATTGTCAAGTGAGGTCTTGTATATCACGTTGACTACATCACAACGGAATCCTTTAATTCCTTTATTGAGCCAGAATTGAATAATCTTCTTAAACTCATCATACATCTTTGGGTTGCTCCAGTTTAAATCGGGTTGATTTTCAGCAAATAAATGTAAATAATAGGTGCCATCGGCATTCTTCGACCAGGCTTTCCCACCAAAAAAACTCGTCCAGTTATTTGGGTGTTTTTTACCATTTCCTTTTCGATGAAAATAGTAATCACGGTATGGGCTATTCAGATCAAGCGAGGCTTTAAACCATGCATGTTCGCTCGATGTATGGTTCATGACCAAGTCCATGACAAAATAGATATTGCGTTTTTTACCTTCAGCAATCAACAAATCCATATCAGCCATCGTACCATATTCCGGATTAATCGAAAAATAATCGCTTATATCATAACCGAAATCTACATTGGGTGAGGCATATACAGGGGATAACCAAACATAGTTCACGCCTAAAGAAACCAAGTAGTCAAGTTTACTGATGATCCCTTTTAAATCACCAATACCATCCCCATTGGCATCTTTAAAACTACGTGGATATATTTGATAAAAAACACCTTTTTGAAATGCTTGCATAAAATCACACCTTTACACTTTCATTATACATGAATAAAGAGAAAAAGTTACCGACCGGTAACTTATTCAAATTGAGCTTGATAAAGTTTTGAGTAAAAGCCTTGCTTATCAATTAAATCTTGGTGTTTACCTTGTTCAACGATGTTACCATCTTTGATGACGAGGATTAAATCCGCATTTTGGATGGTGGATAATCGATGCGCAATCACAAATGTTGTTTTATTTTCCATGAGTTTGAGCATGGCATGTTGAATATGGATTTCTGTTTGGGTGTCAACGTTTGAAGTTGCTTCATCTAGGATGAGCATTTTGGTGTTGGATAGCATTGCTCTTGCAATAACCAAGAGCTGTTTTTGTCCCTTAGAAATATTTAAACCTTCGTCGGTAAGTTCGGTATCATACCCCTTAGGTAGTGCTTCAATGAAATGATGAATTCTCGCATTTTTAGCTGCTTCAATGATGGCTTCACGACTCACTTCTCCGTTACCGTAGGCAATATTATCTGCGATTGAACCAGTAAATAACCAAGTGTCTTGTAGAACCATCGAGAACGCTTTTCTTAAAGAGCTTCTGGTGTAATTTAAGATGTTTTTACCATCCGCGATAATTTCACCAGAATCGACATCATAGAAACGCATCAAGAGATTAATTAGTGTCGTTTTACCTGCACCTGTCGGACCAACGATTGCTACTACTTGACCAGGTGAGGCTTTGAAACTGAGATTTTGAATGATTGGGGTTTTCTTATCATAAGAGAAATTCACCGATTCAAATCGGATATCGCCTTTGACATCTTCATAAGGAATAGCATCTTTGGCATCTTGGACTTCTTCTTTTAAGTCAATCAATCCAAATACTCTTTCCGCTGCAGCGAGAGCGCTTTGAATGTCGGCTAAAATATTGCTCATCTGGTTGATTGGACCAGAGAAACGTCTTGAATAAAGGGTAAAGCTGGTGAGTTTACCTAAATCAATTTGACCTCTAAAATAGAGCAAGCCACCAAAAACCCCCACGAGGGTAACAGATAAGTTTGAGATAAAGTTCACTGTAGGTCCAACAATTGTAGAATAATAACCTGCTTTGTAGGATGCATCCGATGCTTCGTCGTTAATTACATCAAAACGACTTAAAACTGCCGCTTCAGAAACATAGGATTGAACCGTTTTTTGACCAGTAATCATCTCTTCTGAGAACCCATTGAGTTCACCCAACTTCGCATTTCTCAATCTAAATTTCTTTTTCACAATTTTGGATAGAGATCGAGTAAAAATGAATGAAAGAGGAATCGTCACAAGGAATACTAAAGATAGGATGGGTGACATGATGAGCATCATCACAAACGATATGATAACCGTAATTAAAGAGGTAAAGATAGAAACCACATCGGTAGCTAATGACGTGTTGATGGTGTCAATATCATAAGATATTTTAGAAATGATATCGCCTGTTTGGTTTTGATCAAAGAAAGATACTGGTACTTTGGTCAATTTGTCAAACACGTCTTTACGCATCTTATAGACAACACTTTGGCTAATGCGAACCATCGCGATGGAGAGTAAATAGTTTAAGACTGAACTTAAAATATAAAATACAATCATCAAACCTGCAAATAGGAATACTTGTTCAAAATCAACACCATTTTCCATTGCAGATACTGTTCTACCGGTTAAATAAGGTCCCACTAAGGAAAGTAGGTTCGAAATGACTGTTAGGAAAATAGCTAAAGCCAAACGCCATTTATAATAGGTTAGGTAGTCCCATAAGCGTTTTAATACATATTTACGATTTTTTGCTTTTTGTGTCCCGTCATTACTTTTACGAGATTGTTTGCCAGCATACATCATAGTTTAGACCCTCCCATCTGGTGTTTAGCCAAGAGTTGGTAGGTATCTGAAGTTTGAAGGAGTGTTTCATGCGTACCTTTCGCAATAATTTTACCTTCATCCATGACCAAAATGAGGTCTGCTTCTTTTAAACTTGAAATGCGTTGGGCAATAATAATCTTCGTCGTATGAGCGAGGGTTTCATTTAATTTCTTACGCATGCGCATGTCTGTTTGATAATCAAGGGCTGATGAAGCATCATCTAAGATGAGCACATCAGGTTTACCGGCAATGGCACGAGCGATGAGAATACGTTGTTTTTGACCCCCAGATAAGTTCATTCCACGGGTCGCCATCATCGCTTCAAACGCATCTTCACGTTCATAGATGAATTCAGCCTGAGCGATTCTCGTTGCCATATCAATGTCATACGAACCAATCTTTTCACGATTAAATTGAATATTTTGATAAATCGATTCTGAGAAAATAAGATCTTGTTGTAAAACAAGCCCAATTTTACTTCTCAAATCTTTAACTTTTAGGGATTTAATGGGTTTACCATAGTAAAGAATTTCGCCTTCGGTGGCGTCATAGAAACGCATCAGCAAGTTTACTAAAGTTGTTTTTCCTGACCCCGTCGAACCAATAATCCCAAGGGTTTGACCTTCTTGAAGTTCAAACGAGATATCTTCTACATTGTATTTTTGTTTATTATAGGAAAATGATACATGGTGGAATGCAATGTGTGGTTCATTAGGATTCTTTTCAATAACATCTGTACCATCCACAATGTCTGTTGGAGCATTCAAAATTTCATCAATACGAGCCCCGGATGCTTGAGCACGGGATAGCATCACGAATACACGGGTAATCGACATCATCGCGTTTAAGATGATGGTGAAATAGGTTACGAAGGCTGTGATATCGCCTTTTTGAACATACCCTTGATCCAGTCTAAAGGCACCGAACACCAAGACCAATACGAGCCCAATGTTAACAATTGCGTTCATCAATGGATTGATTTTCGCCATTGTGATATGGGCTTTTAATTCACCTTCTACAGTTCGTTTGTTATCCTCATCAAATCGGTTTTGTTCATGTTCACTCATTGATAGTGCTTTAATGACACGTGCCCCTGTAATGAATTCACGAACAGTTCTTACTAGACGATCTACACGGAGTTGAATTTCTTTATAGAGAGGAATTCCTTTTTGAGAAACGACATAAACAACAAGCCCAATAAATGGGAGTGTCGCAATCATCACTAAAGTAAGTACAGGATCCACTAAAAATGACATGATAATACCGCCGAACAACAACACCGGTGCTCTGACACCTAAACGTTGAATCCCTGCGGTCGAGTTATATAAATTATACGTATCCGTTGTCATTCGTGAAATCAAGGATGGACGGGTAAATTGATCAATCTGCGCTGAAGATAAAGCTTCTATCTTTTCAAAGACTTGATGTCTTAAACCACGAATCGCTTCCGCAGCAATTTTTTCCGCATTTCGATTGGCATAAATGTTCATTAACCAGCCCGCTAACGCAATTAAGAACATATAAATACCGACTTGATAAATTGGCCATACGTTATCAGCACTCGTGTTTGGTATGACATCGTCAATCATATAAGCGATTAAAAACGGTAAAAAAAGGTCGGTAATTGACCCAAGTGTTTTAAAGGTTAAGGAGACCGTCAGAGAGCGCCAAAACGGCTTTAGTAATTCTAATATTTTTTTCATAAAAAACACATCCCGTTATTATATTATCACATTTGTGTTGTTTTTTTATTTTTAATTTTGTATAATAACTTTGCTGCTATGAAGCGCCCTCATAGTTAAATGGTATAACGCAGCCATGGTAAGGCTGTATTGCAAGTTCGATTCTCGCTGAGGGCACCATTAAACTAATTAAACTCCTAAATGGAGTTTTTCTTTTTTTCGTCCTCATTAATTGTATATATTCATTTGAATATACAGGAGGTTCAAATGAAGAAAATAGTCGTAATTATTGTTTTATTGATTACAGTTTCATTATCCGGATGTGATTTCAATGTTTCAAACCCAGGACAATCCATCCCACTCGAAAGAGCCATTAAAAGTTCAGACATCACCTGGTTGGATGCGACACAAGGAACGTCTCATGTTACTCTAAATTTCACAGCGAATGTGAAGATTAAAACCATCACCTTACAAGTCACTTTTCCTGATAAAGATGGCGCAATCATTACAACCAATACAAAAACTTTAACAAACCTAGTGCCTAAAAATAACTACTCTCAAAAATTTGGTATTGATTTTTTTGATATGCTTTCTGTCACTAAATATTCGTACAAAATTATTTCAGGTACAGTCGATTTGACCTAGAAAAAAGCCCATGGTTTCATGGACTTTTTTTTGAGAGAGGGCTGTATCAAGATCCAGCACAGCTAGATAGGCCAAGTAACAATATGCCAATAAATAAAATCATATAACTGAATGGACTAAGAATGAGTCCTAAAACGGTCTTTAAAATCTTCATTGTAAAGTCATGTTTCTTCTTTTGAACCTGGTAATAAATCAGTAAACCAAACCCGAGAATGACATGGAGATAGTGATAATTAAAGAGTAAAGCAGCGAAATTGATCAATTGGTCAGGAGCCGCAATCACATTTTGAGTGAGAACATACCCTAAAATAAATAATACAATGCTGAGTACTACCATGGTGATTGAAACGATGAAGTAAATGTTTTGTATCCGTTCTGACGTCTTTTTAATGTCCATCCAAATCAACTACCTTTCTACACCTATTATAAATTACTTTGATGTTCAATGCTTTTAATAGGTCGTAAAAAAAAGACAGATTTTAAAAAATCGTCATTTTGTTAAAATTTGAAGTCGTTTTTTAACAAAATCGGTCTTTCATCTGTCTTTTTGAGTTTATTTGCGGTGTAAAATGAGCACCATTTCTCTTAAAGTCTTGCAAGCAACAGCGGTCGAAGCCCCGGATGGATCAAGGTAAGGGTTGAGTTCAACAAAATCAGCACCCACGATATTGTTCAAGTTTTCAAACAAATCGAACGCTTTTAAGAGGTCTTTATATTGCATCCCACCCGGTTCAGGGGTACCTGTGCCTGGGAAGACACCTGGGTCTAGAACATCTAAGTCAATCGTAATATAGACGGGTTTGTCTTTAATCTTTTGAATCGCTTCTGCTAAGCCTTCAAAATCAAATTTTCTCAAGAAGGTATTACCTGAAGCTGCCCAATCAAATTCATGTTTGTCCCCAGAACGAATACCAAATTGATAAATTCTTCCAGGACCTAATACGTCAAAACAACGTCTTAATACAGTCGCATGTGATAGTTTTCTACCAAAGAACTCATCTCTTAAATCGGTATGTGCATCTAAGTGAATCATGTGTAAATCAGGATATTTTTCAGCGACAGCTTTAACGACTGGATAAGTCACTAAATGTTCGCCGCCAATCATCATTGGTTTCTTGTTATCCTTTAAAATTTGCTTAGTTGTGTCATAGATTATATCTAAAGCATCTTCTACTGCCCCAATCGGTAAGTCTAAATCCCCAATGTCACAGGTTTGGAAATCTTTAAGATTCATATCTCTGTGTGGTGAATACCATTCAATCCCGAATGAGTCTACACGAATCGCATTCCCTGCGAAACGCGTACCTGGTCGGTATGAAGTGGTTGCGTCCATCGGACAGGAATAAATAACAACATCGGCGTCATTATATTCCGATTTACAACTTTGAAATGATAAATCTACTTTTTTAAAGCTCATCTGAATCCTCCCATTTATGCCAATTTTCTTTATCGATTACGCGTACATAACCGTTGTTTAATTCACTAAATATTACAGACCCACTTTGTTGATAGAAATCCAGGTCTTCTAAGAACTGCGTATTGATGACTTCTCCAGGAATGAGTAATGGTATACCTGGTGGATAAATCATGATTGATTCAGCGGATATTTCATTTTCTGAATCTGCAAGTGGAACAATCTTATGTGGGGCGTGATAAGCCTCTCTGGGTCTAACATACATTTCAGGGAAATTATAGTGGAATTTAATCTTCTTTAAGGATTCATTGTGTTCATAATTTTCATCGGAAATGGTCTTTAATGCTTGATAAAGTCGATCCAAATCACGTTTAGTTGTTGCGATGGTAATAATCGCTAGAACTAAGTAGGTTTCAGCAAGTTCTAATTGAATGTTGAATCGATCCTTAAGCGTGCGGTAAACATCAAACCCAGATAAACCAATATCGGCCACTTTAATGACCAATTTTGTGGAGTCAAAACCAAAATCAAAACCCCGTTTTAAGGCGTAATCTTCACCAACAATTTCAACGCCAGGGATTTCATTAAATTTTGGTACCATTTTGTTTCTGAGTTCAAGGGCTTTCTTAATCCCTTTTTCCCCTTCAAAATACATTTGTTTTCTCGCAACATCCAAACTAGCTAGTAATACAGCTGAGGGGGAGGTGGATTGAATCATATTAAGGGTAGATTGGATTTTTGAGTTATCGATGCGATCGCCTTTGGTAAGTAATATCGAACTTTGAGTAAGTGATACACCGGTTTTATGCATCGAGGTTGCAGCGACATCCGCACCTGCGGCCATCGCACTCTGTGGCAATGAGTTTGAAAAATAAAATTGTGCTCCATGAGCTTCATCACACATAACAATCATATCTTTACTATGAGCATAATCAACGATGTTTTTTAAATCAGATACCACGCCAAAGTAGGTTGGATTGATGACAAACACAGCTTTAGCATCGAGATTGTCATCGATCGCTTTTTTCATATTTGCAAAGCTTACCCCGTTCGCAATCCCTAAATTATTATCAATATCGGGTTTCACGAATACTGGAATAGCACCACTAAATATCAGTGCGTTAATAATGCTTTTATGTACATTTCTAGGTAGAATGATTTTTTCTTTAGCGGATACGGTGGCCATAATCATCGCGATAATTCCACCAGTAGTTCCTGAGGTTAAGAAAAAGGCTTTGTCTGCCCCAAATGCTTCAGCAGCTAGAGCTTGTGCTTCTTTAAGTACCCCTGTTGGTTTGCTTAAAGTATCTAATCCTCTAGGTGCGTTCGCATCGAGTTGATACAGACCTTTACCTGCAAAAGCGGATAGATCATTTGGTAATCTACCAAGCTTGTGTCCAGGCACGTCAAATGGGACAACATCGGATTCTCCGTATTCTTTTAATTTTGTAAAAAAGGGCGTTTTTTCTTGGTTTGGGTTCTTCAATGTAGATCACAACCTTTCATTCATTATTTTAACACATTGAAACTAAATTGATAAAAAAAGCCTTATGGCTTCAAAAAAAATTCAAATACAATGATAAAGGCTAATACGCCTAAACCAAAAGAGAGTAAGGATAATGTCCACTTTCCGATTGTACCGACTTTTTTATGTTTAAGATAACTAATAAATCCGATGATTAAGGCAGTAACCATCATCCCCATGATGATTACCATAAATACCATGACGATATCGCTGATTGATTGGTCTAGCAGTCTAGTGCATAGAACCGATGTTAATAATAACGCAACTGATAACGTAACGGCTAGAATTGAAAGGTTTAAATGCGCCTTTCGCAACATCACGCTTGTTTTCATATCTTTTTCCCCTTAGTATTGATATTATCACATTTTCCTGTTTTTTCAATTGGGTTTTTTGATGGTATAATGATTGTTGGTGAATCCCATGAAAAAAGTTTTCGTTTTAATCTCAATTTTTCTCATTATAGCTTCATTTTTATATTTAATCACAATCCTTAACAAAGCTTATCTACCGACACTCATCGGTAGTTATTTTAAAGTGCCTTTTTATTACCATTTATTATTTTTTATAGGTGCTTATTTTGGGGTAGTCTTATTGCATGAGCTTGCACACGCGGTCGCGTTTCTAATCAAAGGAATCAAACCTAAGATGATTTTAGTTCTCTTTTTCTTATTCCATAAAACCGACAAATGGCATATGGTCATCGACCCTAAACTCATTATTTTAGGGGGTGGGATGGTCATGCCTGACTTCCATAAACTCGAAGATGAACAAACGATTATTAAATATCAACAAGCAACCTCATTTAGTTTGATTGTGGCACCGACATTTACCATCGTATTAGCATCGATTCTTCTACTATCCAATTGGATATTTTTCTATTACATACCCTGGTTTACTGTAGTCACAACTTACGTATTCTTGATGAGTGCATTCTTCACCTATACCTCTACACTATCTGCAGCAGGCATTTATGGCGATTTTGTCGCTTATAAAAAAGTCATCAGTGAACCTATTTTCGGATTATCGGTTGTTTCACAATTTGTTGGTGATATCACACCATTTCATTTTCAAACGGTTAGAGCTCGACTGTTTGAATCTAGACCTTCTGATTTTTCCATTCATTTGTTGAATTTCTATGCACTATTACTTGAAAAAGGGATTTATGAAGATTCTGATATCGATGAAAAGCTACTAGAAAAGACCAAAATCCTCGCCACAACACCTCATATCCTTAGACGTATTTCAAGACAGTTTAAACAAGTGTTAATCATTCAACAAGCAATTTTATATTTATATCGATGTGGTGAAGATGACTTAGTTGATAAACTTTTAAATTCCTTCATAGTCGAAATCGATCATATGAAGGCGAAAGATAGCGTCAAATTATACTATAAGAAATTAACAAATCACTTATTAGACCGAATCGATGAAACTGATTTTTTGATGAACCACACCGATTTTTCCTTAGGATTAATGGATTTAATCGTATCTCATTTACCAGAATATCAACAAGCAGAAAATGACCGTTTGAAACCAATACAAAGATTTGAAAAAAAGCCTCTGATTAATCTTGATAACCACGATACGTTATGATATAATTCTTCTTGCCGGTCCGGTGGTGTAGTGGTTAACATGCCAGTCTGTCACACTGGAGATCGCGGGTTCAATTCCCGTCCGGACCGCCACTATCCAACTACCAAGGCTTTGCGTCGTTAGCTCAACTGGATAGAGCATCTGACTTCGGATCAGAGGGTTGAGGGTTCAAATCCTTTACGACGCGCCACTTGTGATATCACGGGAAGTAGCTTAGCTTGGTAGAGCGCCTGGCTTGGGACCAGGAGGTCGCAGGTTCAAATCCTGTCTTCCCGACCATCATAAAAATTCCAAAAAAAGTAGTTGACAACGACTACCAATCTTGTTATCATAATAATGCTGTGGGCGTAATATAATGGTTAATATACGTGCTTGCCAAGCATGATATGGGGGTTCGATTCCCCTCGCCCGCTCCAAAAGAGCTACCAAGAACCTTGAAAAGGGTTCTTTTTTTACTATATAATAAAAAGGTCATCGAGGATGACCTTTTATCTTTGTTGAGCCTTTTTGAAAGATTCGGCATAGGCTAAAATACCTTCAAGTGGTAATGGTTTTGAAAACAAATCTCCTTGCATGATAATACAGTTGTTTTCAAGTAAAAACTGCTTTTGAATCTCAGTCTCTACACCTTCACAAACCACCCTTAATTTCATTGCGTCTGCCATTCGGATGACTGATTTGGTGAGTGATCCTGAATGATTGGGATAACCTTTGATAAAGAGTCAATGTCTTTTAAAAAGGGATAGTCATTCTTATACTGAGCTGGTG
>CAZXLG010000029.1:0-16651 GCA_964641335.1 uncultured Paracholeplasma sp.
TCTCATATTATAACACAAAAAAGCGTTTTCTCTAGATTAAACCTACATTATTATATTAAATATAACGTTTAAGATTTACGCAAGAAACATGAAAAAAAGCACCCCAATTTATGGAGTGCTTCTTGAATAGTTTATTATTCAGTAACGTCTAGAGTTACTTTAGGTACAACTAATGCTGTAACAGCGATATTTGTATCTTTTACGATTGTGATTGTCTTGCCTTCAACTTTAGCAAAAATTGTGTTATACATTGCTTGAGTGAAAGTTTCGAATCTTGAGAAATCTTGTGGAAGACCTACGCCGTCAACTGCAGCATCCAATGTAATGGATTCGCCACCAACTGCGTCATTGTCATAAATGTCAGCTAGAGTTTGGTAAACTGAGTTGCCAAGTTCCTTCATTGCTGAAGTTAAGACTCTTTCTGATTCAGCTTTTTGGTCTACGTCAACACCGATAACATACTTGTTAGCGATACCTTCAGCAGCCTTCATAACTGAGTTACCAGCACCACCGGCAGCAACGAAAATAACTTCTGTGCCTGCAGTGTACCATGCAGCAGCCTTAGTTTGGTGTGCAGCATCTGGTGCGAATGAGTTTAGATATTCGTACTTGATTTGGATAGCGCCATTTGCTAAGCCCATTTCATTAGCAGCATAGTTAGCACCTTGAACAAATCCATAACCGAATCTAACAACGGCTGGTACAGACATACCACCCATGAAACCTAACTTAGTGAAGCCTTCTTTAACAGCAGCGTAACCAGCTAAGAAACCAGATTCTTCTTCAGCATAGAAAATGCTAAATACGTTGTCAGCAATTTCAAAGTTTGGTTCTGAATCGTCGACAGTTGCCATTGTACCCCAGTCAGTAACGTTATGAGGTGCACCGTCTAGTAAGATAAATTTAACTTCAGGATGTTCATTTTGAACTAACCAAATTGCGTTTTCGAATAAGAACCCTGGGGTTACAACGATTTTAGCACCGTTTTCGATTGCAACTTCGATAGACTTAACATAATCCTCAGTGGATTTTGTATCAGGTTGATAGTACTTGTAGGAAATATTGTGTTCTTCAGCATATTCTTCGACACCTTCCCAAGCACCTTGGTTAAATGATTTGTCATTGATCGTACCTACGTCAGTAACTAGACCAATTTCATAAGTCTTTTTTTGTCCGCAAGCAGCTAATGCTAATGCTAGTACTGCGACAAATAATGCAACTACTACTTTTTTCATTTCTTCCTCCTATTGTGGTTTAATCCAATAACATCTTAACACTGTTAAGCAAATATTTCAAGGTGGAAAAGGGCTATTTTACGATTAATCAAAGATTTTTTAGATAGCGTTTTCATGATGGGTGAGATTTCGTGCCCATCTTCCTTTTTTAATAAATTGAATTCCAATGATACCTTTGATGATGCTGACAGATTCTACTGAAGCATACACAATCAATATTGGTAAAGAGGTATATAAACTTAAAACAATAGCAATCGGTACTGTTACCAACCAAGCGAATGTCGCATCAAATGCGAAGGTCAATAAAACCATGCCACCTGCCCTTAACACAAAGAATATACCCGCGTTGAAAGCGAACACCCACATCAAGGCAGCAACTACCCACATAAACTGTGTTGCTTGGGTTCTAACACTGTCTTCGACATTGTATAGAAGCGGTGCAAATGGTGCGATTACTGCGAGAATTGCTCCAAAGATTAGACAGACCACAATTGTCAAAAACAATAGTTTATAAGCGTTTTCTTTAGCCAGTTCAATTTGATTAGCCCCTAACTCATTCCCAACCATGACTGAAATCCCGGTTGCGAGTGCACCAAATACGATAAAGAATAGATTAGAGACGGTATTTGAGATTGTAAATGCGGATAATACTGAAGTTCCGCGTTGAGAATACGCGAATAATATCGCTGTTAACGAACTCGACCACAATAATTCATTGAGCAATAAAGGCGTCGTTTTCTTAACCATAAGTTTAAAGCGTTTTGCTTCAATATGAAAATGTTTGAATATCCCTTGGGCGAACACCATTTTGCCGCGATAGGCAACAATAACCAGTATGGAAGCTTCAATCACCCTTGCAATTACTGTGGCAATCGCAGCACCCTGTACTTCTAGTTTTGGAAAACCAGCATGTCCAAATATCAATACATAATTGAACCCAAGGTTAACGAATACAGAGACAATACCCGCGATCATCGGGACATTGGTTTCTCTAACTTCTCTAAATGTCGACGCATAGAGTTGTATGATGGCAAGAATTGGCAGTGAAAATGCCATAATCGTTAAATATTCCACACCATACTTGATGACTTGAATATTGTTACCCCCAATTGAAGGGTCATTTTTAGCAAATGCAGTAATCATCGGTTCTCTAAAGATGAGTAATACAGCCATCGCAATAATCGTGACAAACGCAGCTAAAATGACTTTGACTCTGAATGCTTGTTTCAATGCATTTTCATCTTTCGCTCCAAAATATTGTGCAACGAAAATCCCCGGGCCAGCTAATCCACCGATAAAACAAATTAACACAATAAACATGATTTGGTTTGCAATCGCAACCCCACCAATCGCAGCGGTATTCAATTGTCCAACCATGATGTTATCTAATAAACTCACAAACGTTGTAATCCCTTGTTGCACCATAATTGGGAGTACAATCCCTAATACTTCACGGTAAAAAGCCTTATTACCTATAAATTTCTTCATAATTATCCCTTCAATTCTAATTGGGTAGCCTCAAATGTATCGTGGAACGATTTGTCATGCGATACCACGATGGCGACCCCTGGAAATTCCATAATTGCTTTTTTCAATGCCTCTTTAGCATTGTGGTCCAAGTGATTGGTAGGTTCATCTAACACGATTACGTTGGATTTCTTTTGACTCATTAAGGCGAGTCTAACCTTGGTTTTTTGACCCCCGGATAAACTCTTTAAGGGTCTATCAGCCATGTCTCTGGAAACACCATAACGGGCAAGTAAAGTATACACTTGAAGTTTATCCATATTTTGAAGTAAATCAAAACATAGATTCACAGCTGTGAGTGATTCATCATACGTAAATTCCTGTTCAAAATAGGAAATTTGTGCAGTATCTATCCATTTAAAAGAACCTGCTAATGCTGGATTTAGGCCCATAATGGTCTTGATTAAAGTGGATTTACCGACCCCATTTTTACCAGTAATGATTACTTTGGTATTTTTCATAATGGTCATGGTAATTGGACTTAACAGACTCTTAGTATATCCTATTTCAAGGTCTTTTAATATTAAGACATCGCGTCCAGTATCTTTGGAGAATGGAAAATGAAATTTCAATTCTTTTTGTTTGTTTGGTTTTTCAATGCGATCCAATTTTTCGAGTTTGGTTCTGACGCTTTGAGCTTGTTTTGTCGTAGAAGCTCTAACAATATTCTTTTGAATGAATTCTTCTTGTTTCTTGATGAATTTTTGTTGGGCTTCATAATGTTTAGAAACCTGTTCAAAACGGAGCGCTCGTTCAGCTAAGTAATAATCAAAGTTACCTTTATATCGAGTTAGTCCTTTATTTTCTAAAGCGATGACAGTATTCGCAATCGCCTTCAAAAAAGCCTCATCATGAGATACCACTAAAAATGCTTTTTCATAAGCTTGTAAAAACTTGATAAGCCATTCAATGTGTCTTATATCAAGAAAGTTCGTGGGTTCATCTAGGAGTAAAATATCGGATTCATCTAAAAGCAATTTACCTAAAATGATTTTCGCTCTCATTCCACCGGATAGGTGCTTAATCTGTGTATCTAAAATGGTCATTTCTAGGCCTAAACCATGAATAATGTTGCCGAGTTTAGACTTCATCGCGTAAAAATCTTTTTCAATCAGATAATCGCCTATCGAGCTCGCAATATTGAGTGCTCGTTCCATTTCAATACCCTCTAAAGTGGCTACCTTGTGATAGAGGTCTTCCATTTCTTTTTCTTTATCAAAGAGTGGTTTAAACACCGTTAATAAGTAATCACCCACATAAAGATTAGGATCGATTTTAGCATACTGATCGAGATAACCAACTTTGGTATGCTCTAGCCAAGTGATACTGCCTTTATCTGGGGACAATGTCTTATTTAATAAGTTGAGCAGTGTGGTTTTGCCTGCACCATTTGGTCCGACTAAAACGGCATGGTCATTGATAAAAAGACGCACACTCGCATCTACCAATAAATCGTTATTATCATACCTGAATGATAAGTCATTCACCTCGAGTAAACTCATAGTCGATTTCAATCTCCGTTACTGCATGGGTATCTTCAATGTACTGCCAGCCTGAAAGGCGGTGTTCACCAATGATGTCATGGATATTTTGTTTAAAATAGGTGCCTTCGGATGTTGCGAGAACGGTTTTACGGTCCTTCGCTAAAATCACGCCTTCTCCCTTGAAAGTCATCCCTTTGGATTTCGTAATCCACCCACAAACCACGATGTCTTCATCGAGGGGAACGGGTTTACGATAAGAAACTTCGAGTTTGATGGTTACACCCCAAGTTTCTGGTTCAGTAATATTAATGGCTCTCCCGATGGTTTCATCTAAGAGTGCACTGATGATTCCACCATGCATCCGATTAGGATAGCTTTGATGAAAATCATCACCTTTGGTTATGGTGACTACTACGCCATTTTCTAGTTCATAAAACGAAGTCTTTAATCCAGCATGATTGTGGATACCACACACAAAGCATTCGTCCGAATTAAATTGCTTTCTCGATACTTTATATTTCATATAATCACCTATTCCTTTAAGATTATAACACAATCGATTTAAGGGTTTTGAAAAAATTACATCGAATTTTCACAAAAAGAAAAGAGACTCTAAAGTCTCTATTCAAAAAACGCTTCAATTTGATGGATATGAATTGCACTCATACCAAAGACATCAGACTTGGGATTCACGAATACGATTTCATTTTCATTGATATATTTGACGATTTTACCTGGTTGAGGATAGATAATGATGAGTTTGTTGCCTTCAATATCTTGGAAACCATGGGTTTCAATCATCTTTTTACCAGAGGAACTGAATAATTGCCAATGACGTTTTGAATTGAATGATACTTCTTTCACACTTGGCGCGTAAATGAGTCGGATTAAATAGGTTTTGTCTTGTTTTTTAAGCACATATTGATGGCTATTATTAGTGACTTTTTCTAAGGTACCATGGTGTTTTAATTTGTGTTCTATCGCGTGAACAAAGCGTTTTTTATTGTTTTCAATGATGACGATAATAACAACGACTAAAACAAATAATACCCCCAAAGCAATCCATAATTCAGGCATGACTTTCCTCCAAAGGTTTAATAATAACATCTATCAAGGTATTCTTTTCGAATAGACAATGGTATTGGTGTAGTTTAGACTCTAATACTTTAGGTAAGAAATAGGGAATATTTGACGCAACACCTAAATTATCTTTATCGATGATCCAGTCAATTTTTCGCCAATCTAAAATCCCTTCTTCAGTTTGAATTGGGGTTTTAATTTTTTCTTTTACATCAATTAAGAATATGTGCAAATAACTACCATCATTTGGACTCCAGGTCATTTTTCCCTTATATATAATATCTTTTGGTTGAACACGAATGCCCGTTTCTTCTTCAATTTCTCGTTTCATAGATTCGCTTAAAGATTCGTTGGGTTCGAGTTTCCCACCAACCCCATTCCAACAGCCTTTCCATGGCTGTTTCATGCGGTTGATCATGAGTATTTCATCTTCGTATCGAATAAAACCTAAGGTATAAATCATACTATCACCTAAAACAATGATAACACAAAACGTTGGTTTATTTATAGAAAAATTCCCCCACCGAATGGTAGGGGAACTTTAGTCAATCTTAGATTACATGTATGCACCGGACTTGAGGTCAGCAGCAAGTTTGCTTCTTAGGATTCTGTTGGCTGGATTACCGCCTTCATAATCACTAGGATCAAGGGTCATTGTATAAAGTGCATTACTGCTCATTTCATCTTCAAGGATGTAATAAATGATGGTGTAATCAGGGTCAAACATAACATCGATGGTAGCGTCGTCTAACGCAGCTACGGTAGCAGCACTGATGCTTGTTAAGTCAGCGACAGTGGTTGTAGGACCCATAGCGGTTAAGGCTTCAGCTAATCCGACCATTTCAATATTCTTAACTTCACCATTTCTTGGACCTACACTGTTATCGATTGCATCGCTGTTACCAGTAGTTAATCCTGAAGAGATGATGGCGCTTGAAATTTGACGGTTGACAATCACTGAGTTTGCACCAAGTAAGTTAGTAATCATTGAACCGGTTATAGTGTTAGCAGTTAAGTTAGAAATACCAGCCACACCACCAGAAATGTATTGTAATGCATCTGCTAAAGCGGTTAATTCAGTCATTGTAATATCATCGACTGTCGCATAAGCATCGGATGGAATAGCTAATCCTGAAGCGATGATGGCGCTTGAAATTTGACGGTTCACAATAATTGAATTCGCAGAAAGCAAGTTTGTTAATAACGTTGAATTGATCGCAGCCGCATTAATATCGGCGACTTCGCTAACTGAACCGACATAGACTAAGGCATCCGCAAGCGCTCTAAGTTCAGTGACGTAAATGTCATTGACTGTTTCAAGCGCAGTGCTTGGTACATCTAGGGTCGAGTTAATGATGGCTGTACTGATTTGACGGTTAACAATTAAGGATTCAGCATCAAGTAAGTTGTTGAGTAAGGTTGAATCGATTGCGTTGGCATCGATTGAACTGATACCTGCAACACCACCAGGAATGTGAACTAACGCAACAGCTAACGCATTGAGTTCGGTTGTTGTAATATCTTCTGCTGAAGCTAAAGCAGCGGCAGGAATTGACAATCCTGAATTAATAATCGCTGAACTGATTTGACGATTCACGATGAGTGAGTTTGCAGTTAACAAGTTCGTTAAGAATGTCGAATCAATATCGTTTGCAGTAATATTTGCCATATCACTGACTGAAGTGAAGTTTGCAAGGGCTGTAGCGAGTGCTCTTAATTCAGTTTCTTTAACATGGTTATCAGCATCTAATGCAGTGGCTGGCATATCGGTGATTGCACCCTTGACCGCTATCGAGATTTGACGGTTGACAATTAGGGATTCAGCATCCAATAGATCGGTTAATAATGTCGATGTAATGCTATTTGCATCAATATTCGCCATATCATTGACTGAAGCGAAGTTATCAAGTGCAACTGCAACTGCTCTCAATTCGGTCACTGTAATGTGGTTATCAGCATCTAATGCGCCGGCTGGGATATCTGTAATGGCCCCCTTGACAGCGATTGAAATTTGACGATTCACGATTAAGGATTCTGCATCTAGTAAGTTAGTAAGTAAGGCTGAAGTAATCGTTGATGCATCAATATTGGCCATATCATTGACTGAATTAAAGTTTGATAAGGCTGTCGCAATCGCTCTCATTTCAGATACTTTAATATCGCCATTGACTTCGAGTGCATCATTAGGAATATCGGTGATTGCACCTTTAATTGCTGTCGACATTTGACGGTTGACGATGAGTGAGTTGGCATCAAGTAAATCATTGAGCATATCAGAATCAACTGTGGAAGTATCGATGGTAGACATAGCACTTACTGAACTGAAGTTCGATAATGCTGTCGCAATCGCTCTTAATTCAGTTTCTTTGATATGATTGTCCGCATCAAGTGCTTCTGCTGGAATGTCAGTGATTGCACCTTTCACAGCAATTGAGATTTGACGGTTCACAATTAAGGATTCAGCATCCAATAGATCGGTTAATAATGTCGATGTAATGCTATTTGCATCAATATTCGCCATATCATTGACTGAAGCGAAGTTATCAAGTGCAACTGCAACTGCTCTCAATTCGGTCACTGTAATGTGGTTATCAGCATCTAATGCGCCGGCTGGGATATCTGTAATGGCCCCCTTGACAGCGATTGAAATTTGACGATTCACGATTAAGGATTCTGCATCTAGTAAGTTAGTAAGTAAGGCTGAAGTAATCGTTGATGCATCAATATTGGCCATATCATTGACTGAATTAAAGTTTGATAAGGCTGTCGCAATCGCTCTCATTTCAGATACTTTAATATCGCCATTGACTTCGAGTGCATCATTAGGAATATCGGTGATTGCACCTTTAATTGCTGTCGACATTTGACGGTTGACGATGAGTGAGTTGGCATCAAGTAAATCATTGAGCATATCAGAATCAACTGTGGAAGTATCGATGGTAGACATAGCACTTACTGAACTGAAGTTCGATAATGCTGTCGCAATCGCTCTTAATTCAGTTTCTTTGATATGATTGTCCGCATCAAGTGCTTCTGCTGGAATGTCAGTGATTGCACCTTTCACAGCAATTGAGATTTGACGGTTCACAATTAAGGATTCTGCATCTAATAAGTTTGTGAGCAAGGCAGATGTGATGGTGTTTGCATCAATACTTGATAATTCATTCACAGATGCAAAGTTCGATAATGCTGCTGCAATCGCACGCATTTCAGTGACTGTAATGTCCCCTTCAGCATCTAGTGCAGCGGCAGGAATATCGGTAATGGCCCCCTTGATTGCGGATGACATTTGTCTATTGACAATGAGTGAACCCGCATCGAGTAAGTCAGTAAGCATTTGTGAATCGACCGTGTTTGCATCAATACTTGAGAGTTCATTCACGGATGTAAAGTTCGATAATGCGGTTGCAATCGCTCTAAGTTCAGTTTCAGTAATATCACCGTTAACATCTAATGCGCCAGCAGGAATATCTGTCACAGCATCTTTCACAGCGTTTGAAATTTGAACTCGAACAATGACTGAACCTGTATCGAGTAAGTCTGTTAATAATTGGCTAGTAATCGTGTTGGCATCAAGATTATTGCTACCAATCACTTTCACAGCTCTAAGTAATTTAATGAGTTCACCATCTTCGGTTTCTGTACCTTGCCAGAAGGTTGGTTCATCAGAATTATCCAAGGTTACATTAAATCCTGCAGAGGTGTTCAAGACAAAGCTGAACATCTTGTCTAAGGAGTTGTGAATGATTCTTGAGGATAACATGATGTCATTGACATTTTGAATTGAGGCTTCATCGGTTAATGCCGCATTGAAGGCGTTATAGTCAAATGTTGTCAATGAGATGCCTAATGCATCAAGGTCTTGAATGGCTAATAACAATGGTCTGAGGTCGCCTTCTGGATTTAGAGGATCGACATCTTGATACCAAACATAATCGACATCACCAGGTAACTTAGGTTCGATATAATCGGCTAAATCACCGGATTCAATCATCGGTTTAATGGTTTCAACTGCAGTATGTTCAATGACTTTTGAGGCCAATAGAATGTCAATATCTACAGTGATGATGGTATCTAAATCAAAGCTTGCGGTTGCGATGTCACCACCAGGAACCAATACTTTAAGGGCAACTAATAGGTTTTCAAGTTCACCTGTTTCGGTGTCTGTCGAATACCAAACTAAGTCGGTTGGAATGAAGATTTGACCATCGAGGTCTCCACCAGGAGCAGCCATATCAACAATTACAGATTCAAACGCATTCGCAATAATCTTTGATTGTGCAACGGTGTGAATATCATCATTGGATAGGGTTAAGAATGCGTTCGCATCAAAGTCACTTGAACCGACAACTGAGACAGCTCTTAATAACTTAATGAGTTCGCCTTCTTCGGTTTCAGTACCTTGCCAGAAGGTTGGTTCTGCACTGTGGTCTAGGGTAATATTCAATCCACTTGTGCTCAACACTTCTGTGAATAATTTGTCGAGTGAACTATGTAATACACGAGACGATAACAACAAATCATTAAGGTCTGTGATCGCTTGTTCATCCGATAAGGCTGTTGTAATGGCGTTGTAATCTAACGATGTAAATTCAATGCCTAAATCTGATAAGCCTTGGATAGCCAATAGTAACGGTTTGAGGTCGCCTTCAGGGTAGGAAGGGTCTTCATCTTGATACCATGAATAATCATCACCATTTGGTAATGTTAATGAAATATAGGCTGATAAATCACCGGTTTCAATCATTGGAACGATGGTTTCAACCAAGGTCATTTCAATGACTTTCGATTGTAATAAGACATCGACATCCGCATCCATGAGTGTGTTGATATCAACATTGAGATTGTTGACATCCCCACCTTCAGGTACGATGGTTTGTAGGGCTAATAACAAGTATTCTAATTCACCGGTTTCAGTATCTGTAGAATACCAAGTTAGGCCGTCAGGAACGAATAGTAACCCTTCTAGGTCACCTCCTACATCGACCATTGTCACAAATACATTTCTAAACGTATTCGCAATGACTTTGGATTTTGCAATCGTGGCGATTTGAGCTTCTGTAAGGTTGATTAAAGCATTCGGGTCACTACCAGCAGTCGATAGAATAATCGCTGCTTTTAATAATGAGTTAATTTCAACTTGAGTCCATTCTTCATAGGATTCAGGTAGCGCAATTTCGTAATCGCTTAAGCCTTCTTGGCCTGATAACGCCATTTCGAAAATCGCATTCAAGTTGTAACGAATGACAAGGGAATCAGAAATATAAAGGGAAAGGTTGTCTGCCATCGTATCATCTAAGACACTTAAGTCACCTGATATGATTCCAGATGCTAAAATTTCACGTGCGCCTTTTAATAAGGCTGTAAGTTCAGTTTGACCGGACTGTTCTGCCCAGTTAATTGAACTTGGGATTTCAAGTGTAACCCCTAAATTCAATCCTGCTAATAGTTGAGCGATGACATCGTTCATCTTAGAAGTGATTAAATTAGATTCACTGATTCTACTAACAATACTTGCAATATTCTCATCCGATAAAATGACCGAGTAATCAGGGTCTAAGGTATCATCCATTAAATCTAATATACCTGTTGATACGACTACTTTCGCAAGTAAAATCAAATTGGTAATTTCGGTAGCGTTAAAGTTACCGCTGATGTCTTCTAGCGTGATTAACCCTTGGAAATCGGCTGGTAGACTTTCTGTAAGCATATTATAAATGTACTGAGAAGCTATCGCTGAGTTATTTTCAATGATGGAGAATCCAAATACCGCATCGAATAGATCCGCGATTGCTTGGTCTGGGATGGATGCCATCACAGCAGGGTCTGTCAAGGTTTCGAAATCATCCATTGAATCAAAGCCCATACCTTGAACCGCAGTGTAAACATTCGCGATATTAGCGAAATCGGCTTGAAGTTCTTCTCCTGTTGGTAAAGTTAAGTCATCTTGTGTTACACCTAAGTCTATAAACACTTGTTGTACAGATGCCATTTGTAATACATAATTGAATCCGATTGGTAAACCATATTCAATCAAGTTAAGTTCACCCAATGAGGTGAAAATATCTGTAACGGTTTCACCATCAAATAGGAAATAGTTGAGTTGATCAATTGGTACACCTTGGTCTTGTACAAGGGTTAAAGCATTGACAAAGACATCGCCTAAAATGCCTAAATCAGACATATAATCGATGGCTTTTAAATCATCTAAGTCAAATAAATCTTCATAGCCTTCAAGCATTTCATCAAAGTCACCAGAGTTGACTAAATATTCAAGCCCAATCGGAATGACCACTTCAATGATATCGAGATTCGTGATTAAATCAAAAACCTCGGTTGCTGTTTCAGGATCTAAGCTATAAATGAAATCATCACCAAAAGTGGTTGACCCACCATTGGCTTCAATGAGTAAGTTCACAGCATCCAATGCTTTTTCTAACTCAGCACGGAACTTGATTTGGGTATCTAAATTGTCTGATTTGACCTTAACGCTAAAAATCGAGTCGAATACATATTCGTCGAGTTCTGAGTCGCCAATTTTAACATATCCAGCAATCATACCCACATAGGTAGTACGGTAGTCTTTTAAGAATAATTTAACTTCTTCAATTAATTCATCGGTTTCAGCCATCGGTTGTTGAACTTCAACTAAAACGAGTTCATCATCTACAACCATCAATTGGTATTGTGGTTCAACCGATACGGTGGTCGCTAAATCCAAACCACTGCTTAAAGATACCAATGCGGCAAATGGAATAGATATCAACAAAATACTGAAAGCACCTCTTAAACCACCCACACCTGCACCAAGCAAGCGAGAGATAAAGGTTTTTTTCTTTCTTCTGCCATCTGCCCCACGACGACGTGGTTTGATGATCATCCATATAATCCATCCAACAAATTTAAATACAGTCGCATTCAAGATGAATAGGACGATAAATAATACCAAACTGACCGCCATTTGAACCACACCTAAAACCAGTGCCAGTGCATCGGATCCCTCAACCAAGACATTGGCTAGGTTCGGTTGCATATTGACAAGGAAATTGATGATGGTATCCTGTACGGTTGTAATGGTTAATCCTTCAATCGTAAATGGAATTTGTGAGGCATAGCTACTAATATCAACGGTCATGACCATTGAAGCGATGGATGGGATCACGAAGAACCCAGCCACTAAAATGCCTACAGTCCAAATGAAAAAGAAGGTGGATTTATAAAAGCCTTGGATGAACCCCCAAAACATCGCGAGTCCAATCACCCCTAAGGCTGCGTAATTCAGATACTGTAACATCTCAGCTGCAGTAAAACTCATAAAATCACCCCATATCTTTAAACTTTATTACATTTTATCACTCATTAATAAAAATAGACATGTATCCGACTTTGAAATTTCCCTTTTTTTTAATAATTCCATATTTCTTTATAAATAAGCCTATAAAAACACAAAATCCCCTATTAGGGGGATATGTTAAGCTTTCAATTTAAAAACGTAGTAATAATCGCGATTGGCTTCTGAGGTCCAAATATCGGTGTTTTTTTCTGTATATTTGAGCATCTCTTCTTCTGAGTCATAGGTCAAATATTCTTTAATCTCACCGATTGTCGTTTCAAAACCAACGACCCCACCTCGATAAGTACCGGAACCTTCAAAGGTTTCACCGTCACTCATCACTTGGGTTACTTTAATCGTATTACCTTTAATTTTAATTTCGAATTTACGCCAATCATTTAAGGTGGCTAATTGACCATTTCCGTAGTATCCGAAAACAAAACTAATCTCATAAATACCATCCATAATATTTGACGATTGATAATCCTCAAACTTACTATAGATGTAATGTTGTGTTTCACTCCCAGGTGACATGATTTCTAAAATGCCACTTTGAATATTGTAATAGATTTTTCGGACCCAACCATATTCGAGACTGGTAATTTCAAAATATCGATTGGACATCAACGTTATATCACAAACATAAACAGTTGTACTCGATTCAGTATCGTCAATCACGGTCAATGTAACGACGCTATCTTCAATCTCAATGATTTGCCTATAATCATCCGAATAAGGGTTATTTCCCTCCATTTGAAGGTTCAAATATGAACTGATGAAATGAACCAATTGATAAGTCCCATTTAAAGACAAAAGGTCAGGCATTTCTTTTCGGCTACACCCTGTGAGGATGAAAATAGTGAAACTAAGACAAACTAGTACTAATTTTTTCATTTGGTATCGTCCAATCTTTTTATTTATCCTGATTAAATTATACACTAAAAAGAAAAATACCCAATGGGTTTTGGGTATTTATTTAACTAAAACAACGAAAGATTCGTAGGGTCTTAATCTTAAATTTCTTAAATCATAGGCTTTTTCATCGTAGTTGGATAATAAAACCTGATCGATGTCCATATCTATAGATACGGATGCTTCAACATCAAAGAAGTTTGTAACAACCAAAATGTGTTTATCATGACTTCTCAAATAGGCATACACATGTTTGTCATGTCTTAGGAATTGTTGGTAAGTCCCATATACAAATGTATCTTGATAGGTTTCGTGTTTACGTAGCTTTAAGACTTTTTTATAGTAATTGAGTAAGGATTTTGGATTCTTTTCTTCATCTTCAACGTTGATTTCAGGATAATTCGGATTAACATGGAACCATGGTTCTACGGTAGAGAAACCGCCATATTTGGCATTCTTCCATTGAATTGGGGTTCTTGCGTTGTCTCTTGAACGGTGTGCCGTGAATCCGATGAAACGATGTGGGTCTTGACCTTCAGAAACTGCGATTTGGTAACTATTCTTCACAGAGACATCATTGAAGTCTTCAATCGTCTTAAATGGATAGTTTGTCATCCCGATTTCTTCACCTTGGTAAATGAATGGGGTTCCCCACATGAAATAAAGCGCGGTTGCGAGCATCGAACCTGATAACACACGTTTTTTGACATTACCATATTGGCTCATGACTCTAGGTTGGTCATGGTTAAGCCAGTAAAGGGGATTCCAAGCTTTACCATAAAGGTTGGTTTGCCACTTTTCAAACATATCTTTCATATGGGCTAAGTTGGTAATGACTTCATCCTCAGGGTTCTTTAGGTCCCAAACGTTGTTACACCAGTTGTGATCAAAGTTGAACACCATGTTGAGTTCATCACGGTTTAAGCCAGCATATTCGATGGCTTCTTTTGGTAATGCTCCACCACCGACTTCACCCACGGTCATCACATCATAATTCTTTAAGACCTTTTGATTGAATTCATTGAGGTAATCATGCAATTTTGGCAAATTGGAGAATTTACGCCAATCGGGTTTATATTTTGATGAAGATTCCATGACAGAATCTTCGAATGTAGTACTTCTAGCGATGTGCGCTACGGCGTCTACTCTAAATCCATCAATCCCTAAATCTAACCAGAATTTTGCCATCTCAAACATGCCTTGTCGAACATTTGGATTAGCCCAGTTTAAATCTGGCATTTTTTTAGAGAAGATCTTCATATAATATTCGCCAGTTAATTCATCTTTTTGCCAACAAGACCCACCAAAAAACGATGCCCAGTTGGTTGGTTCGACTTCTACACCATTGACCATTTTACCTTTTTGCCAAATATAATAGTCACGGTATGGGTTATCAGTTGACTTTCTCGATTCGATGAACCAAGGGTGTTCATCAGATGTTTGGTTCATCACCAAATCAGCGATGATACGAATCCCTCTTTTTTTCGCTTCATGAATGAGTGTTTTCGCATCCTCTAAGGTTCCATAATCTTCTGAAATATCGTAAAAGTCCGATACGTCATAGCCATTATCATCCATAGGGGATTTATAAAATGGGCAAATCCATAAGAGATTAACCCCTAAATCTTTTAAGTAGTCTAGTTTTTCAATGATGCCTGGAATATCACCAATACCATCATCATTGGAATCTTTAAAGCTTCTAAGATAGATTTGATATCCAATGGCTTCCTTCCACCATTTTTTTTCATAAAATGACATGTCATCACTCCTCATTATCAAGATAATCATAACATATCTAAAATCAATTGTTGTTGTTAAAGAGGTTGTAATGCGTTACATGTAAATAATCCATGAAAGCGTTTCTATTTTTTGTATAATAAGGAGTGTAAGAATGATAAAAGTGAGGACACCCCATGAATAAACACGCACTACTCCATCGTAGCAAATCCGAAATGGCTTATGCCTATGATCAAGATACACTCCACATTTGGTTAAGAACGGCTCACAACGATTTTAAATCGGTTAAATTGGTCTACGGTGACCCATTTCGATATGAACCCATCGATGATGAACACTTAGTTTGGGTTTGGAAACATGAAAATGCCAACGACTTAGAAATGGTTAAACGCTTTTCAGACCATGAATATGACTATTACTTCTTAGCGATTAAACCAGAACATAAACGCATCAAATACGCATTTATATTGGATGATAACACGCTTTATGGGGTTAGAGAAATCTATGATTTAACCGACGATCCTAACCAAAAGAAACGTTACAATCTCTTCAACTACTTTAACTTCCCATTTTTAAATGAAGCGGATGTCATTACGATTCCTGCTTGGGTAAAAGACACCATTTGGTATGAAATATTTCCTGAACGCTTTAAACGTAGCGCTAATTCGACCAATAAACCGACTCACAAGTGGGGAGAACCTGCCGAAAAAGTAACTAACCATATGCTTTTTGGTGGGGATCTTCAAGGCATCATTGAATCGTTAGACTATTTAGTTGACCTTGGGATTACAGGAATTTATTTTACACCCATTTTCAAAGCGCATAGTGCCCATAAGTATGACACCACAGACTATAAGATGATTGACCCTCATTTTGGGACAAACGAAGACTTTAGAGTCTTGGTTCAAGAAGCCCACAAACGAAACATCAAAGTCGTCTTGGATGCGGTATTTAACCACTGTGGGTACGATCACCCATTTTTCCAAGATGTTGTTAAAAATGGGAAAAACTCAAAATACTATAACTCATTCTTTGTTAAGAGAGAACCGATGATCAATTTTGATTTAAATGATGAGGGCAGACCGATTTATCGCCGTGCATTAATTCCAAATTACCATACGTTTGCTTTTACACCAAATATGCCAAAATGGAATACCGAAGACCCTCTAGCAAGAGCACATCTATTAGATGTTGCACGCTATTGGATTGAAGAGTACGATATCGATGGTTGGCGATTAGACGTTTCGAATGAAGTCTCTCATGATTTCTGGAGAGCTTTTAGACAAACCGTGAAAAATGCTAAAAAAGAAGCGTTCATCTTTGGCGAAAACTGGGATTACTCC
>CAZXLG010000030.1:0-16098 GCA_964641335.1 uncultured Paracholeplasma sp.
CAGCGGTGGCAATGAAACACCAGTTGATACCAATGATGTTTTAGTCGACAAGAGTGAAGATTCTTTCGACGCATTCCTAAAATAGAACAAAAAGAAAACAGTTCAAAAATTTTGAACTGTTTTTTTGTTGTTATTTAGTAGCGATCACAGCGTAGTCGCCATCTTCACGGATGTAGGCAACATTGACTTGATTGGTTGCTTCATTGAGGAATACATAGAAGTCATGACCTGACATTTCCATTTCGATGAGTGCTTGATCGACGGACATCGCAGTAAGTTTAACTTCTTTATTCTTAACCAATTGTGAGGCGAGAATGTCTTTTTCAATCGATTCAGTTTCAAATTCTTCGGAATAAACTTTCTTCAATCCTTGTTTGATGAGGTGATTTTTAAGTTTGTCCTTGTGTTTCTTGATTTGTGCTACAAGTTTATCGACCGACTTGTCGATGGCAGTGTACATATCCTGATCGGATACTTCTGCACGAAGGATGATGCCTTTCGCTGGGATGGTGACTTCGACTTTGTGGTGGTCTTTGTACACCTTCAAAACGACTCTAACTTCATGAATCATTTCTGTGTCGAAAAAGGAGACGACTTTGCTTAACCTTTTTTGGCAATAATTTTTTATTGCGTCGGTAGGTTCAAAACCATTTTTTCCAATGATATCATATCTCATATATGAATCCTCCCTTACACCTATATTATATCATGAGTTGACAAGGGAATAGGCAAATGATAAAAATGTCACACAAGTTTAACTGGTCTAGATAGTAGAATAATTCATTTTTTAGTTCATCAGCAAATAATATCAAATCATTTGGATAACCACGTTCTAAAAAACGTAGAATCAATTTCAAGGTTTCATCTAAAAAAGCTTCTTCTTGAATCTGGATTTTTGTATGAAATAAAGCGTAGTGGTGTAGTATAAAACCATCGATTGGGATAGTTGTATACTGAATCAAGCGTGGATACCTTCGGTCACACCGATCACACCTGAGTTGCAAAGGTTCATCAAATAGTGTTTTAAGTGTACGTCTTGGGTAAAAGTGAGTTCGACATTGATAACATTTCATTAAGGATCACCAATAGATATATACCTCTTAGATGCCTATTAAAAGAAAAGAGCACCGAAGTGCTCTTAACGATTAGTGTTCTTTGTATTTTTGAATGATACCATCAATGAGGTGTTGTGGAACTTCTTCATAGCGGACAAATTCACGTTGGAAAATACCGGAACCTTGCGTCATTGCTTTTAAGTCAATGATGTATTTTTGAACTTCAGATTCTGGTGCTTCTGCTTCAATGATTTGACCTTCATCAGATTGAACCATACCCATGACACGACCACGACGTTTGTTCATATCACCCATGACATCCCCAACAAATTGTTCCTTAACGGTGATAAACATCTTAAGAATTGGTTCAAGGATGGTTGGTTGAGCAGATTTGACAGCTTCTTTAAATGCGAGGTTCGCAGCGAGTTTAAATGAAAGTTCGTTAGAATCGACTGGATGGTAGGATCCATCAAATAATGTGGCTTTAACGAAAATGACTGGGAATCCTGCCAATGGACCATGTTCAAAGGACTCAATTAAGCCTTTTTCCACGGCTGGGAAGTAGTTTCTAGGGACAGATCCCCCAAAGACTTCTTCGGAGAATTCAAATTCTTTTTGAGACGGTTCAAAACGGATGAATACGTGTCCAAATTGACCAGCACCACCGGATTGTTTCTTATGTTTACCTTCTGCTTCAACTTTCTTCTTAATCGTTTCACGATAGACAACTTTTGGTTCTTCAGTAGTGACATCTACTTTGAATACAGTTCTCATACGGTCAATGATAAAGTTGATGTGAGTCATCCCTAAGCCACCCAATAATTGTTGAGCAGTTTCTTTATTACGTACGATTTCAAAGGATGGGTCTTCAATATTTAAGCGAGCTAGCGCGTTTGAAATCTTATCTTCATCGGCTTTATTTTTAGGATTAATTGCGACATAAATGGTTGGTTTTAATGTCTTTGTAGCTTCATAAACAATTGGATTTTTCGGGTCCGAAAGGGTATACCCTGTATGAATATTTTCTAACTTAGATACCGCTACGATATCCCCAGCGTGACCAATTTCAATTGGGAATTGTTGTTTGCCTTGTAAAGTGAATAAGGCTCCAATCTTTTCTTGTTTTCCAGAGTTACCAATATAGACATCTTGACCGGTCTTTAATGTACCTGAATTGATTTTGATGACGTTGATAGCACCGACGAATGGGTCAATGGTTGTCTTAAATACATATCCGGAAAATGGTTCTTCATCTTTAGTATGTCTAACAACGGCTTCTTCAGTCTTAGGGTTAATACCTTCAAGGGCACGAAGTTGATCGGGTTGAGGTAAATATTTCGCTAACATACCCAACATGGTTCTAATACCAATATTCTTGGTTGCGGAACCCACGATGACTGGGGTAAGTTCGCCGTGATAAATACCATTCTTTAAACCTTCATTGATTTCTTCTTCGCTTAGTTCTTCACCACCAAAGAATTTTTCAAGAAGTTCTTCACTGGTTTCAGCGACAGATTCCATAATCATATTACGTAACTGTTCAATTTTTGGTTTCTTTTCATCCCAAATTGGGGCGTCATGAGACGTTGTACCATCATAGATACGCGCCTTCATTTCAATGACGTTAACGAATCCTTCAAAGTTTTCATTACGTCCAATTGGCCAACAGAAAGGGACTGCTTTTTTACCTAATTTAACACGGATACTTTCCAAAACATCTTCAAACTTGACATTTTCTTTGTCCATCTTGTTGACGAAAATAACCGCTGGAATATGCATATTGCGAATTTCTTTCCATAGTTTTTCAGTGCCTACTTCAACACCTTTAGACGCGTCAACGACTAAAACTGCACCTTTAACTACAGATAAAGCTTGTTTAATTTCATTGTCTAGTTCATCGGTTCCTGGGACATCCAAGAAATTGAGTTTAATCCCGTTGTATTCTACTGGAATAACACTCGTTGATAAACTACCTTGTTTCGCTTTTTCTTCATCCATAAAATCGGACACGGTGTTCTTAGCTTCTACGCTGCCACGTGAGCTAATTGCGCCGCTTGAAAATAATAATGCTTCAGCAATGCTGGTCTTTCCTGATCCTAGATGTCCTAGAATGGCAATGTTCCTGATTTGGTTTGTTTCATAAACCTTCATATCATTTTCCTCCTTGAAATCGGTTTCACTACTTGATTAAATTATAACATAACGCCTTTCTTTGCGCATCTCTTTTTTATGTATGAAATTATGGTATAATTGCGTTGGGTGAAAAATATGGAAAAACGCTCAGTCAAACTCATCAAATGGTATCAAAAAAACGTATCGCCAAACAAACATTTTGTCTGTAGACATAAGCCGTCATGCTCGAATTATGCACTTGGTTGTTTTGAGCGTTTTAGTTTCCCCAAAGCCATGTATTTATCGACAAAAAGAGTCCTGACATGTAACCCACTTTTTAAACCAAAATATGACCCAATCCCTGAGAAGAAAGTCAAAATCAAGAAAGATACTTCTAATTTATAACTCTACTCATAATAATTATAATTTCATTTGAAACCACACCTCGTTTTGATTATCATATTGATGGATAATGAGGTGTTTTTTTATGCCCAACTGCGATATGCAACACCTGTCTTTAGATCAACTGAAAACGGGTCAAAAAGGACAAGTCATCAAAATTGAATCTTCGTCTAAAGAAATTAAAAGACGTTTACTTGATATGGGTATTACCCCTGGGGTCATCGTTTTGGTTAAACGGATTGCCCCACTAGGGGATCCTTATGACATCAAAGTACGCGATTATGATCTTTGTATACGTAAATCTGATCTATCCTTAATCGAGGTAAAACTGTTATGAGAATCGCTTTAATTGGTAATCAAAATAGCGGTAAAACCACTTTGTTTAACGCACTGACAGGGTCAAATCAAAAAATTGGCAACTGGCCAGGTGTTACAATTGAACAAAAAGTTGGTTTCATCAGTCAAGGTAATCATGAATTGATTGATTTACCTGGGATCTATTCCTTATCGCCTTATACGATTGAAGAAGCTTTATCTAGGAGTTTTTTAATTCAAGAAAAACCCGATTTAATCATCAATATCCTAGATGCAACATCGATTGAACGAAGCTTATATTTAACGACACAGCTACTAGAGTTAGATATTGATATGATCATCGCGTTAAATATGGCTGATATGTTTGATAAAAAGGGCATATCCATCCATATTGAAGGTTTATCCAAACAGTTAAATACAACCGTCGTAAAGATATCTGCTTTAAAACGATCTGGTTTAAAAGAATTGATTGAAATCATCAATCAAGCTTCTTATATCAAACACGAAACGAAACCCATTTTCAAACCAAATATTGAAAAAATCATCCACCATTTAACCTCACAAATTCATCAAACTCATGCGCGATTTATCGCGATTAAGTTACTTGAACAAGACCCCATCATCGAATTAGCACAAATCGATATCAAAAAATGGATCACACCCCTAGAACAATCTTATAAACAAGACATTGAAACCGTGATTGCAGGTGGTCGATATGACTACATTGAAGCGGTAAAAAAAGCCTCATTTGTCAGATTACATCATGAAGATAAAACAACTGAGCGCTTGGATAAAATATTTTTAAATCGATGGTTGGCGTTGCCGATATTTGGGTTAATTATGTTCTTAATTTATTATCTGAGTGTAGGTGTCATTGGAACGCTCACGGTGGATTTTATCGATTCAAACATAACTTCATTTGCATCTTGGATGTTTGACTGGTTAAGATCGATTGGCGCTTCTATATGGTCAGCATCACTTGTTTCTGATGGTATGATTGCGGGTGTTGGCGCGGTACTCAATTTCGTACCTCAACTTATTTTATTATTTATCTTGATCAATCTTTTGGAATCGACAGGGTATATGACTCGGATTGCGTTCTTTTTAGACCGATTGTTCAAAAAATTTGGCTTATCTGGTAAATCTCTCATCCCATTCATACTAGGGTCCGGATGTAGCATCCCTGGAATCATGTCAACTAGGACCATCGAAGCACAGGAAGAAAGACGTATTTCAATCATGTTGACGCCATTCATCCCGTGTAGTGCGAAATTACCAATCATCGCTTTATTTGCAGGATTCTTCTTTCCGAATCAATCTGGACTGATCTCCTTTAGCCTTTATATGCTTGCGATTGTAATCATATTACTATCTGCACTGATTATGAGAACATTCTTCTTTAAGGGCACACCATCATCCTTCATTTCTGAACTACCAAATTATAAATTGCCAGACATAAGATATACCTTACGTGACGTCTATGACAAAATCTATGAATTTATCGAAAAGGCTGGCACCATCATTTTGATGTCATCGATCATCATTTGGTTCCTCACATCATTCTCATTTAGACTAAAGTATGGTGTCGATGTGGATCAATCGATACTCGCCTATATTGGTCGAGTTTTCAGTTATCTATTCTATCCAATGTTAGGTGAACTCTCCTGGGCAACTTCTGTTAGTGCGATTCAAGGGTTGGTTGCTAAAGAACAGGTCGTTTCATCGATGGCCGTGATTGGCGGTTTGTCAGCTGATATCACAGAAGGTAATGTCATCTTGAATGCACCTATTTATGCCTTTTTCACACCAGCATCTGCCTACGCTTTTATGGCGTTTAACCTGTTTTCTGCACCATGTTTTGGTGCGATAGCAGCGATGCGTAAAGAGTTGGGTTCGGCTAAAAAGATGTGGCAAGCGATTTTATTTCAAACAGGACTCGCCTATGTCCTTGGGATATTGATTTATCAAATTTTCACGATCATTGGAGGATTATTATGACACTCATTGACATCATTATTTTAATCATTGTGTTATCCATTCTTATAGCGATTACCTATTTTCGTTTCATCAAACGTAAATCCGTTTTAGGATGTAACTGCAGTTTAAAAAGCAGTTGTAGTTTAAAAGTGGATACGATTAAGGCGATGTTTGACGAAATCAATCAATCACATTAAATGAAAAAGTCGGATTAATGTCCGACTTTTTTTGTTTTTAAAGAGCTTATTTTGATGAGTTCATGGACCCCAAATGGAAGCAATGATAAAAGGATAACAATATCCCAATCCGCAAAGTTGAGCGGATTCACTTGGAAGGCTTGATTGAAAAACGGCATATTGATAATCATCATTTGTAATAAAATGCCTAAAATGAGTGATCCAATCAGTGCTTTGTTCTTGAAAACGCCAACTTGGAAGACTGATTTTTTCGTACTTCTCAGTGAGAATGCATAGAATAATTGACTGAAAGCGAGAACAACGAACGCCATGGTAGAAGCGTGGATAAATGCTTCTTCACCATGGGCGATCGAACCAATTTGAGTGAATGTGACGCCTTGTTCATAAAGCCCTATGACAAATGCAGCTAAGGTTGCTAAACCGATGAGTAACCCACCGATGAGGGCACGCCCCCCTGCTTTTTCAGCAAAAAACGATTCGTTTTTGTCGCGTGGTTTTTGATTCATGACATCATCACTCGATTGATCAATACCCAAACTGATGGCTGGAAGTGTATCTGTAATTAGATTAATCCAAAGGATTTGTGTCGCAAGTAGCGGTACTGGCCAACCTAGCAAGACACTGATAAAAATCGCAACAATTTCACCAAAGTTACAAGATAATAAGAAGATCACAGCCTTTTTAATGTTGTTATAAATATTTCTACCTTCTTCAATTGCTGATACGATGGTTGTGAAATTATCATCGGTTAAAATCATATCTGCTGCATTTTTCGAAACATCCGTACCTGTGATGCCCATCGCAACCCCAATGTCTGCACTCTTCAGTGATGGTGCATCATTGACACCATCGCCTGTCATCGACACGATGTGGCCTAGTTTTTTAAGCATTTTCACAATACGAACTTTATGTTCTGGTGACACTCTCGCGAATACTTTATACTGACGAATCGTTTGTTCAAGTGTTTCATCATCTAGCGCATCTAATTCCGCACCTGAGATGGTTTGGTCGATTGAAGTTGCAATATCAAGCGTTTTTGCAATCGCGAATGCGGTATTCTTATGGTCACCAGTGATCATCAATACATCGATTTGTGCTTGATGTGCTTGATAGATTGAATCTTTGACCTCCAATCGAGGTGGGTCAATCATACCGACAAGTCCAATCAGAACCAAATTTTGTTCAAATACTTTGGAATCTTCCTTTTGATTTGTCACTCGATAGGCAGCTGCAAGCACTCTTAGGGCTTGATCAGATAAGGTGTTTGAAGCATCTAAAAGTGCTTGTTTATCCTTTTCAGTAATCGGTCTAACAACACCATTTTCTACGATGGAGGCTGTCACTTTGAGTATCGAATCGAGTGCGCCTTTGGTATATATTTCATAGTTTCCACCTAAATCATGTAAGGTGGACATTCGTTTACGATCAGAATCAAATGGTCTTTCATCCATTCTTGGAAAATCGTGATCCAGGGATTCTTTTTCAATCGAAAATTGGTGACCTAATTGAATCAAAGCAATCTCGGTTGGGTCTCCGGTTGATAGGCTCGCATCATTACATAACATGAGGGCTTTAATCAGTTTATCTTCATCTTTACTGATTTTCGCTTCAGTTACGTTTTGAATACCTTGTGCTGTATAAAGATGTGTCACAGTCATCTTATTTTGAGTAAGTGTTCCCGTTTTATCCGAACAAATGATATTGACAGACCCAAGCGTTTCAACCGCAGTGAGTTTTTTCACAATCGCATTCTTTTTTGACATACGGGTTGTTCCAAGTGCCAACACAATCGCAACGATTGCTGCTAATCCTTCGGGTATCGCTGCAACCGCTAGTGAAATAGATGTCACAAACATCTCAATCAATGGCTTGCCTTGAAGAGCCCCTAACCCAAAAATGACAAGACAGATCACAATCGCGATGATACCAAGCAACTTACCTAGCTCCTCAAGACGTTTTTGAAGTGGCGTTAATTCAAGGTCATCTTCTTCTAAGATTTTCGCAATCTTCCCCATCTCTGTTTGCATCCCTGTAGCGACAACCACACCTTCACCACGGCCATAGGTGACAAGTGTTGATAAGAATGCCATATTGATTTGATCACCAATCGTGATTTTGGAGTCGTTTAGTAATGCTTTTGCTTGTTTTTCAGAGGCGACTGATTCGCCTGTGAGGGTTGATTCTTCGATTTGTAAATTTGAACTTTCAATCAATCTTAAATCTGCTGGCATATATCTACCAGCATCCAGTATCACAATATCGCCAGGGACGATTTTTTTAGAATCGATTTCGACTAACACCGAATCTCTTCTGACAATCGCTTTTGGTGAAGCCATTTTTTGAAGCGCTTCTACCGCCTTTTCTGCTTTATACTCTTGAAAGACGCCGATAAAAGCATTCAAAAAAACAACCATTAAGATGATGATGGCATCTGTAAATTCCACATGACCCTCATAGTAACTCGCAATGATGGTTAGAGCGGCCGCAACTAGTAAGACATATATTAAGACATCGTTAAGCTGTTTAAAGAATAGTTTAATCAAACTTTTCTTCTTTTTTGGCGTTAATTGGTTTAATCCGTATTGAAGAAGTCTTTGTTCTGCTTCAAGTGTAGATAGCCCCGTTTTCGGATTTACTTTAAGTGCTTCTGTCACTACTTCAATCGGTTTTGAATACCACATATACAAACTCTCCTTTAACAAAAAAGACCATACTTCTTCCGAAATATGGTCTTGCAATTCAAAATTGAAACCATGTCCGGGATTTCTCCGTATTGACGAACATGATGGTAATGTTATTACTTGCTACTCCCCATGAGTATGATTAAATTGTATTTATTATTTTATGATAACATCATACAAAAATCAAGGCATTTATCATTTTTCAAGCAATTTTCTTTTTTCTTGCTGTGTTTTAATTACCTTTTGACGGGTAAATGCTTCACGTTCTTTTTCTTCTAGTGCTTCAGTAATATACTTAATGTCAGCATCAAATCGTGGAATAACAATGTTTTGTAGTGCATTCGCACGTTTTTGACTACGTCTGATGGCGTTCGCTAAACGATAGGTTGCATTGTCTATTTCAGCCAATTTAACGGTGAGTTCTCGGACTTTTAAAAATGATTTATAGGCATAGTCAAATTTTGTGTTCGTGTGCCCAATGCCATAAGTAATTTTGACGTGTTCAACAAAGTGTGATACTTCAGGAATTTCAACCCCCATGACACTTCGATAACTAACGGTAACATTTTGATCGATTGGAATCGATTTGGATATGTCTGATACAATCCCTAAGGTTATATTTGCTTCTTGTAATGCCTGATATGCTTGTTTATAGGTATCCGATAATTCATTTCTGACAACCCTTACGTCTTCTAAAAGTGTCATCATTTCACGAATTAAGATATTGCGTTTTCGATCCATTAACTCATACCCTTTTTTAGCTAGGGCATAAGATTTTTGCAGTGCCATTAAATTTCCTTTGGTTGGGAAAACTTGGCTACCCATTAGCGATCACCTTTAAGTCCTTTAACATAATGTTTTGAAACAATATGAAAACGTTCAATGGCACGTTGATGGTTATAAAATTGGTCTGCTAATTTTTGATCGATACGATGTAATTCTTCTTTTGGTAGTACAGACAGTAAGTCCCAGCCCAAATCGAGGGTGTCCATCATCGATCGGTTAACATCAAATCCTTGACCAATAAAATATTTTTCAAAAAGTTTACCGAATTCGATATACTGCTTATCAACACTTGATAGTTCATCTTCGCCGATGACACTGGCTAAACTTCTCGCATCTTGAACCATTGCGTAAGACGCAAATAATTGATTCGCCACTGAGCCATGGTCAGCACGTGTATAGCCTGCACCGATGCCATCTTTCATTAAACGTGATAATGAAGGTAATACACCAATGGGTGGAAAGACCGATAGTTGATTTAAATCACGTGATAGAACGATTTGTCCTTCTGTGATATACCCTGTTAAATCTGGTACTGGATGGGTGATATCGTCATTTGGCATGGTTAGAATTGGAATTTGAGTGACCGATCCTTTAGCTGTATTGACAATGCCGGCTCTTTCATACACAGACGCTAAGTCTGAGTACAAATAACCAGGGTATCCTTTTCTACCAGGAATTTCGCCTTTACTACTTGAGAATTCACGAAGTGCTTCACAATAGGCTGTGATATCCGTTAGAATGACGAGCACGTGCATGTCATGATTATATGCCAAATATTCAGCAGCTGTTAATGCGAATCGTGGTGTTAACGTACGTTCAATGATTGGCTCATTAGATAGATTTAAGAACATGACAACCTTGTGCATGACACCGGCTTCTTCAAATGACTTTTTAAAATATTCTGCAACGTCATTCTTAACGCCCATGGCTGCAAAGACGATACAAAAACGAGAATCATCGCCATCGGCGATTTTTGCTTGTTTTACGATTTGAACTGCCAATTCATTATGTGGCATCCCAGATCCTGAGAAAATGGGTAATTTTTGTCCGCGAATCAATGTCGTTAGAGCATCAATCGTGGACACGCCTGTTTGGATATAGTTTCTTGGATAAACTCTTGCTACAGGATTCAAAGGATATCCATTGATGTTACGTTTTTCATCACTGAATACTTCACCTAATCCATCGATTGGTCTGCCTGAACCATTAAAAGTACGTCCTAAAATTTCCTTTGACAATGCCATCTCGACTGGATGTCCAGTAAAACTGGTGTACGTATTTTTAAGCGAAATCTCATTGGTGCCTTCAAACACTTGAATGGCCACTTTGGTACCTTCAATCTGTACAACACGTCCAAAACGTGTTTGACCATTTTGAAGTTTGATTTCGACCATTTCTTCGAATCCAACATTTGCTGTATTTTCTAAGAAAATTAAAGGTCCATTAATTTCATCCAATCCAATATATTGTAAATTCATCAATAAACCCCCTTACTTAATATTCTTAATAATGTCATCAATTTTTTCTTGATAGCCATCGAGTAATTCAATATGGTCATTTGGTACATCATACTTCATTTTGATGACTTGATCAAATATCCCAGTTTCATATAATAGATTAAAAGATTTGCCGCTTTCAATAAAGATCTTTGAACGCTTGTTCAAATACAAAATGACATCCATCATTTTCAATTGTTTTTGTAATGGCACAAATGTATCATCTTTATGAAACGCATTTTGTTGTAAATAGCCTAAACGAATGACTTTACCGATTTCAATGACTAATTTTTGATCATCAGGTAATACATCACTACCAATCAGTTTTACAATTTCTAATAACTTATTTTCTTCTGCCAAAATCGACATGATTTCACGACGATTGGTTAAGAATCTAGGACTGACGGATTTATCATACCACTTGGTCAAATCGTTAATATATTCCGAATAACTTAAATTCCAATTGATTGCTGCATAGTGTCTCATATAAGCGAGTTGCTTATCAAGCGCCCAGAAACTTCTCACAAAACGTTTTGTATTTTGTGTAACTGGTTCAGAAAAGTCAGCACCTTGAGGTGAAACTGCACCAATAATAGTCACTGAACCTTCTTTATGAGATAATGTTTCGACGTATCCAGCACGTTCATAGAATTGTGAAATGCGGCTAGGTAGATAGGCAGGGAAGCCTTCTTCTGCCGGCATCTCTTCCAATCGACCACTGATTTCACGTAAAGCTTCTGCCCATCTCGAGGTAGAATCGGCCATAACAGCCACGTGATATCCCATATCGCGATAATATTCAGCAATCGCAACGCCCGTATAAATCGAGGCTTCTCTTGCAGCAACTGGCATATTTGAAGTGTTGGCAATCAACACAGTTCTTTCTAATAATGGTTTGTTTGTTCTAGGGTCGATGAGTTCAGAAAACTCTTCAAGTACTTGAGTCATTTCATTACCGCGTTCACCGCAGCCAACGTATACGATTAAATCTGCATCACACCACTTTGCGAATTGGTGTTGCATCATCGTTTTGCCTGTACCAAAACCGCCTGGCACTGCTGCCGTTCCGCCTTTAGCAATCGGGAATAATGTATCAATGACTCTTTGTCCACTGACCAGTGGGACAGAAATAGGTAATCTGCGTTTTACAGGTCGTGGTGTCTTGATTGGCCACTTCTGAGTTAAGTTTAGCTCATGAATATGATTTTTTTCATCTTTTACTTTTAAAATAATATCTTTAAGTTGATAGGTTCCTTTAGGCGCAACAAAGGTTACAGTACCTTGGACACCGTTTGGAATCATTAGTCTGTGTTCGATTGAAGCAGTTTCAGGAATGGTAGCGAAAATATCGCCAAAGTGAACTAAGCTACCAACTGTAACCACCGGATTCACTGTCCAAGTCGATAATTCGTCGAGTGCTTTGACATCCGAACCAGTAGGGATAAAAATACCTTGTTTGGCTTCAATCGTCTTTAAAGGACGTTCAATCCCATCAAAAATATTGCGAACAAGCCCTGGTCCTAAAAGTGCAGAAATCGGCTCTTTCGTACCAAAAACAGGGTCTCCTACTTTGATGCCAGTTGTCGATTCATATACTTGAATGATGGTCTTGGTTTTACTAATCGAAATAACTTCACCGAGCAAACGATCGTTCCCAACATACACCATTTCTAGCATTGAAAAATCAGTTGCGTTTTGGACGGTAACAACAGGACCGTTAATCGAATATACTTTGTTATCCATAGTTACCTCCTTTATTGTTTAATGAAAAGTTTGGCGTTTTCGTAGAACCAATTTCTCTGATTATGTAACTTGGCGTCAAGCGTTTCATCGATACAAATATTTTGATTGGTTGAAATGCCTTTGAATCCACCAATTTCAATCTCTGCAGACAAGACTAAATGAATCCCTTTAATGTCTTTAAATGCTTGTTGTAAGTGCTTATCGTGGTTAGATATGACAACGTCAATTTCTGGTTGTTTGATGAATGAAATGACTTCATGAAGCTGTTTTGTCATATGTTCAACATACGCTTCTGAAGCGACATAATCGTGTAGTTTCTTATATACTTTGTCAAAAATATGGTTAATCATGATGGCACGTTCTTTAATCAACATTTCATCATAACCAGCACCGATTTGATTGAGTCTGTCTTGATACTCAGCATGGACTTCTCTTAAGGATTTACTGAGTTCGAGTTTCTTCTTCATATCTAAATCTGTCGTCACTTTTGACATTTCTTTTTGATACAAATATTCAATTTCTTTTTTCAACTTTTCAATGCGTAATTCTGATTCACGTTGAATCGCTTTTTCAAAATAACGTTTGAGTTGATCTTCATTATAATAGGACATATAGTTGCCTCACAATTTAACCCCAATGGCTTCACTCACATATCGGTCAATTGCTTCCCCAATATTGGATTTACCATGGCGGTCTGGAATTTCGACAATGAGTTTACGAGACTCAGTCAATTTGATTTCTGAGATGATATTAGGTGCCAACTCAACCAGTTTAGTAGTGACCAAAATGATTGCAATATTTGGATCTTGAAGTGCGTCTTCGAGCGCATTCAAAAACTCATCCTTTTCATGGACGACAACCCCATCAATACCCACCAATCGCATACCTACTTCAGTATCGACATTGTCACTGATTAAGAAAAATCTCATTAAAGATGCCTTCTTTCGATTACAGCTTGTTGATGATTAAAATCGAAATAAGAATACCATAAATAGCTACCCCTTCACCTAATGCAACGAAGATGAGGGCTTTACCGAAGTTCTTTTCATTTTCTGAGAAGGCTCCGATGGCTGCTGGTGCTGCGGCTGCTACTGCGATACCTGCACCAAGTGCAGACATCCCAGTGGATAATGCCGCTGAGAGGAATCCAAGCCCTTGAGCCATGGTACCTGTGATTGAGACGACATCACCTTCAGCAGCTAATAGCGCTGGGCTAAATAGCATTTGGAATACAAACACAAACGCGATGATACTAAAGAATCCACCAATGTGTGTAAATAGTCTTTTACGTGCAGATTCTACTGTGGTCTTGCCTTTAAAAACCTTAATAAGCGGTAATGTGATTAAAACGAGTAAAACAAGTGGTAATACAAATTCAATAAGTGTTAACATGATTTTCCTCCTATTATTGATTGATTGGGTTGAACGCGATACCATTACCTGAATAATAACGCGAGAACATTTCATAAAACTGTAATCTTAATACTTGTATGCCAACAATCATGCCCTCAAGAACCATAACAAATATGTTTCCCAAAATCATGACGATTAAACTAGCATTGCCCATCATATCCATTAACGTAAATACGACAAGCATCATACCAGCATGTGATAATACGAAACCACCGACACGCAAGAATGACATCGAATTGGTCAAGTATGACAATACTATTTCAAATAATTCAAAGAATGCTTCAATGAAGAATCCACCAAATCCTGCAGGAAACATCGGATGTTTATGCACTTTACGGTGAATTGGTTCTTTAAAGAAAATGAATACGAGTGGAATTACAACAAATCCCAAAATGGTAAATATATTGACTACCGGAATACCTAAACCCACTTGAAGACTTGCCGCAACAACAACAAATCCGTAAAGTAATAGCCCGGCAAATCCATTGTGTGAGAATACCATTTCAACATAATCTTTTTTCTTGATCATCGTAATGATATTTAATACCATCGTCGATAATATCAATACTGCTCCAATGGCAATCGCACTGATTAACAGTGTCATTGTAAAGTTGCTATCCATAATGTGGATTGGTTTTTCATGTAAGCCAAGTACTTCTGTAAAAAACGGTGTCAATATTTCTTCGTTTCCAAAGAATGAACCATAAAGTAATCCAAATAATGCGGATGATAACCCGATTCGAATGCCGACTGCACCTAGTCTCATACCTTTAAACTTGTAGGCAAGATACCCTAAAAGCATCAATACTAATCCTTGTCCCAAATCACCAAACATGATACCAAATAAAATGGAATATGTGATGGCAACAAATGGTGTAGGGTCGAGTTCATAATACCCAGGTAATCCATACATCTCAACAAACATGCCAAACGGTTTGCTAAACCAGCCATTTTTGAGTTTGGTTGGTGGGGTAATACGTTTATCCGTATCTGCTTCATTGACTTCGATTTCAACTTCGGTCATGTCTTTAAATAAGTCTTTAAATACGATGACATCTTCCTTTTCAGCAAATCCACTGATGGTGAACTTATCGCCTAAACCAACCACATATTTTTTAGCTTCAAATAGACGGTTTAAGAACAATAATTCACCTTTTATGGTTGACAAACGATTTTCACAGCCATCTGTAATATCACAAATGTTATTGCGATATTTCATGATTTGATTGCGCGCATGTGCAATTTCATATTCAATACGTTCAGCTGCTTCTTTAGGCGTACCATGGACAAAGTCCGGTATAAAACTACGTTCGAAGAATAATGAAGAAAATATATTATCTACTTCGCGTTTATATTCATCGGTAATGAAATACATACACCATACATAGTTATGATCTGTATTAAAAGACTTAAATTCAAATGGTCTATTTTGGAAAAATCTTAATTTTTCTACCGAATCGATTGGTAATCTACCAAAACGAATCGATATATACTGACAAGCAAACAAATCATCTAGTGAAACATCAAGACTACCAATATTTTTTACTTGAATCAATGCATTTTCATATTTTTCAATGAAAGCTTCAAGTTCTTTGATTTGATTGACTTCGTCTTCGAGTGATTTTTTGATTTCTGAAATGTAATCATACATCTCATTTAAATTATAGTTCTCATCACGATACTCAATGTTGGGTAACTTGAGGTCATATTTGGTTTCAATATCTTCGATTTCTTGTAACATGGTTTGGCATGGGTTCTCAGAAACAAATGAGGTTAAACCATGTACACGTTCAACAATTTCACTCGCTAAAATCGGGTGGAAGTTTTTCACATCGATGAATCTTGACAATACGGCATCTAAATTACTTACGTTTGAGGTTAGATCAATGAGATTTACTTTTGCAATTCCCATAAAAAGCCT
>CAZXLG010000031.1:0-7167 GCA_964641335.1 uncultured Paracholeplasma sp.
AATAATATCTAATTGATTTCTTGATCGTAGCCCTTCAAAAATCATATACGTAAGTATCACAACCAATGTGAAAGCTAGTATTTTCGTTATGCGTCTCATTAGATTTGGGATCATATTCATACCTCTATTTACTTTCGTTATTTATTTTATCACAATAAAACATAAAAAAATAAAAAAAATAAAAAAACAGGTTTTCACCTGTTTCTAAAGTATTATATGAGTCCTAGTTCATCTGCGATATCAAAGAAAATGTTATTGATTGGATAGTAATCCATTTCTAGTTCTTTATAGATATCTTCAGTCACGTTATCTAACTTATCATGAAGTTCTTTTGGTGCATCCCCTTGTTTTTCAAGGATGGTCAAAATTTCATGTTCAATATCGATCAAGGATTGCATATGTTGTTCATTCGGTTCTTCAATTGCACCGATGAGTTCATTTTGAAAGTCTAATGTATCTAACAATAAAATCACTGTACCTGCATGCTTATTTAATAGTTCAATGTCGCCATTGTAATCATGTTCAAGTAAGAGTTTGATATTTTCAAACGCATCAAATAAATAGTAAAATCCAGTTTCAAAAATGTTACTTTCTTCTGTAGACAATTCTTTGTGTTCAATTTTCTTGTTGTATAAGAACTCGAGTACTTCTACAACGTATTTAAAACGTTCGTAGATAGTGGAGTTGAGTTCTTTCAACTTATCGACTAAGTCGCTAGACTCGATAACCCAGTTAGCGTAATCGTGATATAGTGCATCAATCATAGTTCACACCTCCGACTTAATATAATTATACAAATAATTGTGAACTTAGCAATACTTTTACAACATTATTTGATAACAACTTACATGACCCTTTTTTATGTGAACCTTCACAAATCATATTGATTTGAAAGTCAAAATGAATTTGTTATCATTAAATCAACAACAAATGAAAGAGGGATTGTATGTTAAAAAACAAAGTCTATGATGCGAGATTCTTAACCCCGCTCATGGTGGTGATTACGTATGTTTGGATTCAGCTGTTAAGTCTATCTGGGCTTAAAACGAATGCTGGTTTTGTCTATCAAATGATTCTTGTTCTCTATGTATTTTTTCTCACCTTTTATAGACCAATAAAGCCTGTTCAAAAAGCGCTACTCGTCTTTGGTATACTGTTTTGCTTGATTGGGGATATGGCTTTAGCTGGCGCTTTTGAAACACCTTCAGGTTATCGTCTACCCATCGGTATGGGACTCTTTTTTATCGGACATTTGAATTTTATCCTTGGTATATTTTCATTCAGAAAACCTAAGTTAAAAGCCTTCCGAACAAACTTTCTAATTGTCTTTTCTGTGATTGTTTTACTATTCGTGTTTACCGTGTTTAATCCAGATGAGTTGTTGCTTTCAATTCTTTCGATTGTCTATGCTATTGCCTTAGGGATTGGATTGACCTTAGGATTATCCATGAAAGATAATCCAGTATATAAGTATTTGGCATTGGGGTATGGTATCTTTATATTCTCTGACTGGTTAATTGCGATTAGATCCGTTAAGGGTTGGGACACCCCTGATATTATCAATAATCAAGGGGTATGGTTTACGTACATTTTAGCACTTTCACTCATCTGTTATTCGGTTGTTCATCTAACCTCTAACAAACGCTAAAGAAAAACGACTTGGTCAATTTTGACTAAGTCGTTTGTTTTATATGGGGTAATTAAGCTTTGTTGACGGATCCGAACATGGTTAGTTTTTCTCTAACAACTTTCTTGATTGCTTCAACGCCTGGAGCTAATAATTTACGTGGGTCAAAGCCTTTAGATTCTAAGTCTTTACCAGCTTCGATATATTTACGTGTAGCTTCAGCGAATGCTAATTGTAATTCAGTATTGACATTGATCTTAGTTACACCTAAAGAGATGGCAGTTTTGATCATGTGTTCAGGAATACCTGTACCCCCGTGTAATACTAGAGGTACTCTGTTGGTTACAGCTTGTACTTCTCTAAGAACATCAAAGTTTAAGCCTTTCCAGTTTGCAGGGTATTTACCATGAATGTTACCAATACCTGCTGCGAATAGGTCAACGCCTAATGAAGCGATTAATGCACATTCTTTTGGATCTGCTAATTCACCAGCACCGATAACGCCATCTTCTTCGCCGCCGATTGAACCAACTTCAGCTTCAACGGATACGCCTTTTGCGTGGCATGCTGCAACGATTTCTCTTGTCTTTTCAACGTTTTCAGCGATTGGATAATGAGAACCGTCAAACATGATGGATGTGAATCCTGCTTCTAATGCTTTGTAAGCACCTTCATAGGTACCATGGTCTAGATGAACAGCGACTGGTACTGTAATACCTTGGGATGCGATCAATTCTTTGACCATAGCCATTACTAAACGATATCCGCCCATGTACTTAGCTGCACCTTCAGATACACCTAAAATGATTGGGGAATTTAATTCTTGTGCAACTTGTAGAGTTGCCTTTGTCCATTCAAGGTTGTTGATATTGATTTGAGCGACGCCATATCCATTATCTCTAGCCTTAATTAACATTTCTTTTGCAGAAACTAATGCCATTTTTATGTCCTCCTAATTTGTTTTTATGTCCACTGTTTATTATACGCTTAATTGCAGTATTTTACAAATGAGTAATACGTGAAAACGATTATCATTTTTGCTTTTTATTCAGAATTGATGCTTCAATAAATCCTTTAAAAATGGGATGAGGGCGTAACGGTCTCGATAAGAACTCTGGATGGAATTGGCATGCGATGAAGAATGGGTGTTCCGGAATCTCAATCATCTCGACTAAGTTGAGATTTTCATGGATTCCTGAGAATACCATGCCATAGGATTCAAATGCGTCACGATACGCATTGTTGAATTCATAGCGATGTCTATGTCTTTCTTGAATGACTTCCTTTTCATATAATCGATAAGCTAATGTATCTTTCTTGATATTACAAGAATATAAGCCTAGACGTTGCGTGCCCCCTAAATCTTTAGAAAGATCTTGGCTATGCATCAAATCGATGATTGGGTATTTGGTGTTTGGATCAATTTCTGTTGTGGTAGCGAGTCCAATTCCCATCACATTTCTCGCAAATTCAATAGTAGCGAGTTGTAATCCATAACAGATGCCAAAGAATGGAACATGATTGGTTCTGGCGTATTGAATCGCAGCCATTTTACCTTCAGTTGCACGTTCACCGAAGCCCCCAGGGACTAAAATACCATCTGAACCAGCAAGGACTTCTTTGACATTTTCACTACTAATTTTTTCCGCATTCAAAAACTTAATATTGATGTTTTTTCCGTAATAATACCCTGCATGTTTTAAGGATTCTGACACCGATAGATAGGCATCATGTAAGCTTACATATTTACCTACCAATGCGATATTGATGGTTTCTTTAGCATGTTCAATCTTATCGATCAAATCGATCCACGGGCTTAAGTCAGCGTCGTGTTTAGGCTCTAGTTCAAAGTGTTCAAGGATTAAATCATCGATTTTTTGAGCCTTGAGGTTTGGGATGGTTTTATAAAGTACATCGACGTCTACCGATTCAAAAACATGGTCCGTTTCTACGTCACAAAATAGCGCAATCTTTTCTTTGGTTGATTTCGCAACCGGTACTTCACTGCGTAAAACAATCATATCCGGGGTAATGCCTAAGGATCTCAACTCTTTAACTGAGTGTTGAGTGGGTTTGGTTTTGATTTCATTCGCTGCTCTTAAATAAGGTAACAAGGTGGTGTGGATGTATAACGTATTTTTATGTCCAAAATCACGTCGAGCTTGTCTAATGGCTTCTAAAAACGGGAGCGATTCGATGTCCCCGACGGTTCCGCCTATTTCTGTAATCACGACATCCGCTTTAGAAGAGGTTGCGACACGTTTTAGACGGTCTTTAATTTCATTTGTAATGTGTGGAATGACTTGGATGGTTGCCCCAAGGTAAACACCTTTACGTTCTTTATCGATGACGGTTTGATAGATTTTACCCGTGGTTACTGATGAATCTTTGGATAAATTCTCATCGATAAAACGTTCATAGTGTCCTAAATCTAAGTCTGTTTCACAGCCATCATCGGTAACGAATACTTCACCGTGTTGATACGGAGATAGTGTTCCTGGGTCAACGTTGATGTATGGATCGAACTTTTGCATAAATACTTTGAGTCCGCGACTCTTTAAAAGCTGGCCTACAGTTGAAGCCATAATGCCTTTACCAAGCGATGATACGACACCACCGGTAACAAAAATAAACTTAGTTTTCATCTCTTCACCTCGAAAATTTTAAAAATAAAAAGGTCTCCCTTAACAGGAGACCTTATATGAGTTGCCCTTTTTAATTATATCAAATAAAAATCAGTGAATCAACGGGATTTTTATTTGTCGTACATGTCTTCGTAATCGTCCATGATTTCGTTGTAATCATCGTCGTCGAAGTCAACATCTTCTTCATCATCAATAACAATGGCGTCTTCTTCGTCAAGTAATAGGTCATCTTCCTCTTCTTCATCAGGAATAATGCCGTCCTCTTCTTCTTCATCTTCATCGTCATCTTTGAGTTCAAGATCTTCTTCTTCAGGAATGTAATAATCGTCTACAGTTAATGTATCGTCTTCTTCTTCCTCAACCACTTCTTCAGTCGTATTGAAATAAGAACCATCTTTATCCCAAAGTTCAAGGTTATTTTCTTTTAAATCCCATTCATCATTTCCACAAAAAACGAATTTTGCAGATAGGGTCATGTCAATGTATAGTTGTGTTAATTTTTCGCTATCTTCTTTTGAGATATCCTTTAAAGATGCTACTGTTTCTAATAAATCGTAGATATTCTTTTTGCCTTCAGATTTTAAAATCTCTTCAGCAATTTCAACCATGGATTTGTTTACATACGTTTGTTTAGCCATAGTTTCCTCCTAAAATACTATATTATTGTATACGATGTGATATGTTTTTGCAAGACTTTTATTTGAATAATCGAAATTGCGCGATTTTCTCAGTTCTTTCGCCTTCAATTTCGTGATGATACACAATTTCAATCAAATCAGGTGTGATTTGAAGCGTTTTGGTTTCGACAATCGACTTAAATAGAATCCCATCTTGACGATAGTAACCCATCGTTCTTTGATTTAAAATATAGGATTCTTGAAAGGAAATTTCACCAGTGCGTCGGATTAAAACCTCATTGAGGTTGTAGTAAATCATCACTTCACTCTGGGTGTTTGGATCTTGATATGTAATCTTACCTGGTTGAAAGGTATTGTTTACTGTAAAAGTCTCTTGGATACCGTCAGTAGTAATCGTTACAATCATGCCATCAAAATTCTAGCCAATACAATGATTGCTAAAATAACCACAACAAAGATGAGTAACTTCATCATCTTTTTTGCAATCCCAATGACACCGAATACAATGACAACCGCTAAGCCTAATGTGCCTAAGATTTTCATCCATTCAGGGAGTGGTAAGATGTAATCATTATAAAGACCTAATACGAGTTGGTCATAGTTGACTAGCTCTTCTAACATTGAATCTAAATCACCGAAAATGCTCATTAAAAATGCCCAAATTTGATCTAGAATTTCCATATACAATCTCTCCTTATTCGTACTTTCGTCTGTTGTTGAGTGCGAGTTCGAGGGTGTGATCATCCGCGAAACTTAAGTCTGCACCTACTGGTATACCATAAGCAATACGAGATACTTTAACACTCTTTGACTTTAATAATTCTTTTAGGTACTGTGCTGTGAGTTCGCCTTCGACGGTGCCAGCCAAAGACAGGATAATTTCATCCACACCATATAAGCGTTGAAACAAGGATTCGATATTTAAATCCTCAGGGCCAATACCCCGAGAGAAATCAATCGCTCCGCCTAACACATGGTATAACCCATGGTAGATTGGGTTGCGTTCTAAAACGAACACATCTTTGTCATCCGACACGACCATGATCGTATGTCGGTCTCGATTAGTATCTTCACAGATGGGACAATGAACCTCCATCAATGTGCCACAGATAGGGCAATGCGAAATTAGGGATTTTGCTTCAACCAAATGTTGGCTGAAAGCATCGATTTGGTCTTTATCAATCGTAGAGATGGTATAAAGGGCTAATCGTTCTGCCGTCTTTTTACCAATACCGGGAAATTTTTTAAAATCTTCTACGAGTTTTAAAAAACTTTCAGGATATTTCATTAGAATCCGCCAAACCCCATACCAGCCGTAAACTTACTCATTTCTTGGTTGGTTGTTTTATCCACAACTTCTACAGCATTATTGAGTGCTGCTAAGATGGCATCTTGAAGCATTTCAACATCTTCTAATAACTCTTCAGAAATCTTGATATCCACCACTTGGTGTGACCCAAGCATAACGACTCTAACACCACTAGCTGTACCAGTGAATTCGGTCATTTGTAATCTTTCCTGAGTTTCTTGCATCTCTTTTTGTAATTTTTGTAGTTTTTTAATCATGCCTGCATTCATATAATTACTCCTTTATCATGACTTTATCTTTGCCAAAGAAATCGATGGCCAAGGATACAGATCCCGGTTGCCAAGATTCTTCTAATTCTTCATATAAACCTAAATCCATTTTTGGTAAGGTTGGTTTTTTGTTGCCTTCACGCCATTGTTTTGCAAAACTACTGAATAGAATTTGCCATGCATCTTCGTCAATACAAATGTAGTTTTCAATGAGCTTGGTTTTACTATTGAGGATTTCAAATACCAAATTCTTGGTGGTTGGTTTCATCATCATTTGACAGTTGATCTTATCTGGATAGACGAGTAAGATTTCTTTGTCCGTAGCGGCGACTAATTTACCTTCATGTAACAACATCGCAGCAGCTTGTAGTTTAGCATCCTTGATTTGAGGGAGACGTTCCCACCCCTTCATCAGCAATTCTTTTCTACCTAAATTACCATTTTGGAGGAGTCTTTCAACGTCGCTAACAATCACTAAAGGTTTTCTAGTTTCGGTTTCAACAACTTTGATAGGTTCATTGATGACTTCTTTGTCTTCTACGACACGTCGCACTTCACGTGGGGCTGTTTTCAACTTGGATAAATCAAACTCTAACCCTTTGATGCGTTCTTGAAGGGTTTGGAGTTGTTCACTGTAGTTGATACGATCCATTTGTTGATGATCAATCATCTTCACAAT
>CAZXLG010000031.1:7267-15933 GCA_964641335.1 uncultured Paracholeplasma sp.
TGGATTAAGTTTTTCTTAGATACACTGCCAGAAACTGCATAGATATCTTCTTCTGTAACCACATCATCTGAGAATGAAATGGCTTGGTCTAATAGGCTTAATGCATCTCTTAGTCCACCTTCAGCATATCGTGCAATTTCTCTAATCGCATCGTCGGTGATTTGAATTTTTTCGATGTCGCGAATATCTTTAAGTTTGCGTTCAATATCGGATGGTGCAATCCCTCTAAAGTCAAAACGTTGACATCTCGAAAGGATGGTTGAAGGAATCTTGTTTGGTTCTGTGGTTGCGAGGATAAATATGACGTGTTTTGGTGGTTCTTCAAGTGTTTTGAGTAAAGCATTGAAGGCACCTTGTGAAAGCATGTGTACTTCATCGATGATATAGACTTTGAATTTGCCCATACTTGGTAAGTATTTGACCTTTTCTCTTAAGTCTCTAATTTCATCGACACCATTATTGGATGCGGCGTCGATTTCAACGACATCTCCGATGGTGTTGCTTTGAATCGCTTTGCATGTCGCACATTCACCACAAGCATCTTTGATCGGTGCTTTTTCACAGTTCACGGCTTTAGCTAAGATTTTTGCTATGCTGGTTTTACCTGTACCACGAGGTCCACTAAACAAATAAGCATGTGCAATCTTGTCGTGTAGTAAGGCATTTTGTAATGTCTTAACGATGACTTCTTGTCCGGCTACTTCTTTAAATGTTCTCGGTCTATACGTTCTATATAGCGCTTGATAGGACATATCGCACACTCCTTTGCTTTTGTATTATATCATATATGATATGAATTGTTACTTGCCTAAACAAAATTTAGAAAATAATTCGGTGATTAAATCTTCTGGGTGATAATCCCCTGTAATTTCACCTAAAGTTTGCCAAGCTTTCTTCAAATCAATCTCTGTCATATCGATTGGCATATCGATTTCAATCGCGTTTAGAACATCTTCTAATGATTGAATAGTTTCCTTAATTTTACCAATATGACGCATGTTGGAAATGACGTTAAAATCTTTTTCTTGGATGTCTTCCATGCCTAACACTTTAACGATTTCTGTTTCTAAATCCATCAATCCTTGTTTGGTCAATGTGGATAAACTTAACATATGAATTTCTAAATCAATGGCTTTGTTTAAGTCATTTTTGTTACCAACGATGATACGTTTCTTATCTTTAGTCGCTTCTAATAACTCAAGGTCTTCCTTGGATATTTTACGACTTTGGTCTAATACTAAGATGATGAGTTCGGCTTCATCAATCGCCTTTTTCGAACGATCCACACCGATTTTTTCAACGATATCTTGGGTTTCTCTAATCCCAGCAGTATCGATTAAATTAAGCGTAATATTGCCAATATTGATATAAGCCTCAATGGTGTCTCTGGTGGTACCTTCAATATCAGTAACGATTGCTCTTTCTTCATTAAGTAGCGCATTTAACAATGAGCTTTTACCAACATTAGGTTTTCCAACAATCGCTGTTTTAACACCTTCCCGCATGATTTTACCTTTATGGGAATCATCGAGTAAGCGGGCTAGTTTTTGTTTGATTTTGATGACCTCTGGTTTGATGAGTTCATTGCCCATAACGGTTGCATCATCATACTCTGGATAATCGATGTTGACTTCAATTTTCGCAATGATATTTAAGAGTTCATTACGGAGGTCTTCAATACCTTTTTTAATGTCACCACGAAGACCGGATAATGCCAATTTCATCGCGTTTTCGTTTTTTGCATGAATGAGGTCCATGATGGCTTCTGCTTGAGTTAAATCAATTCTCCCGTTGACATAAGCACGCTTTGAGAATTCACCAGGTTCAGCCAGTTTTATCCCAGTTTCAAGGATTCTTGATAGTACCTTTTGAGTCACTAAAATACCCCCGTGACACGAGATTTCTACTGTGTCTTCAGCGGTAAATGTTTTTGGTGCTTTCATGACTGTTGCTATGACTTCATCGATGGTATTTCCATTCTTATCGATGATGTGTCCATAGGCGACAGTATGACTTTTCATTTTTAATAAATTTTTGCCTTTGAATACTTGGTTTGTAAGTCTAATAGACTCACTTCCAGATACTCTAATAACAGCAATCCCTGCGGTCCCAAATGGGGTCGCAATCGCAGCGATGGTATCGTAAATCATGTCATCACATCCTAAGAATTATTATACAACATTAGACCCATAAAATGAGAAAAAACGCAGGTTATCTGCGTCTTACTCTTTGTTTAATTAAGCGTGACGACGCTTGTCGTCATCTTCGATGTCAATTTCACTTTCTAAGAAATCGTGATGAACGTGTGGAATGAATGGGTTGATGCCACGTTTCATATCTCTTAAATAAATGAACAAGACAAGGAATGTACCGAAGATACTTGCGGTAATGTAATAGCCTGAGCCTGCCACCAAGCCCATTATCGCGGTTGCCCAAATGGTTGCAGCCGTAGTTAAACCAATGATGGTTTTGCCACCCTTCATGATTACACCAGCCCCGATGAAACCAACGCCGGGTAAGACTTGAGCAATCAATCTTTGGTTATCTGCGGATGAATCTGCGCCTTGTGCTTTGTACATATATAATTGAACAATCCCAATCACAGCTGTACTCATCGCAATCAAGATGTGCGCGGAAATTCCGGCAGATTTACCGATATTTTGTCTTTCTAATCCAATGAGGAACCCAAAGAATAAGGCAATCGCCATTGGTAAGATGACTTGGAACCAGAAATCGCCACTTTGAAACACTTGTAATTCAATGTCAAACGGTGTCATTTGTCTTTATTCCTTTCTTCATATATTGCATTAAAATCATATTTCTTATCTTCATATTGTACCCCTAAAACCGCATTGATGTTCACGTTTTCGGCTGCTTTGAATATCGATTGATCCACTTCTGGATGAATCTTTCTCAGTTCAGCAATCATGGTTTTAATTTCTCTACGTTTAGAGGAGGTTTTGCTTGCGACTACAGTACAACCACAGTTCATGGATTGAATACCGTTCGCTTTTGTGAAACGGATGATGTCCGCTTCTTTGATATAAAATAAGGGTCTAATCAATTCAATATCATCAAAGTTGTCTGCTGTGATCTTAGGTACCATCGTTTTGAACTGTCCTCCGTAAAGAACATTGAGCATCGTTGTCTCAATTACATCATCAAAGTGATGACCTAAGGCTAATTTATTACAACCCAATTCTTGAGCAGCATTATATAAAAATCCCCTACGCATTCTCGCACACATATAGCATGGATTGTCTGATGCGATTTTTCCTGCGACAGCGAACACGTTTGATTTTTTAATCACTAGCGGGATATTTAAATATTTGCAATTGGATTCTAACAACGCCAGGTTGATTGGAGCGAACCCTGGATCCATTGCTAAGTAAACAACATCAAATTTAACATCTGAGTGTTTATGTAACTCTTGGAATAACTTCGCCATCAATAGCGAATCCTTACCCCCAGAGATGCCGACAGCAACTTTATCGCCTTCTTCGACTAAGTTATAATCTTTGATGGCTTTGATGAACTTAGCCCATATTTCTTTTCGATAAGATTTGATAATGCTACGTTCGATTTGTTCTAATGATTGTATTGGTTCTGTGACGACAATGCGTTCACAAACCTCTCTTATTTCCATAATAATCCCTACTTTTTAAGTGCAGTAATATACTCGTTTGTACGTGCTACAAATCGATCTAAATCTGCCCATGAATCTAGTTTTGCTCCAGAAGCTTTGGCATGTCCACCACCATTAAATTCATTAGCTAATGGTGCAATCACAGGACCGTTAGAGCGCAATCTAATGCGAATTTCCGAACCTGGATATTCAAGGATGATTGCCCAAACTGGGAAGCCTTCAATACCACCGAGGACGGAAACCATCGAGGCTGCTTGTTCATCAGTAACATTAAATGAATCTATCGTTTTACGGTCTAATGTGACATACACAAAACCAGCATCGGTCATCTTGAAGTTAGATAAAACATACCCCTTGAGTCTAATCATATTGAGTGTTTCAATCGAGAGTTTGCCATCGACAAATTCGACATCCACACCATACTCTAATAACATCCCAGCGATTTCATGGGTTTGTTTTGAGACGCCTCTAAAACGGAATCTACCTGTGTCTGTAAGAATACCTACATACATCGCTAGAGCACCTTCATATCCAAGTTTTAATTCCTTTTTATAGTTCTTATAGAAGTGCGCAATCATTTGTGCACACGATGGATATGACGTATCTACCCAGCGGTATTTACCGTAATCATTGACTGGAATGTGGTGGTCAATTTTGATGACTTCTTTACCTAAAACATATCGTTTGTCAGAGATTCGTTCTTCGGTGGCGGTATCGACAACAATCGATAACGCGCCTTCATATTTGCTATCTTCAATGATATCTGGTGTACCTACAAAACTAACAAAGTCTGAGGTTTCACCAACCACATAGACTTCCTTGTTTGGAAATGAATTTTGAATGATGCTCTTTAAACCAAACTGTGCCCCATAGCAGTCTCCATCCGGTCTTTGATGTCCGTGGATAATGATACGGTCGTATTCTTTAATCTTCTTGATGATAATTGGGTTAATCATAAATTAGTTATTCTCCTTTAAAAGTTGTTTGTAATCTTGAATGACTTGGTCAACTTGTTCCCAAGTTTGTAAACTTGCTCCACAGGCTTGTTCGTGTCCGCCCCCGCCATATTTTTTAGCAATATCGACAATTTTTATTCCACGAGATCTGAATTCACCTAAGATAATATTCTTTTCAGGATCCATCGTGAAGTTTAGCCAAATCTTAATTGTATCAATCCCAGCTGCTAAATTGACCATCCCTCTAGAGACTGAGAAGACATCGATATTAAACTTTTCAAATACCTCTTTATCGTTTTTCAAATAAGCGACACCATCTTCAAACACAAAACGATTGGAAAAGTAGTTCTTTATTTGTTTAGACTCTAAAGTTTCCACATATAAGAAATCATAGAGTTCTGTGGTTTTCGCACCTAAACCTGTAAGCATCGAAGCGACTAAGAACACACGTTCTGGTTTGTGCATCCATTGAAATCTACCCGTATCAGTAACAATTCCTGCATACAAGAATGAAGCAGCTCTTGGATTTATTTTTAAATTGAGTTCTAATGCCATGTCAGTAATGAGTTCAGCACACGCACTATACGTTGAATCTGAGAGTAATAAACTGACATTTTCAATATCACAAGCATTTTTATGATGGTCGATAACAATGACTTCTTTCGAAAGTTTATAACGTTCATCGGAAACCATATGTTTCACTGCCACATCGAGGATGAACACTAAGGCATCTTTGTATATTTCATCCGAGATGATTTGCATATCATTTTCCATGTCAAAACGATTAACATCTCCGACAACGTAAATGTGTTTATTCGGGAAATTTTCAGTAAGGATTTCTTTGAGTCCAACTTGTGAACCTATCGCATCTAAATCTGGTTTGGTGTGTCTATGAATGATGATGGTTTGATAGCCCATCACTTTGGCTAAAATGTCTTCATACATGGTATTTTCAAGCCCTTTCTATGGTATTAAGGCGTATTTTTGTTTTAAGTGCCTTATAATAGTATATCACTAATGGGGACGATAATAAAGTGACATATCGTGCACATGTGCGAACGCCTGCGTGAAAATCGTTGCCTTTTGGTTATGTTGTGTTATAATCTAACTGTATGAAAATCGTTATGAAAGGAAGATACAATGACTAAGTACGTTTATTTGTTCAAAGAAGGACAAGCAAGCATGAAAAACCTACTTGGTGGTAAGGGTGCAAACCTTGCGGAAATGACCAATTTAGGTCTACCAGTTCCTCAAGGATTTACAGTAACTACTGAAGCCTGCATTCGCTACTACAAGGATGGTAAAAAGATTGCTCCAGAAGTTGTAGAACAAATTTTTGCCGCATTAGCTAAGACTGAAGCTGAATATGGCAAAAAATTCGGGGACGCCAAGAACCCATTCTTAGTATCTGTACGTTCTGGTGCTAGAGCATCTATGCCAGGTATGATGGATACAATTTTAAACTTAGGTTTAACTGATGAAGCCGTGGAGGGTTTAGCAAAACTCACTGATAACCCACGTTTTGCTTATGACTCCTATAGAAGATTCATCCAAATGTTCGCAGACGTTGTCATGGAAATTGACAAGGCAAACTTCGAACACCTATTAGAAGCCATGAAAGAAGCTAAGGGCGTTCACCTAGACACAGAACTAGATGCAGATGACCTTAAGAAACTCGTAGGACAATTCAAGGTTAAATACCAAGAATTAAAGGGTGAACCATTCCCTCAAGATCCGAAAGTTCAATTAATTGAAGCGGTTCAAGCGGTATTCAGATCTTGGGATAACCCAAGAGCGAACACTTACCGTATGTTAAACCACATTCCTTATGAATGGGGTACTGCTGTAAACGTTCAAGGCATGGTCTTTGGTAACATGGGTCAAGACTCCGGTACAGGGGTTGCGTTTTCAAGAAACCCAGCAAATGGTGACCGTGTGCTTTATGGGGAATACCTATTTAACGCACAAGGTGAAGACGTTGTTGCGGGTATCCGTACACCAAAACCGATTGCTGAATTAAAGAAAGAAAACCAAGCATTATACGAAGAATTCGATCGTATCGCTTCTAAACTAGAAGCACACTATAGAGATATGCAAGACATGGAATTTACCATTGAAAAAGGCAAATTATACATGTTACAAACTCGTAACGGTAAGAGAACTGCTCAAGCCGCTGTCAAGATTGCTATCGACTTAGTCAATGAAGGTGTATTAACTAAGGAAGAAGCTCTATTAAAGGTAGAACCTTCTCAATTAGACGCATTACTACACCCAACATTTGACCCTAAAGCTTTAAAGGTTGCTAAGCCAATTACTCAAGGGTTAGCTGCATCTCCAGGTGCTGCTTACGGTAGAGTTGTGTTTACGGCTGAAAGAGCTGCGGAATTAGTCAAGAGAGACAAACTTCCTGTCGTTCTAGTTAGACAAGAAACTTCTCCTGAAGATATCGAAGGTATGGTTGTATCTGCTGGTATCTTAACCGCTCGTGGTGGTATGACTTCTCACGCTGCCGTTGTTGCACGTGGTATGGGTACATGCTGTGTTGCCGGTGCTGGTGAAGTTAAAGTTAACGAACATGCTAAATACTTTACAGTCAACGGTAAGAAATTCAGTGAAGGCGATTATATCTCCATTGATGGTTCTACAGGTTATGTCTATGGTGAAAAGATTGCAACAACAGAAGCAGTTGTTTCTGGTGACTTCGCAACCTTAATGTCATGGGCTGACGACATCCGTGTCTTAAAAGTTAGAACTAATGCTGACACACCAAGAGATGCTCATCAAGCGCGTGTATTCGGTGCTGAGGGTATTGGTCTATGCCGTACTGAACATATGTTCTTCGAAGCAACACGTATCAAAGCTATGCGCGAAATGATCGTTGCTAAAAACTTAAAAGAAAGAGAAGCTGCTCTTGCTAAGTTATTACCGATGCAAAGAGAAGACTTCATCAAACTTTATAAGGAAATGGAAGGCTATGCCGTTACCGTTAGATACTTAGACCCACCTCTACATGAATTCGTTCCTCATACTGACGCTGAAATTCAAGAATTAGCGAAAGAAATGAATTTACCGTTCGAAGAATTAAAGAGAACCATTGAAGATTTACATGAAACAAACCCAATGTTAGGTCACCGTGGTGTTAGACTTTCGATTACTTACCCTGAAATTGCAGTGATGCAAACTAAGGCTGTTATCGAAGCTGCTATCCATGTAACTAAAGAAGGTTTACATGTTGAACCAGAAATTATGATTCCTTTAATTGGCGATATCAAAGAATTTAAGTTCATTAAAGACATCGTTGTGAAGACTGCTGATGAACTCATCAAGGCTTCTGGATTAAAGATTAAGTATTTAGTTGGTACAATGATCGAAATCCCAAGAGCTGCTTTATTAGCTGATGAAATCGCTAAAGAAGCTGAATTCTTCTCCTTCGGTACAAACGACTTAACTCAAATGACATTCGGCTTCAGCCGTGATGACGCTGGTAAGTTCTTACCTGACTACTACAAGACCAAGATTTTTGAATCCGACCCATTTGCTCATATCGACCAAAAAGGTGTTGGTAAACTCATGAAGATGGCTGTAAGCTTAGGTAATGAAGTTCGTCCAAATATCAAGACTGGTATTTGTGGTGAACACGGTGGGGACCCACAATCTGTTGAATTCTGCCATAACACTGGATTAACTTATGTCTCTTGTTCACCATTTAGAGTGCCTCTAGCACGCTTAGCGGCTGCACAAGCTCAAATCAGAAATCCACGTAAATAAATCATAAATCGAGACGATGACCTAAAAATCATCGTCTTTTTTTGCATATCTTTTGGTTAAATCAAGTATTTCATCTATGATGTAGGTAGAGGTGATAAAATGGTTAAACAAACATTTTTGAATTTAGAAACTCAAAACGTCTCACTCGCAAGATCATTTTTTACACATATTGGCTTTAACATTAATGAGGTATACTCTGATGACTCAGGGATTTGTGTGGTCATCAATGATACTACTTTTTTGATGGTAATGAATAAGGAAAAATTCAGAGGATTCACGTTATCTGAAACACCAAA
>CAZXLG010000032.1:0-15645 GCA_964641335.1 uncultured Paracholeplasma sp.
TTGGGTATGGTGTTGGCAAGTCGTCTTGCTTATCCCAATGATGGCGATTACCCTCTTTGGTAAGAAAAACATCATCGCCTATATGCCATTCATCTCAGTCATATTATTCTTCTCGCTTGGCTATTTCTTTGATCTATTTTATATTTCATGGGTTGCGTTCTTGTTAGTACCCATCACAGCGATTCTCGCATCGAAAAACTAGAAGGGCAACCTTCTTTTTTTCCATTATGGTAGATTGTGTAAAATTAAATTGGATACAATGCATTTTAGTAGATTTATCAAATATGTTTTGTTACACTATTTCACGAAAGTGGTAAAGTTGTTATAATTAATATGAATATACGACAGGAGGAGACCTATGCACCCCTATTATTCGAAATTTCTAGAACTCGTCAATCAAGAAAACAAAGACGAAGCCATGCTTTATGTTCTAGAACTATTAAAAGAAAAGAAACTTAAATTATTTGAACTGTATGATCAATTTTTAAGACCTGTTTTAAATGAGTTTGTTTGTAGTGTTGAAGATGAAGAGATTTGTATTTGGAAAGAACACGTGAGAACGTCGATTGTGAGAACCATCTTAGAATCCACCTATCCGTATTTGATTGAACAAAAGAAATTGGTTAAGCCAAACCATCAAAAGGTGATGGTCGTTTGTCCAAGTGAAGAGTTCCATGAAGTTGGAGCAATCATCGTCACAAACTACTTCACGTTGGCTGGTTTTGATGCTCAATACATTGGTGCAAATACGCCAAAACATGATATTATCTCGGCTGTTAAGGCGTTAAAGCCTAACTATTTAGCCTTATCGGTAACAAACTACTACAACTTAGTGGTGACCAAACAGATTACTGAACAAGTCAAAGGCTTATATCCAAATGTGAAAATTGTTGTCGGTGGGAATGCGTTTAATAAACCAGGTGCATTAGATCATTTGGTGTATGATTACCATTTAACCTCTAAAGAAGAAATCTTTAAATTAGGGGGCAACCACTAATGAAACTCGCCTTTCAAATCGCCTCTCGATTTTTAAAATCGGGTAAACTCCAAACGTTATTTATTATATTAGGGATTGGGGTTGGAGTATCTGTTCAAGTCTTTATTGGGGCACTGATTTCAGGACTTCAAAAAAGTTTAGTTGACACCACCATCGGGAATAGTTCACAAATCACGGTCACCCGTGAAGATGAGGGCTATATCTCGGATTACGATACCTTAATCGCATCCATTTTAGACAGTGATTCCAACATCCGTGTCGCAGCAGCCAATTTTAATGTGGCTGGTTCTTTAGAACAAAACAGTGAAACCTTACCTGTATTGGTTCGTGGTTTTAATGTGAGTGATGCTGATGGTATTTATAAGTTTGAAGATAAGCTTACAGAAGGTAGACTACCGAATGCCTTAAATGAAATCATTTTGGGTAACTTCTTCCAAACAGAGTTCAATTTATCCGTTGGTGATACCATCACCTTTCAAGTGCCCCTTAAAGGTGATACCACGTTAACTGTGGTTGGCTTCTTCGACTTTGAAGTCAAAGCCATCAATGAGTTATGGGCTGTATCTACCTTAGAAACGACCCAAACCTTATTCCAAGTGGGTGATGTTGTTTCATCGATTGAATCTCAAGTCAATGAATCTGCGTATTTTGAAGCAGACACGATTTCACTTAAGGTTCAAGAAGCAATTGGTTCGACATATGTCACGACCAACTGGATTGAAAATAACGCATCGTTATTATCTGGTTTACAAGGTCAAAGTATTTCATCCTTAATGATTCAAATCTTCGTATTAATTTCTGTTGTCTTAGGGATCGCTTCGATTCTAGCCATCATCGTTTTACAAAAATCCAAACAAATCGGTATTTTAAAAGCGATGGGGATTAAGAATAGCGACGCTTCCTTAATCTTCCTATTCCAAGGCCTCATCTTAGGTATCTTCGGTGCTTTAACGGGTGTGGTTTTGGGCATTGGATTATTGGTATCTTTCCAAACCTTCGCCATTGACGCAACCACAGGTGACCCTGTGATTCCGCTCAATATCGAATATAGTTTTATCGCCTTATCGGCATTAATCGCGGTAGGTGTGTCGACGGTTGCGGCACTAGTACCGGCACGCAAATCGTCTAAATTATCCGTGATCGAGGTGATTCGCAATGCTTAATCCTGTGATGGAACTCAAAGGTATCACCAAAGTCTATGGTGAAAAAATCAAAACTCAAGTCTTATTTGGCATCGATTTACAATTTGAATCAGGTTCATTTAACGCCATCATTGGTCAAAGTGGCTCAGGTAAATCGACCCTAATGAATATTTTAGGCACACTCGATAACCCAACCGATGGCGAAATCTATATCAATGGGCAAAATACGAAACAAATGAAACCGAATGAAATCTCTTTCTTAAGAAATCAAAACATTGGATTCATCTTCCAATTCCACTATTTACTTCCTGAATTCACAGCGCTAGAAAACGTCTTAATGCCTTATAAGATTTCAAAACAAAAAATTACACCAGAAATCTTGGATCGTGCCAATGAACTATTAGACTTTGTTGGTTTAAAGAAGGTTAAAAACAATTTAGCTAAGAACATGTCTGGGGGACAACAACAAAGAACTGCCATCGCACGTAGCTTAATCAATAATCCGAAGATTATTTTAGCGGATGAGCCTACCGGTAACCTAGACAGTGATTCTACGGAACAAGTCTATACGTTATTAAGACAAATCAATGCGAAATACAAAACAACCTTCATCATCATTACCCATGACCGTAAGATTGCTGAAAAAGCAGATCGTATCATTGAAATCAAAGATGGTCATATCAACCTTGACTTAATGAATAACTAAGAGAGACGAGAGTCTTTCTTTTTTTATTAAAATTTTGGCACTCTATACTTGACAGTGCTAATTATTCGTATTATAATATAAGTGAACTTAGGGAATAAGTTCAAGAACAATATAAAAAAGGAGAGATGTTTATGTTGAGTTTACTCAAAAAAGATCGAGACTTCTTTGATAGCTTGTTCGATGAATTTAGAGTCGCACCATTTGGTAATGATGTCTCCATGAGAACTGATATCAAAGAAAATGAACATGGCTATGAATTAGCCATTGAAATGCCTGGTTTTGACAAACAGGATGTTAAGGTGAGCCTTGAGGAAGGGTATCTAATGGTGGAAGCTGAAAGAAAGCATGAAACCAACTCAGATGATCCTAAAGGCAAATTTATCCGTCGTGAACGCTACTATGGTGTCATGAGACGTAGTTTCTATGTCGGTGATGTTCACATGGATGAAATCAAAGGATCCTTTGATAAGGGTGTATTGAAGATTCAAATCCCTAGAGAATCGAAGAAAATTGAAACCAAGAAATACTTGGAACTTGAATAAATCAAAATCGGAGCCGTTTTGGCTCCGATTCTTTTATTCTTCATTTTGAATGAGTTTAGGGTATATATAATCGATTCTATACACGCTTAAGTTTAGTCCTAACGTTTGAGTCCAAAAATCAGTGTCCATTTGTGAAATATCGATTCGGTTAGAGGGTGGAATAGAAAATAACTGACTATTTGTATATAAGACATTCGGTTCTACTTCATAAGCATCACAATAGATTTGTCCTGTAAATAATATTGCGTGATTATAAGTGTGATAAGTTGGGGTAATTACAGCAACTTCTTCTGTACCTGTAATATCCCCATGGACAATCAATCCACTCAATTCGGTATCAGATAAACCACCTGCAATACCACCGATACCACTAACTCCTGTGATATCCATATGGCTATATGAGTTTTGAATACTACCTTGAGATGAATTCCCCACAATTCCGCCAACTTGAAAGTATGCGTTAATGCTTCCCTTAGTAAATGTTTGATCAATGGTGCCTGAATTTAAGCCTGTGATACCACCAACGCCCCCTGACTCTGGTGCATTGATCGATCCAATAAAAGAACTTCTACGAATAATATTCCAATTTTTACCAACTAATCCACCGATAGATCCATGATGATGAATAGATCCACTTACATGGACATTTTCAATCAAACCACGGTTAAAATTGGTTATACTACCAATCACGCCGTTGTTTTGGCTATCGATATTAACATCCACCAAATATAGGTTTTTTATTTCACCACTCGTGATTATGCAAAATAATGGCGTTTTTAAGTTTTGTATCTGATGGTTATCTCCATCCAAAGTGCCTTCAAAAACGTGGATTAAGCAGTCATCTGCATAGGGTTTGATGGATTCGACATCAATATCATGAGTGAGTTTAAATGTTCCTGAGGGATTCCAATGAAACCTCTCCAATTGCTTCGCAGACGCAATTGGTATGGTAGCAAATTCTAAATAGGATAGTGTACTTATAGATGTTAGGGTCACTATAAGGATACTCCATAAAGCCAGTCTACTTTTTCCTAATGTATTTGGTTTTAACAATTTCGTTAGTGTAATGATTAAAATCCCTAAGGATTGTGATACTAAAAAGAAGGGATTGAATAGTGGTAACCCATAAATGATCATCAAACATAAACTCAAAATGAGCTGTAGTTGGAAAAATAGATATGTATATTTTATATGTCTTCTAATGCTAGATAGATCAGTATAGTTCATCTTAAACCTCATTTATGAATTCTTTTATATAATATTTATCCATAATACTGTTTTATTCAATAATTATACACTGATAAATATATATAGTCAATCCGTCCATAGGTTTACAAAGAAAATCGGAGCCTTTTGACTGGCTCCGATTCATTATTTAACCGCTCTTCGATTTTTGTTGTTTTGATTTCTCTTAGGTTGTTGTGCCTTTTGGTAAGTACCGACACCTTTAATTGGTCCAAATTTGCTTTTTGGCGCTAAGTTTTTAAGTCCTGTCATAGCTTTTTTCTCCGGTTTTTGTTCTTTTGTTTCTGGTTTTGATTTAGTAGATTTTGGTTTTGATGAGTAGTCTGGTTTTAAGGGGTTAAAACCTTTTTGGACTGGTTTTGAGTTTGTTTTCTTAGGGGTATTCTTAGGGGTTTGATCTAAGGTAACACCATACGGATGCTCAACCACTTTGATCTCCATTTTAATATGTTTTTCAATATCGTTGAGTAAACTTCTTTCTTTCGGATCACAAAATGAAATGGCTTTACCGTCTAATCCGGCACGACCCGTTCTACCGATACGGTGAATATAGGTTTCACCTGTTTCAGGTAAATCGTAGTTCACAATAAACCCTAAAGCTTCAATATCAATCCCACGGGCTGCGATGTCTGTCGCAACCAATACAGTTGTCTTTCCTTTTTTAAAGTTGGATAAAGCACGTTCTCTCGCGCTTTGTGACTTATTCCCGTGAATCGGTTCAGCCGTGACATTGGCTTTCGTGAGTTCAGTGACGAGTTTATTCGCGGTATGTTTAGTACGCATGAACACAAGTACTGATTTCATCTTATATTCACTTATAAGATCTAATAATAATTGGGTTTTTTTCGCTTTATTGACATGATAAATCGATTGTTCAATGATGTCAATCGTTTGATTGACTGGGACAATCGAGACTCTCACTGGGTCTTTTAGGATGGATTTGGATAGGGTTTCAATTTCTTTCGGCATGGTTGCTGAAAACAACATCGTTTGTCGTTCTTTAGGGACGAGATCAATGATCTTATTCACATCTTTGATGAACCCCATATCGAGCATTCGATCGGCTTCATCTAAAACTAAATAAGAGACATGATTGAGTTTAACAATACCTTGATAAACCAAATCAAGTAGTCGTCCTGGGGTCGCGATTAAAACATCGACACCTTTGGCTAAGGCTTCTTCTTGTTTCTTTTGAGAAACCCCTCCATAAATCACTGCACTCTTCTGATTGACAAATTTCGCATAGAGCGTAAAGTTTTCGTAGATTTGGCTAGCTAATTCTCTGGTTGGCGTTAATACTAAAGCTTTAATGGTACGACGTGGATCATCCGTACGTTCATAATATAGATTTTGCAGGATAGGTATCGCGAAAGCGGCTGTTTTACCTGTACCCGTTTGAGCGCTGCCTAAGATGTCTTTTCTATCTAAAAGGACAGGGATTGCATCGGTTTGAATTGGGGTTGGTTCTTTGTAACCAGCGATGGCGATCGATTTTAAAATGGGGTCAATAATGTTTAAGTCTTTAAATGTCATGTAGTTTCACTTTCTTCAAAAAAAATATGAGGTGTTTGGTAACACCCCATAAAAATTGCTTTTATATTTTTGTTACAACATAGTATATCATAGGTCTATTGAAAATGGTTCTTTTTTCGCTTGATAAATTATATTTTATTTTCCCTTATGATATCGATTGGTGATTTACGACTTAATCGAATAAATGGTATTAGTATTGATAATCCAAGTAAAAGTAGCGTGATGATGAGAATCACACCACTTATTTGCCACGAATGATTGAAATATGAGTAACTTAAGTCATATTTTTGCTTAATATACGTGTTAATCATCTCAATGATGTGGAAGATAAACAAAAGATACATTCCAAAAACAATCGTTAACATCCAAAGACTATCAGCTAAAAATATCCAAATGATCGATTGATTTTTAAGTCCAATGGATTTAAGTATACCAATGTCTTTGAAATGGTGCTGGATATTTTGTGATAAAAATAAATACGCGATGAGTACTAATATTAACCCAAATCCGAGTGAAAAGCCTTGTGAGAATGTCTTAATGCCTTGCTGAATCGACTGATATTGATCTAGTAAATACGTATCGATGTTTTGTATCGCATATTGATTTGACTCATTAAATCTTATAAATTCTACAAATGATCCTTTTTCACCTTGTACAATCAAGTATGGATGATAACTGAGGTAATCATCAAAGAGTAAGTCATAATTTTCTATAGATAAAATCATCGCATCTTCAGCAGAAATACCTACAATCTCTAAAGGAATAGATATCGATTTTTGATCCAGTGTAAGATAAATATCTTCATCAAAATAGTTTAAATAGCTTTGATAAAACAATGATTTGTCCTCATGGATGAACAAGGCTTTGTTTTGATTTGGTTCAAACTCGTTTAAATCATGATTATAGATATAGTGTCCATAACTTTCATAATCGGAAGATTGACCATAATGGCTCTTAAAATCATCTTCGATTGCTGAAAAATGATTCATTGCGTATTCCATAATTAAATCCATAATCGATTCATATCGTAGGTTTTCATCATAGACAAGATTGGTCCATATTTGAAATAATGATTCTGGAATGATGACTTGTTGATTGTTTAATGTTTGTCTACCATCAAAAAGGTAATCTGTATGATCAATTTCAAAGGATGTGATCGCCTCGACATATTGATTTAATGGCCTTTTACATGCCATACCATTTCGTGAATATTTGACTTGGTAAAACTGTTCAGTAGATAGACCAGGCACACTTGAAAAATACAGTGGATTCGTACTTGTTTTAAGATTGAATGCATCTTCTGAAATAAATACCATATCGACAAGACTATCCTTTAAAAACATCAATTCACGTTGACTGATGCCATTATCTAGATACATGTCGACTGTTTTATATGAATTAGTGTCTAATATACCAACGATTGTATAATTGATATGATCTATCGGTAATACTTTTCCAATCAAATCAGACTCATGTTCTATTTGAATTCCTGTCCCGTAAAATTGATAATCATTCGTTTTAAAAATGTCATAAAATATATGGCTAATCACAATTTCATCTACTGCATTTGGTAACTCACCAATCAAGTTAAAATGATTTTGGTCAACAAATGTTTGACTAATCGGAAAATAATACATTGGTGTCAACTGATCATCATACTGTGCAAATTCAAAGTCGGTGGTTAAATTAAATGTATCGATCGGAAAAGTTTTATAAAAGGATAAATTAGGGAATGCTATAGACAACGATTCGATATCCTCATTGGTGATATAACTACCTTGTTGATAGAAACCCACCTCTGTATCGGTCATTCTAAATGTATTTACACCTAAACTATCCATCGATTCAATGATGGCTTGTTCTTCTTTAAACACCGTCGCTGATTGTGATACACCTAGTAAGGTCATCGAGGTTACCATAATCAACATCATTAAAACAATCTTTATCCACGGTTGATGAAAATGTTTGGTTCCAATCATCAACGCTTGTCTTACTTTTAATTGGCTTTTCCTTAGTTTAAGTGTTTCACTCGAATCCATATCCGTTTGTTTTACCTGTGTAACGATTTTTCCATCAATCATCTTTATAACTTGATCTGCATATTTTTCACTATCCAAATCATGTGAAGCGACAATCACCAACATCTCTTTAGATAAGTCTTTTAATAAGTCGAAGATGGTTTTACCAGTTTCGCTATCTAACGCACCTGTAGGTTCATCAGCGACTAAAATGCTCGGTTTCTTTAGAATCGCTCTAGCAATCGCGACACGTTGTCGCTGACCACCCGATAACTGATAAGGGTATTTATTCATCTGTTCTTCGATACCTAAGGATTTTAGTGTGCTTTGGATATTTTCTAAACTGTGTTTTGAATTCATCCATTCGACCAATAATAGATTATCTTTTACGGTCATACTTTCGATGAGGTTATATTCTTGAAATACGATACTCACATATTGATTTCTAAAATCCGTGAGTGCTTGATTTGAAAGCTGTCCGATATCTGTACCATTGAAATAGTACTTACCGCTTGATGGTTGATCAATGCCTGACAGTATATTTAATAAAGTGGTTTTACCTGATCCTGATTTACCTGTGATAAAAACCATTTGGCGATCTAGGATGGTTATGTTAACATCTTTGATCGCGTAAAATGGTTTTTGTTCGATTTTATATTGTTTTTCAATGTTGAATAGCTGGATCATGTTATCCTCTTATCTACCATATCATTTTATAATGACATTTAATCTCTAAATTTTGTATTTTCGAATGATATCGATTGGCTTCATAAAACTCATTTTTAGAATTGGATGTAATATCCCCAATAACAACACGGTCATTAACAAAATGAATGAACTCATATATAGTCCTCCGGTGCTTTTTAAATAAGCAAACGGCAGATTATATGACGTTTTAATATATAAATTCATCCAATGAATTAGTGCTTCGATAGGTACAATACTCACGACAGTAACAACCAGTGAGAATATAATATTTTCACTGACAAACATCCACATGATTTGAGCTGTTCTGACGCCTAAGGCTTTTAAAATACCGATATTTTTCATATGTTTATGGATATTTTGAGTCATGAAAATATAAGAGATAAGTGCTAATAACCCCATAAGGATATAAGTCATCCACTGTGCAGTTTTAACTATTTCAGTAGACGCGTCTTGATAGCTATCAACGATGTAGGTTGCGTTATTTTCGATGATGAGGTTGGATTGTTTGGTATATTTTATTAATGGCTTTAAATCGGTTAACGCACCTATAACGATGATGCTTGGTTCATCATTAAAATGATTTGTAATTAGTGTTTGATATAAAGTGTTTGATACAATCATACCTTGTGTACTCACGCCAATTATTTTCAGTTCAAGTAATTTTTGGTTATTTGCATCTTTAAGAACTAAATCTTGATGGTAATCATTTAAAGCATTCATATAAAAATCTGTTTGGTCGAGGTAGCTGAAGTAATTCCATGTAAAAACTGGTTCAAACTCATTTTCAAGATGATTTTGGATATAATGTGCATAATCTTCATGGGTAGATGATTCACCATATATTTCTTTAAATTGAGTTTCAATCACATGGAAGTTATTAAGTGCGTGCTGTTCTACACGGTTTTGAATACTGACGAAATCGCCTGAATAAAGTTTTCCTGTGACATTATACAACATGAGCGTACTGATAATTACTTCGTCATTTGTAAGTGTATTGGATGAATCCTCTCTATAAATTGAAAGTTCATCATCAAATTCTCCATTTTGATAGCTAATTAGAGTTGATGTGTATTGATCTAATCTTTTAAAGTAGGATTCATTTTGAAATTGGTACTCGATACGGTAATAATTTGTCAAATCTGCATCTGATATATCGTTAAATACTGTCTTTCCACTTGATTTCCACGTGTTAAATAACGATTCTTGGACAAACAAATAGTTATGAAGTCCACTTTCAATCGCCAAGATTTGTTCATTAAAGTTGGTATTTTGATGAATGTCAGTATACATATTTGGAAGTTTAGTATCAATAATGCCAACAATTTGATACGGAATTCCGTTAATCATGAATGATTTTCCTATGATTTGGTTAGGACTTGAAATGGTAATAATTTGATTATTTTCTTTATAGCCTAATTGTTCAAATAGTCTGTATAAATAGGTTGAAATGACTATTTCATCATCCTTAGTAGGCAGTTGACCAGTTATATTAAATTGATGATTGTTTAGAAGATTTTGACTAATGGGTTGAAAATAAGTTGGTGTTGGTAATGTATTATCGGGTAAGTAATGACTGATATTAAAATTACGAATCGGATATCCAGAAAAAAATGTGAGTTTAGGAAATGCTATAGACAACGATTCGATATCCTCATTGGTGATATAACTACCTTGTTGATAGAAACCCACCTCTGTATCGGTCATTCTAAATGTATTTACACCTAAACTATCCATCGATTCAATGATGGCTTGTTCTTCTTTAAACACCGTCGCTGATTGTGATACACCTAGTAAGGTCATCGAGGTTACCATAATCAACATCATTAAAACAATCTTTATCCACGGTTGATGAAAATGTTTGGTTCCAATCATCAACGCTTGTCTTACTTTTAATTGGCTTTTCCTTAGTTTAAGTGTTTCACTCGAATCCATATCCGTTTGTTTTACCTGTGTAACGATTTTTCCATCAATCATCTTTATAACTTGATCTGCATATTTTTCACTATCCAAATCATGTGAAGCGACAATCACCAACATCTCTTTAGATAAGTCTTTTAATAAGTCGAAGATGGTTTTACCAGTTTCGCTATCTAACGCACCTGTAGGTTCATCAGCGACTAAAATGCTCGGTTTCTTTAGAATCGCTCTAGCAATCGCGACACGTTGTCGCTGACCACCCGATAACTGATAAGGGTATTTATTCATCTGTTCTTCGATACCTAAGGATTTTAGTGTGCTTTGGATATTTTCTAAACTGTGTTTTGAATTCATCCATTCGACCAATAATAGATTATCTTTTACGGTCATACTTTCGATGAGGTTATATTCTTGAAATACGATACTCACATATTGATTTCTAAAATCCGTGAGTGCTTGATTTGAAAGCTGTCCGATATCTGTACCATTGAAATAGTACTTACCGCTTGATGGTTGATCAATGCCTGACAGTATATTTAATAAAGTGGTTTTACCTGATCCTGATTTACCTGTGATAAAAACCATTTGGCGATCTAGGATGGTTATGTTAACATCTTTGATCGCGTAAAATGGTTTTTGTTCGATTTTATATTGTTTGTTTATATTTATTAACTTTATCATAAAATAATTCCTTTGTTGTGAGGGTAATAAGCTATAATTTATTTATAAATCGTGATACTGTAAGTTCTTTTGCCCATTTGTAGATTGTCCCGGTGGGGATGCCATACTCACGGGACAGCTTAGTTACTGATTGCCCGCTTTGAAATAGTTCGACTAATTGTTGTTTAAATTCGTTTGAATAACGATTGCCTGTTGAAGACATGAGATCAACTCCTTCCTTATATTCTAACATAAGAAGGATTCTTACTCTTCGTGTCTACTGTTCTATACTAGCAGCAACTGGCAAAATGAGTAATAACATTAAAATCGTTTTGTTCATAATATCCTTTCTATTTATTACCCTCACAATAAAACAACCCCACTTTATTTAACATTACTCCTCCTATTTAGTAATAAATATAACTCATATGATAAAACGATATTTTTTTCGATTTTGTCCGTTTTTTTGATTATAATTTAATTTTTTGCAAATTTACAAGTTTTTATTAAAAAAACAGCATATTTTTTCACAATATACTGTAATATTTAAGTAGTTTTAGCAGATTGAAAATTATTGTAATTCTAGTTTTTTATCGATAATCAAATACGTGAGGACATAAAAAGCCACACTCAATAATCCATAGATGATTGTAAATACCCAAACATCGTTGATACTCGTCATAAATGTCGCTGAAAATGACATATAGGTTCCAATGAAAATCGATGAAATTAATCCAGCCACTTGATTGATGGCGAAGTAAAGTAGGATACCAATTAGAATCTTCTTTTCGCCTTTGTAAATCATATTCAATAGAGCAAATAGGAAGAATAACATCCCGATGATGTAAAAGGCATAGACGAATCCTGCGGTTGCGAAAGTGAATGTTTCATATGGGTTATTCATAAGAAATTCAATGAGTTGTTTTAATATTTCAAAAATGTTTTGTCTAAACGCAGATAGGATAAAGAGTGAAGCAGCGAATAGACTTACTACGATTGAAACAATGAACCATAAGAGGTTAATCAAGACTTTAGATACCATGATTTCAAGGGTAGTAGCGGGGGTGGTGAATAAGAGATACCCTGGTTTACCGAACACGCGCTGACCCAAATTGATGATGATGGTATAGAGGGTGAATAACATCGTAATCCCCACTAGCGTAAATAATAAACCTACAAAGGTGGCTGCTGCAGATACATTTTCAAGTGAATAAGAAAATGAGGCAAGGAGGGTTAATATGATAACCCCTGCATAAATCGGTAAGAACTTACGATAAGAAGACAGTATTTCATGCTTCATCAATTTACCTAGCATACTTAAAGACCTCCTTAAATATTTCTAATAATGACTTATTCTTTTCAGCAATCAGTTCATCTAGGTTTTGATGTAACATGACTTGACCTTGTCTTAAAAAAATGACTTCATCAAAGAGTTCTTCAACATCATAAATTTGATGGGTGGATAATAAGATGGTTGCGTCAGAGTTACGGTATTGCATGATGGTTTCAAGAATGATTTCTCTGAGTGCTGGGTCAACCCCACCAATGGGTTCATCAAAGATATAGAGTTTCGCATCCCTGGATAATACTAAGGCGAGTTGCAGCTTTTCTTGGTTACCCTTCGATAATTTTCGAATTAAATCACGGTTTGGAATTTGAAATTGACTCATGAGTTCTTGAAATCTCTCTGGGTTAAAATCGTCATACATATCCATGAAATAACGTTTTAAATCGTTGATTTTCATCCAAGAATCAAAATAGAGTTGGTCTGGTAAATAAGACACATAATTCTTGGTGATTTCAGATACCGGCATAGAATCAATTTTGACTTCGCCCTCATACTGTTTTAATAAACCAGTTAATACTTTGATTAGGGTTGTTTTACCTGAACCATTGGGTCCTAACAGTCCAATGATTTTACCTTTGGATAGTTCAAGGTTGACTTGACTTAAAGCCTGAGTTTTACCATAGGCTTTATTTAAATTTTTAATACTGACAATACTGTCCATAAAATCACTCCTTCTTTTTAATTATAAACTTTCATAAAACTAATGTATACAACATATATTTTTTGAATCGGTGTTAACACCTTCTATTATCCATAAAATTGTGTCAAAGTGATGACTTTTCTCAAAAAAGAAAGAAAAAAGTGTGTTAGCCACACTTTAATCGATTTTTACGTCAAAATTGCCTTTGACCCAAGCTTGAATCCACTCAACATCGGTGGGTTTTAAAGGGCTTGGTAACTGGGTTTTATTATAAAATTGTAATCCGTGGGACTCTTCATCAATCATGAGTACTGGTAAATAATCCAATTTGACATAGAATACGATCACGACATAATAGGTAACATCCCCATTAGGATAGATAGTTACTTGGTTTTTACCAGAGTAAATACCAAATAAGGATAACTCATTGACAGTGATACCAGTTTCTTCAAAAAGTTCTCTTTTAGCTGCGTCAATGACTTTTTCGTCCAGTTCGACATTACCCCCTGGGGTACCATAATCATTGGTATCACTTCTGTGTTGTAAGAGGATTTGATTTTGATATTCAACTATAATACCAGTCGATACGCTACGAATCGGCTGATGACCGACAATTTTACGGATATCTTTGATATAGTTACTCATAAATGGCGTTACCATCAAATGTCACAGTAGACATTTTTTTTATAGAGTAATTAAAGGTATGTCCATCGATTGCGACTTGAATAAGCATATCGGTATTGGTTTTGTTATGAGCGACAATGACTACCGACCCATCGGGATTCATAAAAGCACTGGTGAGTAAATTGGCAGACGTTGATTTAGAATCGATCCTTCTCGCATCAGCATCAATAAACTTCGAGAAATGACCAATCATATAATATTCTTCATTTAAACTGTAGGTATTTTCATCAGTAACGGTGACTACGCCTCGGCAGTTGGTACAACCACCATTTTGTGGACCGTCAGTTTCATCTAAGGCGAGGTTCCATAATAAAACCGAACGAGACCCGAAATTAAGAGATCCTAAGAAGATATTTTCCATGTTCCAGCTCATATTTGAACTAAAGTTGGTTGCCCAGCGACCACCAGAACATTCTGTAAACCAAATACCCGCATCAGGGTAGTTGGTTTGGATGGCTTGTTGAGCCGTGTAACTTCCCGCATAACAATGGAAAGCTACCCCATCTAAATATGGTTCGATGTCTTCATTATTGAGTAATGCTTGAGGGAAAAAGGTATTGTCCCAGTTATGGTCATAACCGATAATCTTGGTTTCAATCTCATTTTCTTCAAATTTAGGTCCTAAAACTTTTAAGAAATTGATTTGTTGAGCCGCACTCATCAACATCGAAGGATATCCACTGGTTTCATGTAGAGGTTCATTTTGAGGGGTAATGGCGTATATTGGTAAACCATTGTCATTGTATGATTCAATAAACTTCACAAAGTAATCCGCATAACTTGAATAATAGATTGGATTTAAAGACCCACCATTGAGTTTTTGTGGGGATTTCATCCAAGCTGGTGCACTCCAAGGAGAACCCATTAGTTTTAAGGACTCATTTAAAGCCTTGGCTTCTTGTAGTCTTGGAATCACGTAGAGTAAGTCTCTTTGAATAGAAAACTGTTCTAAAGCGGTATCTGTACCGCTTGATAGGTCATTATAGGTGTAATTATTGAGTGCGAAATCAGAAGCTCCCATAGGAATGCGAACAAAATCTATGCCAATACCGGTTTCTCCGAATAGCAAATTCATCACTTCTTCACGTTTGGATTCAGTTAAGCTAGATAATACATAAGCAGCAGACTCTGACATCGCCGCACCAAAACCATCGATGGTTTGATACTTCTTTTTCGTATCAATCGTAATCTTAAAGATGGACGGATTAGATTCATCGGTTTGAATCGATAAGCCTTCTGATAATAAACTTGATTTATCTCCTGAGGTTAAATACGGAGTAAACTCATAGGCTTTAGGTGCTTTCTTTTGACAGCCTGCCAAGATGATCAAAAGTACACTTAAGGTTAAAAGTAGGATTTTCTTCATAATGCCTCCCTAGAATAGAAAAACTGCACGCTTTTATCATAACATGATAGCGTGCAGTTTATTACATTTTTTTAAGCTGATTTTCCTAAGTTGAATGCTTGACGATTGACTTCAATCAAGTGTTCTTTCTTCGTACCAA
>CAZXLG010000033.1:0-14865 GCA_964641335.1 uncultured Paracholeplasma sp.
CTTATCTCAATAAGTCATACCAGTGGGATGGCAGACAATTAACCAATTATGGATCTTATTGTAACTCATTGACATTTAAATATAATGATCAAGGCATCAGAACACAAAAAATATATAATGCGTGTGGTATTAGTACTACCACTAATTATGTTTTAGATGGTGATAAGGTACTGGTTGAAACCAGAAGTAATGGTATTACAATCTATTATACCTATGATGTAGATGGTAGTTTACTAAGCATGAACTACAATGGTACAGAATACTTTTATATTACCAACCTACAAGGCGATGTCATTGAACTTCGTGACATGAGTGGCTATGTTGTTGTAGAATATAAGTATGATGCATGGGGAAACATAGTGTACCAATCTCCTGGTACACTAGCAGATATCAACCCATATAGATATCGTGGATATCGATTTGATGTTGAAACAGGGTATTATTACTTACAATCAAGATATTACAATCCACAAATCGGTAGATTCATTAGTGCAGATGGTCAAGTAAATGAGGGTATTCTTGGTGGAAATATGTACGCATACGCTGAGAATAATCCAGTGATGTACTCTGACCCCAGCGGTAAATTCGCAATTAGTGCACTTATTATTGGTGTTGTAGTTGGTATGATTATTGGCGCAGGAACTAGTGTGGTTACTCAAGCAGCATCTAATGATTGGGATTTTACTAATATTAATTATGGGCTTGTTATTAATGATGCAATATTTGGCGGAATTAGTGGTGCTTTAGCCGTTAGTGGTCTAGGCATGCTTGGATCAGCTTTTACCGGTGGATTATTAAACGGATTTCAACTTCTCATAGAAAGTGCCATTACAGGACAACAAATCAATTCTACTGAGGCGTGGATTTCTATGGGGTTAGGCTTTGCAGGAGGATTTATTCCATCAGGATTCAATGCTAGGAATCTTTCTGGAATTTGGAGAACATCTGCAACAAAACTAGCTACTGCCCAATCTGCCAAAAAAATAGCGATGTACCAAGCAAAACAAGTTTTGGTTAAAAGCACACTTATTAAAGGTACTATAGGGTATATAGCATCAACAATTGGATCATCAGCAATATCATATGGATTGGATTGGTTAGGGGCATATTAATAATGGAAGTAATAATAATAATTTTTCGCGTAATATATTTAGTATTTATTTGTATTGACTTATTTTTGATGGTGAAATATGTATTACAGCGAAGAAATCGTAGCCAGAATGTGTTGTATTATTCTGGAATAGTATTTGGTACCAGTCTATTTATAGCTTTGTTGATAAACTTTACATTATTCATGACTGATTTTGTTGGAAAATCATGGCATAGTCCGAGTGATAAAAGTTTGATAATTATAGCAGTATATAATATTGGTAATTTTTTAGTTACACCATTTGTTATTATTGGTACAAAAAAACACTTGGAAATAAAAGATGCATCATTTGTAGTATATAGGTTGCTTGCTAAACCAATTTTGGCTGAATTTTCTTCCATAGACATAAACAAAAGTGAAATGTGTACCATAATGCCAAAATCGAATAAACTATTTCCTAATAGAAATATTTTTGGTGCAAAAGAATATTTGTTGCTCCATTTTAAGGATGGAACATATCTCAATATTAATATGAATCAATTTTTATTCAGTGGCAATTTCACTTTACTTAGAGTTACTATTTTAAAACTAAAAATCAAAAGGAAGTTGATTGAAAAATAAGATTAAAGCAATTAATAAGCTGAGTTTCAGCAAATGAGTTGTTTTTGAAGATCCCACATATTAGATTTTATCTCTAAAATAATCAAAAAAAGAATGTTTTCAAGAAACAAATAAATCATCAATTTTTAATATATTGCTAATACAGCAAAAGTAAAAGAGTTTAGTTTCACTGTTACGCGGAACGTGGCTATATTAATAGCCACGTTATCGCGGACTAAACTGTGCTGGTGTTAAGTGTGACTAAACAATATGTGATTTAAAAGGATAGAATATTTAGACTTAGGAATGTTGAAATTAACATTCCTTTTTTGATGAAAAATGTACAAACAAAATTTATCCAATGCCACATTATGTCATAAGTGCTTCATATACTTGAAGTATAAGAGGTGTTCAAACATATGAAACAAGAAAAAGCTAACAAAATAAAAGTAAAACAGGTACTTGCTGTCTATTATGAAGATGAAGAGGATAAAACTATTGATTCAATAGTTTTAAAACTAATCGAAAAAGAAATCAATGACAGAAAGTAGGTTTTAACTTGACAGCAACAAATTATAAAATCACAGCACTCTATTGTAGATTATCATGAGATGATGATAATCATGGTGATAGTGCGAGCATTCAAACGCAAAAACAGATGCTGGAACAGTATGCTAAACAAAATCAATTTCAACATACAAAGTTCTACATTGATGATGGTTATTCTGGTACGAGTTTTGAAAGACCAGGCTTTCAAGAACTTACCAATGATATTGAAAAGGGTAAAGTCAGCACAATGATAACCAAAGATTTATCGAGACTTGGTCGTGATTACTTAAAAACGGGTTATTATCTTGAAAACTATTTTCCGGAACACAAAGTACGTTTCATAGCAATTAATGATAGTGTTGATAGCAACAAGGAACACCAAGAATTTACACCCTTTAGAAACATTATGAATGAGTGGTATGCCAAAGATATCAGTAAGAAAATAAAATCAGCTTATCATACTAAGGCACTTGAAGGTAAGTTTACTGGACCTTTTGCTCCGTATGGATACATGAAAGATCCAAGCAACAAACACAAGCTTATTATTAATCCAGAAACCGGACCAGTGGTTAAACGAATATTTGAGTTAGCACGAAGTGGATTAACAACATTTAAGATATCGATGGTATTGAATAAAGAAAAAATTCTAAAACCCAGAGCGCAGATTATTAAAGACCATGGGAAATACATCATGGATAAGTTTGTTAAGTATCCTTATGATTGGAGTTCAAGAAGTATTCATGCCATATTGATGAATATTGAATATCTTGGACATCTTGTCTGTAATAGGAACACCTCAAAATCATTTAAAGATAGAACTTTAATCAATGTACCAAAAGAAGATTGGATCATTGTTAGAAATACCCATGAAGCACTTATAGACCAAGAAACATTTGATATGATTCAACCAATGATTACAGCAAAGAGAACGAACGTTAAAGAAACACACACCTATCAAATGTTTGTAGGTTTACTCAGATGTCCTCATTGTGGGAAAACATTATCCTTTTCAAGGTACAATAATCGAAAGAGTTTTGGAAGCTACGCTTGTTCAACTTACAGAAGATTTGGCAAAGGTTATTGTACCACCCACTATATCACCTATGAAAAACTTTATAGTATTGTCTTAGAAGATATCAATAAACACTTAAAACAAGCAAATATCAATGAAGCATCCATTTTGAAACAGACGCTTGAATCAAATCAAGTTAAACAACAAAAGGATTTAAACAAGCATCAAAAAGATGTTTCCAGATTTGAGAAAAGAGTTGAAGAAATCAACATTTTGATTAAAAAGATCTATGAAGACCGGATGCATGAAAAGATTAGTGAAGAACGTTTTATGATATTTTTGAATGATTATGAAGTTGAACAAAAGCATATCAAAGAAAGCATCAATGATTTAAGATCTCAGTTAACTGAATACAAAGACAAAAAAAACGATACCGAAAAGTTCTTAAGTATTATCAGAAAATATTCAAATCTTAAAGAACTAGATGCAAGTATCTTAAATGAAATGATTGAAAAGATACTGATCTATGATACAGAAATGGTAGATGGAGAAAAACAACAAAGAATTGATATCTATTACAAATTTGTAGGAATACTATGAAATAAGTGACAACACACTTGATTTTCTCGTTTTTAATACAAAAAGAAGGCATGAATTGATATAATGAAGGTGTAAAAGCACTTGTTAATGATTATGCTGGGTTACAGGCACATGACTCTCCAGTTATGCGCATAGACAGTGACGGAATGGCTCCAAAATGGTGGCAGAGTATATTGATTGGTACAGCAATAATTGTGGTTGCCGCGTTTATTGCTACTTCTATTGTAGTCTCTTGTGGAGCGACTGCTGCACCAGCTGCTATTTTTGTTTCAACAGTAATTGGAGGACTTAAGATAGCGACTGTAACTGGACTAGTAGCCGGCGTCATACGAGTAGCGGGTTCTTTAAATAATAGCAATGACGATGGAGAAATTTTTGGAGAAAGCTTTGTTTCCTCTGGGAAATCCTTCATATTAGGATTTTCAGATGGATTCCTCGCGGGGTCTAGTTATGCTGCTGGATCGATGTTAATTAGCGCAGGAAGTTTTGCTCTTTCGGGAAAGTTTAATAATGGTCGTGGATGGTCAAACGGACTGTGGGAAGGGGGATATCAAACTCCAAATGTACCCGGAATATCATTCGGCACATTTAACGGAGGAACAAATGGGGGAAGATCATTTGGAATTGATATAGATATGTATAACGGATTACATATCCATACCAACAAATTTGGTTTTAAAACCAAAGATCATATTTGGTGGATAGCACCCGTTTTGATTGGTGTTCATTCGGGAGATAACCCCTACAGTGAATGGTAATAGGAGAGTATATGAGACTAATAAAAAAGAAATTTGCCAGCATCCTATCTACAAATTATCAATATCATATTATTTTTGAAACAGAAAATGAATTAATTGATCTTGTAAAAAAATACATACTACACTTCAAAGATTTTGCTGAAATCGACATTAATGCATACAATACTTCTGTTAGAAAAGAAATGAATTTTATAAATGTAAAAAATTATTCAGAAATCGAGAGTGTATTTAATAACAATAACTATATGCATTTAAGAAGAATAAGCATTACTGCTTTCGGGTATAATATTGATCATTTTAGTAAAAAATCCAGAGATGTTATTTCGGAAATTTATTTCGAGAATTATTATGAATATTGTCTTCTTTTATGCAAAAAGAAATCGGCAAAGCAAGTGAAACTAATTAATATTTTAAATTGTAATGTACAAGCAAAATATTGACTAAAATGATGTTATAGTACTAGTAAAAGATGATAATCATTGAGCAAAAGACAATATGTGAAACATAAACACATTAAATCTATTGCACTGCCCTATTAATTGCTTTTAATACCATAAAGTGGACACGATATATGAGAACATTTTGGATAAGAGATACGTTTAAACACTACCATATAAAGATCTGATTTATTCTCGAAGAAGTTAAAAACATCAGCGTTAATCAAACTTAATAAAACACGCATAATTGTCATTCTTGGCGCAATTATGCGTGTTTTGAGTTATACTATAAAAAGGAGGGCATAACTATGTTAGATTTTAAATTACTATCAATTGATGAACAAAAATTATATCTAGAAACACTTCATGGTTATGACCTGAAAGAACTCTATGAATCCTTAGATGAAGCTGATCAAACAGCTTTGTTCGATTTATTAGACGATAGCCAAAAAGCAGATCTATTATCCTATTTGGATGCGGATGATGCAGCCCAAATTGTTGAAACGTTGGATGCGGAAGAAACTGCAGACATCATCAATGAAATGGATCCCGATGATGCGATGGACATCATCAATGAACTCGAAGAGGATACAGCCTCTGAGTTTTTGGATAAACTAGAACCAGAACTTAAAGAAGATATCATCTCCTTAAGAGCTTATGAAGAGTATGAGACTGGGTCGATTATGACTACTGAATTCATCACACTCACGACTGAACTAGATGTCAAAGAAGCGATGAAAAAGTTGATTGCTGAAGCCCCAGAAGTTGAAACCATTTCGACACTCTTTGTGGTAGATAAACACGATACCTTTTTAGGGATTGTCCCGCTTAAAAAACTCATTAAGGCGAAATCACCTTGCCAAATCGAAACGCTTTATGAACCTTCGATTTTTGCGATAGATACCGACGATAAAGAAGAAACCGCCACCCTCATGCAAGAAAGTGGCTTAAACATCCTACCTATTTTGGATGAAAACCATATTTTAAAAGGGATTGTTACCGTGGATGACGCCATCGATACCTATGAAGATGAAATGATTGAAGACTTCCAAAAGATGACTGCTTTACGGAAAGAACAATCAGATTCCACTTTTAAAAGTGCTTTAGCGAGATTACCTTGGCTGGTTGTATTACTTATATTAGCCTTACCAATTGCGAATCTAGCCCTCCAATTTGAAGGCGTGTTGAAGGATTACACCATCATCGTGATTCTCCAACCCTTAATCCTATCGATGATTGGGAATGCTGGCACACAAACACTCACGTTTAGTTTGATTATGATAGCCGACAAAGAACCCACTTCAGTCATACGAAAGAATATCATTTATGAAGTATCTTCGGCAGCTTTGTCTGGGGTATTGTTATCCATCATTTCATTCATTGTTACCATATTATTTATTGTCTTGAATCCAAGTTTATCCGAAGACCCATTTATTTTTGCTAGTATTGTTGGGTTAAGTGTCTTATTATCACTCATCATTGGCACATTTTTCTCAGCAATCATCCCTGTTTTAATCCATAAGACGGGATTAGACCCTGCCAGTGCGTCAGGACCGTTGTTAACAACAGTAATTGATATTACGACCATCTTCACATATTACGGTATCGCAACCATCATGATTGGGGTGTTACTATGAAACTAAGAGATGTCATGAATACCCACATCCTCACTTTAAGTCCAACGATGGATGTCAAGGATGCGATGAAAAAGGTTGTAAAACAGTCCAATGACGACACATTGATTGATATTTTATATGTCACCGATCAAAACCACTTAGTCGGTGTCGTCGACTTAAAGGATTTAATCATCGCGAGAAGTCCCATTACAGTTAGCGAAATCATGCGTGAAAATTATCATTTCGTGTTTGAGGATGAACCTGTGTCAAAAGCCATTGATACTGTACAAAAATACGATAGGAATATGATACCTATCCTTTCGAAAACCCGTGAATTATTAGGGGTCATTACCGCAGAAATGGCTTTAGATCTATTAGCTGAGGAAACCTTAGAAGACTACCATAAACTCGCTTCCTTGAATGAATACGATGTTCATTCAAAACCTTTTATACGTAGTAAAAAAAGACTACCTTGGTTACTACTACTATTAGCACTCTCTTTAATAACTGCCTCTGTTTTGTCATTTTTTGAAACCACATTACAAACCATCATTGTTTTAGTGTTATTTCAACCGATGATTTTGGACTCTGCTGGGAACATTTCAACTCAATCACTTGCGAAAGCCATCCTCGAGATCAATGATGACCCAGAAGCTGATATGAAACCATTTGTAGTCAAGGAACTATTCATCGGATTCATAAATAGTACTGTATTAGCATTGATTGGATTCACATTTAGTTATTTATTTTTATGGGTTTTCCAAAACCATAACGCAGATATTTGGGTCAGCTTCACTGTCGGATTGGCTTTATTCGTTGCCTTGTTGGTCGGTGCCATTACTGGCGCGTTTGTCCCACTCATCCTTAAAAAAAGAGGGATTGACCCATCAGTCGCCTCTGGCCCACTGATGACAACCATCAATGACGTCATATCTTTAACCATTTATTTCACTTTAGCAACCATCATACTTTTATAAAGGAGATTTTCTATGAATCATTTAGAGATTTATTTAGCATCCAGAAAACAAAAATTAGCTTATCAATACGCCTTATGGCTCCTATCTTGGGACCAAGAAACCGAAACCCCAAACGATGCGATGCAATACCGTAGTGAACAGATCGAAGTTCTTTCTACCTTAGCTTACGAAGTAGAAATGGATTCGAAACGCATTGAAGCGATTGATTTTTTAGCAAACAATCCTGAATCCTTAACTGAGGATTTAAAAGTTGAAATCAAACGCGTCAAAAAAGACCTAGACCAATTGAGAAAAATCCCGAAACAAGACTACATCGACTTCCAAGTCTTATTATCTCAAGCGGGTCACATTTGGTCGAACGCGAAGAAGAACAACGACTTCGAATCCTATTTACCTACCTTAGAAAAAGTGATTGCCTACCAACGTAAATTGGTTAAATATCTCGCAACCGATACCGTCAAAGGGTATGATGTGTTACTTGATATGTATGAACCAGGTATGACTGTCGAAGATTATGATCAATTTTTTAATACCCTTAAAACCGATTTGGTTCCCTTTGTTTTAAAGGCTTCTAAAATCAAACAAGTATTTCCAAAAAGATTAGTTAAAGCCCATTTCCCTAAAGACCAACAAATCCAGTTTAATACCTACCTATTAGATGTCTTCAAATACGATCAAAATAGGGGTGTTTTAAAACAAAGTGCCCATCCATTTACCTCAGGGGTTGCGAGTACTGACACACGAATCACCACAGCGTATCATGAAGACGATGTGAGAAGTGCGATTTTCTCTACCATCCATGAAATGGGACATGCGATTTATGAACAACAAGTGAAGCCAGAATACGATTATACCGAACTCAAAGGTGGCGTATCGATGGGGATACACGAATCACAATCCCGTTTCTATGAAAACATGATTGGTCGTAGTGAAGCTTTTTGGGATACCCATTACGATAAACTCGTTGAAATATTTCCTAAACAATTGAAGGGAATCTCAAAATACGACTTTGTGAGATACACCAACCAAGTCAAACGTGACTTTATCCGTGTTGAAGCGGACGAACTTACCTATAGTTTACATATCATGGTTCGCTATGAAATTGAAAAACAACTCTTCAATGGTAAACTAGAAGCCAAAGACTTACCAAAAGTTTGGAATAAACTATATAAGAAGTATTTAGGTTTAACACCTAAAACCGATACCGAAGGGGTATTACAAGACATCCACTGGGCATTTGGGTCCTTTGGATACTTCCCAACTTATGCATTAGGGTCAGCAATCTCTGCACAAATCTATCACCGTATGAACCAAGATTTTAATATTGAAGCTGTGGTTCGATCTAATGACATCCAGAAAATCAATCTATGGTTAAAAGACCATATCCATCAATATGGAAAATCGATTGAACCGAAAGCATTGATTTTACAAGCGACCCAAGAACCATTTAACCCGCAATACTATGTTAATTATTTAAAAGAGAAGTATTCGAAGATTTTAGGCATCGAGGCCTAAGGAGGGCTTATGCAATCCCTACGTAAACTATATAAAATCGGTCACGGCCCCTCATCCTCACATACGATGGGACCTGGATTCGCTGCACAATACGTAAAAGAAAAACACCAAAACGCGACCCATTATGTCGTAACGCTTTATAACTCTTTAGCCTTGACGGGTAAAGGGCATTTAACCGACGCCATCATTGAACAAACGTTAGCACCTAAACCAGTCACCTTTAAATTCAATGTCGATGTCAAACACCATCCAAATTACTTTGTCTTCGAAGTATTTGAAAAAGATACCCTCATTGATACCATCTCGGTTCGCTCCATTGGCGGTGGGGATATCTTATTTGATAATGAAGAAAACCATATCGACATAATCTATCCACACAAATCATTCGATGAAATTAAAGCCTACTGCCAATCAGAAAATCTCAACTTGTTTGAGTATGTGAAACGCTTTGAGGGTGACGATATTGTCTTATTCTTAGATTCTATCTGGCAACAACTTCAAAAAACCGTTGAAAAAGGCTTAAAAACTGAAGGCGTTTTACCGGGAGATCTAAAAGTTCAGCGTAAAGCGAAAACGTTGATGGACCGCGCGAAAGCGACAGAAACCGAAGCCCAACGACAAAATCGTTTGGTCTCCGCTTACGCCTTTGCAGCCTCTGAAGAAAACGGCTCAGGTGGCATCATCGTGACCGCCCCAACCTGTGGTGCTTCAGGTGTTTTACCAGCAGTACTTTACTACATGCGTCACCACCAAGGTATTTCTGATGAAAGGATTGTCGAATCCTTAGCAGTCGCCGGTGTGATTGGTAACGTCATTAAAACCAACGCCACCATTTCTGGTGCGGTGGGTGGTTGTCAAGCGGAAGTCGGTTCTGCATGTTCAATGACTGCAGCAGCCCATGCGTATGTATCGGATTTAGAAATCGAACAAATCGAATACGCTGCTGAAATTGCGATGGAACACCACTTAGGCCTCACTTGTGACCCGATTGACGGGTATGTTCAAATCCCATGTATCGAACGAAATGCAGTCGCTGGTATTCGTGCCATCAACGCCTCCGGTTTATCGGGATTCTTGAGTGATACACGCAAAATTTCCTTTGATATGATTGTTCATACCATGTATCAAACCGGACTCGATATGCATCCAAAATACAAAGAAACGGCCGAAGCTGGGATGGCCTATTTCTACAAGCAGAAGAAATGAACGAGCCCATCATGTTAACCGCGCTTGACCTCGATTATCAAGGTCAAGGGGTCTGTCGTTTTCAAGATAAAGTGGTATTCGTCAAAGGGATGTTAAAAGGGGAAACCGGATTAGTCCGTATCCTTAAAGACAAGAAATCCTATTTCATAGGGGAACTCTTATCCTTAAAAACCAAAAGCAACCAGCGTGTCGATGTCAAAAACCCAGATGACTTACACTACGCTCCCCTGTTACATTTAAATACCACTGCCCAACTCGATTGGCAGCAAAAAATCACTGAAGAAACGTTTAAAAAGATTGCGAAAATGGATGTTCAAATTGACCCAATCCTCTTTGATAAACGCGATCTCAATTACCGTAATAAAATCACAGTTCATGTCGCGAAACAAGACCGTTTAAAACTTGGGGTATTCGCCCCACAAAGCCATCGTCTACATCCATTAACACATATGGTTTTAGCTAGTGAAATCATTCAAAAAACGTTAGACAAACTGAATGAAATCTTCCAGATGATCGCTTTACAAGACGATACCTTAAAGCATATTACAATTCGTAGTCATCAACAAAAAGTGATGATTATTTTCTCAACGACTCAAGAAAATTGGACTGAAAAAGATACCATTCTGAGTCATTTAAACTTGCCATTTATTACATCCATCTATCAGAATATCCAAGATACGGATTATGAAAACTTAGGAACACATTCCATTTTATTATCCGGTAATCCTACCTTAGAAGTGACCTTTGGTGGATTAAGGTTCCCGTTAAAACCAGCTGCTTTTTTCCAGGTTAATACGGTAATCGCCCTCAAGATGTATGAAAAAATCAAGTCTTTAATACAGGGTAATATCGTCATTGATGCTTACGCTGGTATGGCTTCGATTGGTCAGTTTATCGCGTCTAAAGTCGAAAAAGTCTACGCGATTGAATCCAATCATGACGCCATACTATCTGCGAAAGCATCCATCGAAGATAATCAAATTACCAATGTGGAAGTCATCGAAAGTGATGTTTCTCTCGCAATCAACCAGTATCTTGGTCTTGCAGACACCATCGTCTTTGACCCACCTAGAAGTGGTCTGGATGATACCACCAAAGCCCTATTACTAGAAAAACCAGTCAACGAAATCATCTATGTATCCTGTGACTTAAAAACACTGGTTCGAGATATTAACACATTAAAAGAGTTGTACCGTGTTACCTCCGTGACACCAGTAAAAATGTTTTTCCATACCGTAGAAACAGAGACCATTGTTAGACTTGAAAAAATGTGAAAGTTAATACATTTAGATAAACAAAAAATGAACTTGCGATAATAGGGTGTTTTTTGTTTGAAAAAAAACTCAAAGTGATATAATAACCTCATCCAAGAAATGAGGTTTTATTTTTATGCTTAGATTAGATCATATCAAAAAAGATTACACGATTGCGGGGAAACCCTTCACCGCACTTCATGATATCAACTTAACATTTGACCGTAGCGAATTCGTCGCTATTCTCGGTCCATCCGGTTGTGGTAAAACGACTTTACTGAACTTAATTGGTGGGTTAGACCAATACACGTCTGGTGACTTAATCATTGAAAACAAATCAACGAAACGATTTGATGACCGTGATTGGGATGCTTACCGTAACAACAAAGTCGGTTTCATCTTCCAAAACTACAACTTAATCAACCACATCTCCATTATTGAAAACGTGGAACTCGGCATGACCTTAGCCGGAAAGTCTCCTGAAGAACGTCGTCAAAAAGCAGAAGCTGTTTTGAAACGTGTTGGTCTTGAAGATCAAATGTACAAACGTTCGGCTCAACTCTCTGGGGGTCAAAAACAACGTGTTGCGATAGCGAGAGCCCTCGCGAATGACCCGGAAATCATCTTAGCCGATGAACCTACCGGTGCACTCGATTCCCAAACTTCCGTACAGATTCTTCAACTCATTCAAGAAATCGCTCAAGAGAAATTGGTCATCATGGTTACCCATAACCAAGAATTAGCCGATGAATACGCAAATAGAATCATCCGTTTACTCGATGGGAATGTTGTATCTGACACAAAAGTTGAACGCAAATCAGTTCAAGAAGATACAGTCTATACCCCAAAGAAAACATCGATGTCTTATCTTCAAGCGATTAAACTATCCTTCAATAACCTAAGAACTAAATTAGCGCGAACCTTAATCACAGCGTTTGCTGGGTCGATTGGGATTATTGGTGTTCTATTAGTACTAGGCGTCGGTAATGGGTTTAATAAAACCGTATCAGATTTAGAACGTGGTGCCTTAGTCTCTATTCCAATCATGATTAATCAATACTCAGTTACCTTTGGACCACCTGATTTTGATGCACCTGCACCAGTATCGGATGGATTCATTAAACCATATGACTCAAGTGTACCTCAACAAGCGTATTTGAATAACTTATCCCCTGAATTCATTGCTTATCTTGAAGCGAATTTGAATCCTGCGGATTATACGACCATCGAATATGAATACGCCATTCAAACGTTACTTTTACAAGAACAAAATGGCTTGTACCGTACCGTAGACAAAGGCGCGATTACCTTTGGACAAACGAACAAACCATTTTTAAATGAGTATTTTGATGTCATGGCAGGATCATTGACTGTAAATGACCCGAATGTCTATGAAATATTCATTTTATTGAACGATGAATATGGTGTCGATAAACGTGTATTAGAAGCTTTCAATTTACCAATCGATGGATCGGTAGAATATACTGATTTGATTGGTAAAACCTTGGTTTCACCTTATTATAATGATTATTATGTAGCTGATTCCACGACCATTTTAGGAAAGACCATCTTTGATGAAAACCCGGATTTATCCGTCGCTTTCAACAACGGTATGGTACTTAAAGTATCTGCAGTTTTAGCCCCTAAAGCTGAAAATGTATTTACCATCGATGATGGTGTCTATCATTTAGATGATTTCAATCAAGTCTTATTGAGTAATGCATTAACCAGTGATATTGGGATTGCACAACAAAACTCAAATTATTATGTGATTGAATTTAAAGCGCAAGGTCAAAGCACCAGACCCGCTGGCGCGAACTTCTTCGTAGCAGATTTGGAAAGACCGCTCATTGAGTCCTTCTTAGGTGTGGATCAAAAACCAGTATCTATCAGCATTTATCCAGTATCTTACGAATCCAAAGAAGGTATCATCGATGTCATGGATGCTTATAATAAAACCGCTGCAGAAGGCGATCAAATCATCTATTTAGACCTCGCTGAAACCATTGGTTCAGCCTTAGGTAGTGTGGTGAACATGATTTCAATTGTGTTGGTCATTTTCGCTGGTATATCGTTAGTGGTATCCTCTATTATGATTGGTATCATCACCTATGTTTCAGTCATAGAACGTACACAAGAAATTGGGGTATTGCGTGCCTTAGGTGCGAGAAAGAAAGACGTCAAACGCGTCTTCAATTCTGAAACCTTCCTCATCGGTTTAACCGCAGGTATTTTGGGTTCAGTGATTACGTACATCTTATCCTTCCCAATCAACATCATTGTTGAAAATCTCAATGCTCAAATGGCGAACATCATGCAACTATCGTGGGTGCATGTGCTTTCAATGATTGCCGTATCGATTTCATTGACATTCATCGCTGGATTATTCCCTGCATCGCTAGCAGCAAAGAAGAACCCAGTCGAAGCATTAAGAGCGAACGACTAAAAAATAAACGGTCACTTTCAAATTTACTTGAAGGTGACCGTTTTGTTTTCAATGGTTTCTAGCATGGCGAATAGTAAGAGAGTGGCGAGTGTGTAGACAATCATATACATCGTGTTATCAATCAACCCATGGATTTGTGAGACTATAATACCTATAAGGATTAAACTCTTAACGACGAATCTATGTTTAAATAAGAATTTAAAGGTTTGATAGAAGTAGTAGACTAAACCCAGTAATCCAAAGGTGCCCATCACCGCTAAAGTATGGAATAACGTGGAATGGAAGACTTGAATGCGATCTGGATTACCAATATCGGTCATTGCTTCCCAACCGCCGCCAAATACTGGGAATTCTTTATAAATATCAAGTGCGTATTTATATAGGGTTAAGCGATTCGAAGTGAAACTGTCTAAATCATCTAACCCACCTTGGATTGCAATCTCATAAGCGATTTCTACCAGAAGCCTTAATTCATATAACGCTAACGCGACCAAAATAAAGGCGTAAATCATATTGAGTATGCCCCATTTATTGGTTTTCTTAATGACGTAAGGTACATAGATTAAGAAGGATAAGAACATCGATAAATAGCCACCTCTTGAGGCGGATACAAACACGACGAAACCGGTTAATAACGGGGTAATCCAGTATAATATATTTTTTGGATGTTTGATGATGTAATAAAATTGAGCCCCCATCAATAGGGTAATGTGGATGACCACATCGTTGATGTTAGCCCATCCAAAATCACCATGGAACCATGAGGATTTCATCCCTAATGAAATACGTTCTCGCATCGGTTTATC
>CAZXLG010000034.1:0-14592 GCA_964641335.1 uncultured Paracholeplasma sp.
TTAACGTATGGAAGTAATGCCATATGTCTTGCACGTTTGATCGCGATTGCAAGAGGACGTTGCCATTTAGCTGATGTTCCAGTCACACGACGAGGTAAAATTTTGCCTCTGTCGGAGGTGAAACGCTTTAATAGTTCAACATCTTTGAAATCGATATGATCAACTTTATTTTGTGTAAAATAGCACACTTTACGACGTCTTTTGAATCCGCCTTTTTGTTGCATACTAAGCCTCCTATTAGAATGGTAAATCTTCTTCTGTAGCTAAACTCTTACCTTTGGATACGAATGGGTCTTCTTCTTGTTCATAGCTTGGTGTTGGTGCAGGAGCGACATCGCGCTTGCTTTCAAGTAATTGAACAGAATCACATACCACTTCTGTGACATAACGAGTTTCACCAGTATTGGTTTCATATGTTCTCGTTTGGATGCGACCTTCAACGCCTAACATTGCCCCTTTACGGACATAGTTTGACATGAATTCGGCCGATTTATTCCAAGCCACGCATTGGATAAAGTCTGCTTTCTTTTCCCCTTGATCATTGGTATAACGGCTATCAACCGCTAGAGAGAATGACACAACAGGAATGTTATTTTGTGTTCTTTTTTGTTCAGGGTCTTTGGTTATACGACCAACTAAAACAACTCTGTTAATCATGAATGGTGCCTCCTTTATTCGCCGTCTTTTACAACGATGTAACGAATAACTGATTCTGTAATACCGATGACACGATTGAATTCAGCGATTGCTTCATTGGATGCATTCACTAGACTCCACACATAATAACCTTTTTTCATGTGTTCGATTTCATACGCTAACTCTTTCAATCCGATTTCTTTAAGCTCTAAAACTTCGGAACCTCTTTCTGTGAAGATGTTGCTTAAGCCGGCAACAAGGTTCTTGATTTGTTCGCTTTCAAAGTCAGGACGAATGATGTACATAATCTCGTATTTCTTCATTCTAATTTCCTCCTTCTGGTCTATTGGTCTATAGATGAACTACAGACAAGGATGGTTCGCAAAAACCATGCTTTGATATTATATCATAGATAAATCTATATGACAAACGTTTTTTGTTATTTTGTAAGCAGTTTTAGTAGCATTTGATAGACTACTTTAACGGAATGTTCGATAATTGATTCACGGCCTTCGTTTTTCAATTGTAGATGATAGCTATAGGACTCGCCTTGATAGTAAAATGCAAACCACACTTCGCCGACTTGGGAGTTCGATTGAGCAGTCGGTCCAGCATTACCAGTAATTCCAACGCCAACATCTGATTTTGCAAGCAAAGCGACGTTTTTTGCCATTTCAATCGCGATGACTTTAGAGACAACACCGTGAATATCAAAGAGTGTTTTTGGGATGTTAAGAACGGTCTCTTTGGCAGTTTCAGAATAGGTAACGACACTGTAATCGAGGATTGTCGAGACATTAGGAATTTTGACTAAAGCGGAGACTAAAGCACCACCAGTCATCGATTCAGCAAACGCAATTTTATACTCATAATCCATTAATGTATGAGCTACTTTTTCGATATCACTCATCTGGTTTTATCCTTTAAAGGGATGGCAAATTTTAGTGGTTTATAAGAATCGTAACCTAAGCGGAAAACCGCTCCATTATAGAGTTTTAGGGTTACGAAGTATTGCTCATCCATATGTGGGTCTTGATCTAAAAACATATCAAACATACGTTGGTATTTCGGGTTTAAAGGTCTTTTATTTAGTGGAATATCACGCTTTGAACATAGGTAATGTTCCACTTCAGATATGTCGATTAAAACCCTAGATTGATCATTCTTATCGCCATCGATGACTCTCAAATAAACAGGTTTATCTGATCCGAACATTCTTGGTAATGGGTATTTTGTATCCTTGAAATAATCGTCAATGAATAGCAAATGATGCCCATCGGTTAGTAGGTAAATCTTATTGGATCTTAATGTTCTAACATGCGGTGAACGGTGTTGTCCAATGTAGTATAAATCATAGTGTTCAAGTCCACTGAATTTGGTTTCATAAAATTTATCTACCGCTTTTAGGTATTGATGAATACGTGCATATTTTGGTAAGAATGCATAGGCAATGAACCCAATTAATAAACCGATTGCTATCACATAAATGACGATAGGTGGTATGGGTTGAAGCCCATCGACGAGCGCAAGAGACAGTAACACGAATGTCAATAAAATCCACACGGTATAGAGAAAACTTCTCGCTGCAGAGGGTGCTAGATGCAACTTTTTAGCCAACTTTTCTAGTGCTTTATCACTTAAGGGTTGACCTGTTTCAATTTTGAAAAGAATGCTACTGAGTGTCATAGAAACCTCCTAAAGGTTGATGGTGATTTGAAGTGTAACGAACTGTGAATTATGATATCTTCTAATCGTTAAGTTTAATACTTGTCCAAATTGCATACCAGACAATTTAAGGGACAAATCAGCGAGATTGACGAGTGCTTCATCATTGACATGGGTAATGATATCGTGAACTTCAAGTTTACCAACAGCAGGTCTGAGTGGTATGATTGAATCTACATAAACACCCGCAGTCTGAGTTTCTTCTATAAATTCAGGTCTGACACCTGCGAATTTTTTTTCAATAGCGTCACTAATATCCATGACAGTAATGCCTATCTTGGCATTTTGAAATACGGATACTTGTGTCACTCTTAAACTATTAACAACGGTTTGTGCAACATCCATGGATATCGCAAACCCTATTCCATCCACTGAAATCTCACCCTCCACGGTTTGTGTTGTAGCTCGTTTCCATGTATTGAAACCTAAAAGATTACCTGCCAAATCAAAGAGTGGTCCACCACTATTACCAGGGTTAATGGCAGCATCATGTTGTATAACTCTTGAGTTATTTGTTCTGCCTACAATACCAATCGTGGCGGTATTAAAGAATTCCAAATCGAGTGGGGTGCCAATCGCTATCACGAATGAACCTACAACCGGTTCGACGATTTTGGTACCACTGAATTGATCAACACCATAGTAAGGTAAATCATCTACGGTGTTAAAGGTCACTAAAGCTAGATCTTCAATTTCATGCACAGCGTATTGAGTAGCATTATAATAGGTTGTTCCGTTATAAATGCGTAAATATGCTTGTGATTCAACCACATGATAGTTAGTAATCACAAAATATTTATAGCCATTTCCAACTGGTTCGCGGTCGTAAATGAGACCTGATCCATGACCTTCCTTAACGGCATAATCAGCTTCATCATAAGATACAACGGCCACAGTCATAGGTGACACTGTATCATAAATTTCTGTAATTTGTGATTGAACATCTTCAAGTGTATAAACGGTAGTTTGTCGTTCTACACACCCTGCAAGGGTAATCACCAGTAAAGATACTAACGATAGTATCATCCATTTTTTCATATTAATCCTCCTTGATTCCAAATAACTTCATCGCGTTTAAAGACGTTTGATACGCCACATCCTCAACAGACATTGAACGTAATTTCGCAATCTCTTCCACGACTAAACGGGTATATCCGGGTTCATTTCTTTGACCTCGGTAAGGGGTAGGTGCTAAATAAGGACTATCGGTTTCAACCAATAGACGATCAATTGGAATATTTACTGCAACTTCTTTTGCTACATGATTATTTTTAAATGTAACTGGTCCACCAATACCAATATGAAAGCCAAGTTCTATAAATCGGTTAGCCCACACTAAATCGGCACTAAAGCAGTGCATGACGCCACGAAACCCTTGATAATTTTTCACCACATCATAGATTTCTTGAGCACTGTCACGCATGTGAATGACCACTGGGTAATCCAATTCAAGAGCTAAATCAAGTTGCTTTTTGAAAATCTCTTTTTGAAGTTCTAAATTATCTTTGACCCAATATAAATCTAGTCCAATTTCACCGACAGCAACCACTTTTGGATGTTTGAGTTGTTCTTTTAATAGCTCTAAATCGAGTCCCTCATTAACATCCGATGGATGAATCCCAACGGTGGCGTAAAGATTAGCTTTAGAAGTCAGTTCTAGACCACGTGCATTCGCCTGTTTGTTCATGCCAATCACGATGATTTTTTGAACATCATTCACCTTAGCACGATTTAAAACCTCTTCTAAAGTATCTTTAAATTCATCAATATTTAAATGTGCGTGTGTATCTATAATCATGTGTTTGCACCTGTCATTTTGGAAAGTTATAATACATAAATTCCCCTAACACTACCATTTTATCATAAGATAAAGGCGAAACGATTTATAAAACAAAAAACCACACAATTGCTTGTGCGGTTTTGGATTTGGTTTGAATTATTCTAAAATCTTAACAACGGAACCAGCGCCTACAGTACGTCCACCTTCACGGATAGAGAACTTAGTACCTTCTTCGATAGCGATTGGGTGGATAAGTTCAACGATCATGACTGTGTTGTCCCCTGGCATAACCATTTCTGTACCTTCTTGTAAAGTGATGACACCAGTGATGTCAGTTGTACGGAAATAGAATTGTGGTCTATAGTTGGAGAAGAATGCTGTATGACGTCCACCTTCTTCTTTAGAAAGAACGTATACTTGCGCTTCAAACTTAGCATGAGGTTTAACTGAGCCTGGTTTAGCTAATACTTGACCTCTTTGGATTTTATCACGGGTAATACCACGTAATAACGCACCAATGTTGTCACCAGCTTCTGCTCTGTCGAGTAACTTACGGAACATTTCAACACCAGTTACAACAGTCTTTTGAGTGTCATGGATACCAACGATTTCAACTTCAGTGTTGACGTTGATTGTACCACGTTCAACTCTACCTGTAGCAACAGTTCCACGACCTGTGATGGTGAATACGTCTTCTACTGGCATTAAGAACGGTTTATCGATTTCACGAACTGGGTTATCGATATAAGTGTCTACTGCTTCCATTAATTCTTCAATTTTAGCAACCCACTTAGCATCGCCTTCAAGAGCTTTTAAAGCGGATCCGCGGATGAATGGAATTTCATCGCCTGGGAAGTCATATTCTGAAAGTAATTCGCGTACTTCCATTTCGACTAAGTCGATTAATTCTTCGTCGTCAACCATGTCGCATTTGTTTAAGAATACAACTAGTTTAGGCACGCCTACTTGACGAGATAGTAAGATGTGTTCGCGAGTTTGTGGCATAGGGCCGTCTGCTGCAGAAACAACTAAGATACCACCGTCCATTTGAGCGGCACCAGTAATCATGTTCTTGACATAGTCAGCATGTCCTGGGCAGTCAACGTGTGCATAGTGACGTTTAACTGTTTGATATTCGATGTGGGAAGTATTGATTGTAATACCACGTTCTTTTTCTTCAGGTGCACTGTCGATAGAAGCATAGTCTCTAACTTCAGCTAAACCTTTCTTGGAAAGAACCGTTGAAATAGCTGCAGTTAATGTTGTTTTACCATGGTCAACGTGGCCAATGGTTCCAACGTTAACGTGCGGTTTAGTACGTTCAAATTTTTGTTTTGCCATTTTTTTATTCTCCTTATAGTGTGTGTTTTTTTCTTAGTTTGTACCAAGTATTATTTTATATCAAATACTATGTTTTTGCAAGTACCTAGGCGTTACGCTTCTTGATGATTTCTTCAGCGATTGACTTAGGTGCTCTTTCATAGTGGTCGAATTGCATCACGAATGTGGCACGACCTTGAGAGTTAGAACGTAATGCAGTAGCGTAACCGAACATTTCAGATAGTGGAACATTCGCTTTAATACCAATAGCGTTACCTCTAGATTCTTGTGCTTCTAGACGACCTCTACGTGAGGTGATATCACCAATAACGTTACCAACATATTCATCTGGTACTACGATTTCGACTTTCATGATTGGCTCAAGAATGGTTGCGCCGCATTTGTCTTTCGCACCTTTAAGCGCGATAGCTGCTGCAATCTTATAAGCCATTTCAGAGGAGTCGACATCATGGTAGGATCCATCGAATAGGGTTGCTTTTAAATCCATGACTGGGTAGCCAGCAAGGATACCGCTAGGTAGTGCTTCTTCGAGACCTTTTTGGACAACGCCAATATATTCTCTAGGCACGGTACCACCAACAACGGCGTCGACGAATTCGAAGCCTTTGCCAGGGTTTGGTTCAAACTTGATCCAAACGTGACCATATTGACCTCTACCACCGGATTGACGGATAAATTTACCTTCAATTTCAGCAGAACTGGTAATGGTTTCACGGTAAGATACTTGTGGAGCACCCACGTTAGCTTCTACTTTAAATTCTCTTCTCATACGGTCAACGATGATATCAAGGTGTAATTCACCCATACCAGCGATGATGGTTTGACCAGTTTCTTTATCAGTGAAAACTTTGAATGTTGGGTCTTCTTCAGCAAGTTTTGTTAATGCATTAGACATCTTATCTTGGTCGTTCTTTGTTTTAGGTTCGATTGCGATGTTGATGACTGGTTCAGGGAACTTCATGGATTCAAGGATAATGGTATCTTTTTCACCCGCAAGTGTATCCCCTGTGGTTGTATCTTTAAGACCGATAGCGGCAGCGATATCGCCCGCATAAGCCTCTTTGATTTCTTCTCTATGGTTCGCATGCATTTGTAGTAAGCGACCTAGACGTTCTCTCTTACCTTTTGTGGTATTTAAGATGTATGAACCTTGTTGAACAGTTCCGGCATAGATTCTAAAGAATGTTAGACGGCCAACGAATGGGTCTGTCATTACTTTGAATGCAAGCGCAGTGAATGGATGATCATCGTCTGTTGGACGGTGAACTTCATTACCATGTTCATCATGACCAACGACGTCAGCAACGTCTGTTGGCGCAGGAAGGTAATCTACAACAGCATCAAGCATGAGCTTAACACCCTTGTTTTTGAATGCAGATCCGCAGATGACTGGGAAGAATTCAACAGATAGTGTTGCCTTACGAATCGCAGCTTTTAATGCTTCAGCGCTGATTTCTTCACCTTCAAGGTAAGCAACCATCATTTCTTCATCAAATTCAGCTACGGCTTCAATAAGATCAATACGATTTTGTTTTACATCATCCATCATGTTTGCAGGAATTGCAATTTCAGTGAAGACTTCTTCTGCATTACCATCAAAATGATACGCTTTTAAAGCGACTAAATCGACGATACCTTCGAAGAATGTTTCAGCGCCAATTGGTAATTGAATCGGAGCCGCTTTAACACCTAGACGGTTGTGGATTGTTGTAATAGCATAAGCAAAGTCTGCACCAGTTTTGTCCATTTTATTGACAAAAATAACGCGTGGGACTTTATATTCTGTTGCTTGTCTCCAAACAGTTTCGGTTTGTGGTTCAACGCCGGCTTGTGCGTCTAGCACAGTCACGGCGCCGTCAAGCACTCTTAGGCTTCTTTGAACTTCAACGGTGAAGTCCACGTGTCCTGGGGTGTCGATGACGTTAATACGGTGTCCTTTCCAATATGCAGTGGTAGCTGCAGATGTAATCGTAATACCGCGTTCTTGTTCTTGTTCCATCCAGTCCATTTGGGCAGCACCATCATGGGTTTCTCCCATTTTGTGGATTTTACCTGTGTGGAACAGAATGCGTTCTGTTGTTGTTGTTTTACCCGCGTCAATATGGGCCATAATACCGATATTACGAGTCTTATTTAAAGGAAATTCACGAGGCATACTAATAACTCCTTCTGATTACCAACGGTAATGTGCGAAAGCTCTGTTAGCTTCAGCCATTCTGTGGGTATCTTCGCGTTTCTTGACAGCAGCGCCTTGTCCGTTTGCAGCGTCCATGATTTCTTTCGCTAATTTTTCTTCCATGGTTTTTTCATGTCTTAAGCGAGAGTAGTTGATTAACCATCTTAATCCTAAAGTTGTTTTACGCTCAGCACGCACCTCAACTGGAACTTGATAGTTTTGTCCGCCAATACGTCTTGAACGTACTTCAAGTACTGGCATGATATTTTTTAATGCTTCATTGAAAACTTCGATTGGTTCACGACCGGTTTCTGCTTTAATACGATCAAAAGCACCGTATAAAATACCTTGAGCCGTGCCTTTTTTACCATCTAGCATAATTGTATTGATAATACGTGTTACAAGTTTGGAATTGTAAATTGGGTCAGGTAAAACATCACGTTTTGCGATATGTCCTTTTCTAGGCATATTTATATCCTCCTTTCAGATATACTGAATAATTTTTAATTAGATGTTATTTTTTCTTTGCTGGTGTAGCAGTTTTTCCTGCTGGCGCTTTTCCTGCTGGAGCAGCTTTAGGACGTTTAGCACCGTATTTAGAACGAGCTTGTTTACGGTTAGCAACACCAGAAGTATCTAATGTGCCACGAACGATATGGTATCTAACCCCTGGTAAGTCTTTAACGCGACCACCACGGATAAGGACGACGCTGTGTTCTTGTAATGAGTGACCTTCACCTGGAATGTACGCATTGACTTCAACACCGTTGGATAATCTAACACGTGCATACTTACGAAGTGCAGAGTTTGGTTTCTTAGGTGTCATGGTTGTAACACGAACACATACCCCGCGTTTTTGTGGTGAGTTAACACTTGTTTCTTTCTTTTTAAGCGTGTTTAATCCAATCCCTAGGTATGGGGCTTTAGATTTTGTTACCTTGTCTTGTCTACCGGTTTTAACGAGTTGTGCAATTGTAGGCATTTTTTTCTCCTTTCTAGATTAACACATGACCGTGTGTTTCTTTTTTTTCTCAAAAAATTTATTTTGGCTTACTGATGGGCCAAAATGAATTGGGTTGAGTCTCTTTTTTTACAGCGTTTTAATTATACCTTTTATGGTTTTTAATGTCAACTATTTTTATCACATTTTTTAAAAATAATAAGGCGCGTACGTGAGCACGCGCCATTATTGATTGTTTTTATGCTTGTTCGAACTCTTCGTCGTCAATGATTGGTTCTTCGTACTTGAAGAACTTATCTTTTAAGATACCTGTACCTGCAGGGATCAAGCCACCAATGATGACGTTTTCTTTCAAGCCGTGCAATTCATCGGTCTTGCCGTGAATAGCCGCGTCTGTAAGAATACGGGTTGTTTCTTGGAAGGATGCAGCAGATAGGAAGGAATCACTTTGTAGGGACGCACGAGTAATACCTAAGAGTTCAGGTTGACCAACTGCAGGACGTAATCTAGCAGCGATCGCTTTCTTGTTTGCAGCTTTGAATTCTGCAATTGAGACTTTAGAGCCTGGTAATAATTCGGTGTCTCCTTCAAATATGACGGAGATCTTTCTAAGCATTTGATGCACGATGATTTCAAAGTGCTTATCGCTAATTTCAACCCCTTGAGCACGGTATACTTTTTGGGCTTCTTCAACGATGTATTTTTCAACCGCTTCCGCAGAGGATACACGTAGTAATTCTTTTGGATGGATGGAACCTTTATTTAAGCGTTCCCCAGCCTTCACGACTTGGTTCTTCTTAACTAAAAGTTGAGCACTTGAATCTAGCGTATATTTGTATTCTTTTGGTTCTCCGTTTTGAGTTTGGTCAGAAACGATGGTAATTACAGACCCTGCCTTAGACGTTTCAATCATTCTAACTTTACCAGCGACTTCGGAAATAACCGATTGTCCTTTAGGTTTACGAGCTTCGAATAATTCTTGAATACGTGGAAGACCGGCGGTGATATCGGATGCGGATGCAACCCCACCTGTGTGGAATGTACGCATGGTTAACTGAGTACCTGGTTCACCAATCGATTGTGCAGCGATGACCCCAACCGCTTCCCCAACTTCAACAGATTTGTTGGTTGCGAGGTTTCTACCATAGCATAATTTACATACGCCATTGACAGAATTACAGGTGAGCACGCTACGAATTTCAACAGACTTAACGCCTGCTTTAACGACCACTTCGCCGAGTTCATTGGTAATGAGTTGGTTGCGATCGACAATAATTTCTTTAGTGGTTGGATTTATAACTGGTGCGGATGCATAACGGCCAATAATACGGTCATATAAGCTGACTGTTTCTTTACCATCATTGTCACGGATAGCCTCCATCACAACGCCTTTTTCAGTTTGGCAATCTTCAAGATCGACAATCACGTCTTGCGAAACGTCGACTAAACGTCTCGTTAAGTAACCTGATTCCGCAGTTTTTAACGCGGTATCGGTCGAACCTTTACGGGCACCGTGGGTGGAAATAAAGAATTCGGATACGGATAGGCCTTCTCTAAAGTTTGCTTTAACTGGAATTTCAATGGTTTCCCCGGTAGGATTGGTCATCAGACCACGCATACCAAGTAATTGCGAGAAGTGTGATTTGTTACCACGGGCACCGGAGTCAAAAATGATGAATAATTGACCGGTGGTGTCAAATTCGCTCATGACCCCCGCTTGGATATCTTCCCCTGCAACTTTCCATTCGTTAACAACGAGTTTCTTACGTTCAGATTCGGTTAACACACCATCATCAAAGTATTCGTCGATTTCAGCAATCTTATCTTCGGCTTGTTTTAGACGGTCTTGTTTCTTCGTATAAACAACCATGTCAGATGCGGATACGGTAATACCAGCGACTGTGGAGTACTTAAAGCCTAAGTCTTTGAGGCGGTCTAGCATCTTCGATGTTTCATTGATTTGGAATTGTTTGAATACTTCCGCGATGATTAAGGATAGATACTTCTTATCGAATGGTTTAGGTACTGGCATACTCTTGATGAGTTCCTTGACATTTAAACCTTTCTTGATAAAGTATTTGTCCGGTGTCTTATCGACTAAGTTCGATGATGTTGGTTCGTTTAAGAATGGGAAGCTTGGTGGTAATATTTGGTTAAATATTGCTTTACCTAAAGTTGTAATTAAATATGAATTTCTTTGTTCTTCGGTGAAAGCGTGGTTAAGTGTTTTTGGATCAAACACGATGAGTGTATGTAGCGTAATTTCACCATTCTTGTAAGCCATATAAGCTTCATCATAACCGGTATAGAAGTGACCTTCGTTTGGTTCATTTCGCTTAGACATTGTTAAGTAGTAGTTACCTAGAACCATGTCTTGAGATGGGGTAACGACTGGTTTACCATCTTTAGGGTTAAGAATGTTGTTAGAGGCTAACATCAACAATCTCGCTTCAGCTTGCGCTTCATGAGAAAGTGGTACGTGGACCGCCATTTGGTCACCGTCGAAGTCGGCGTTGAACGCAGTGGTGACGAGTGGGTGTAGACGGATAGCTTTACCTTCAATCAACTTCGGTTCGAATGCTTGGATACCAAGTCTATGTAGTGTAGGTGCACGGTTTAATAGAACTGGATGTTCAACAACCACGGACTCTAATGCACTCCATGCATCGTCATCTAAGGCTTCATAGGAACGTTTAGCGGCTTGAATGGTTTCTTTTCGTTTGGTGAGTTCTCTTAAAACGAATGGTTTGAATAAAATGATGGCCATTTCTCTTGGAATACCACATTGGTACATTTCAAGGTCTGGTCCGACGATAATAACGGAACGACCTGAGAAGTCAACGCGCTTACCAAGTAAGTTTTGACGGAAGCGACCTTGCTTACCACGAAGCATATCGGATAAGGATTTCAAGTGTCTATTTCTTTCAACAACGGCTTTTTTACCACGTTTAGCGTTATCAATTAAAGCATCGACGGCTTCTTGTAACATACGCTTTTCATTCTTCATAATGAGGCGTGGTGCATTTTGTTCTTTTTGACGTTTTAGACGGTTGTTACGGTTTAAAATACGGCGATATAAGTCGTTTAAGTCAGTGGTTGCGAAACGACCACCATCTAAGGCAACCATTGGACGAATGTCTGGTGGGATGACAGGTAGAACATCTAAGACCATCCATTCCGGTTTGTTATCGGAATTGTTAAAAGCTTCAACGACTTCAAGTCTCTTGATGACACGGTCACGTTTTTGTTTCGATGGGGATTTAAGTTTACGTCTTAATGACTTCACTTCTTTATCTAAATCGATGTCTTGTAAAAGTTTTTTAACTGCTTCTGCACCAGTCATCGCTTTAAACTTATTGCCAGATTGTTCGTAGTATTGATTGTATTCCATTTACGAAAGGATTTGTTTTTTCGATAATGGGGTGTCGCCTGGGTCAGTGACGATGTAGCTTGCTAAATAAACAACTTCTTCTAAGTCTTTCGCTTTAATATCGAGTAATAAAGCTAGTCTTGAAGGGGAGTTCTTTAAGTACCAAGTATGGACGACTGGGGCTTCAAGTTCAATGTGTCCCATACGTTCTCTTCTGACTTTAGATTCTGTGATTTCAACGCCGCACTTGTCACAGATTTGACCTTTGTCAAGGTTACGTTTTTTACCACATAGGCATTGGTAATCTTTGGTTGGACCGAAAATACGTTCGCAGAATAGACCGCCTTCTTCAGGTTTTAAGGTTCTGTAGTTGATGGTTTCGTGTTTTAAGACTTCACCATAGCTCCAAGAACGAATTTCATCTGGAGAAGCTAATCTAATCTTTAAGTGGGAATAGTCGGTTGAACCATAGGCTTTGTTCTTTGGTTTTGCTTGAGCTGCTTTGACATACGCATCTACACTGATTGGGGTGTTGATGTTCGCTTCAGACGCTACGTCTTGAACGAGTTCTTCAGCGTGGTGATGATCATGGACTAAATTTTCTTTATCAGGCATAGCGACGCCATACATGTTAAATAGTTTTGCAAGTTCATCGTATAAAAGTCCATCATGATTAATTAAATCATGGAGGGCTTCAGCAGATAGTGCTAATAATGCTTTTGTTTCCACAATACCAAGTTCATTTAAAGCACTTTCGAGTTCTTTAGATAACGCTAAGTTTTCAACTGCACTTGGTAAAACGTACTTCTTTAAGACAGGGACGACTTCGTTAAAAGCCGTATCTGTCTTTAAAAGTAAGCGTAGTTCTTTAAGTGTAAATGTGTTGAAATCTTCTAAGGTATCGATCCCAGAAAGGGTTAGGTATTCTGTCGTTTCTGTAGATAATTTTAAATCTACAATGGACACTTTTTTAGTTTCTTTTGCCATAGGTTAGAATCCCCCTTTACGTTCGAATGGATTGGTTTGATCTACTAATGATTTGTTAACCTCATTTTCGCCAGTTTCAGCATCGATCAACTCAACATAAAGACCTAAGGATTGTAATTCTCTGGTCAATACGCGGAAGGATTCTGGAATATGAGAATCTGGGATTGGTTTACCATCGGTAATCGCGCGGTATACTTTGTTACGTCCGATGATATCATCTGACTTAACAGTAAGAATTTCTTTAAGGGTATGAGCAGCACCATATGCATAGAGTGCCCAAACTTCCATTTCCCCGAAACGTTGTCCCCCGTTTTGAGCTTTACCACCCATTGGTTGTTGGGTAACTAAAGTGTAAGGACCGACGGAACGAGCGTGGAGTTTATCGTCAACCATGTGAGAAAGTTTGATCATGTACATGACACCGACAGAGACTCTATTTTCATACGGTTCACCAGTACGTCCATCATAGAGTACTTGTTTACCATCTGGAGACATACCAGCTTCAGCCATGATTTCTTCTAAGTCTTTTTGGGTTAAACCGTCAAAGACTGGGGTTGCGACTTTAAGTCCAAGTTTCTTAGCAGCCATACCTAAATGGATTTCTAAGACTTGTCCAATATTCATACGTGAAGGTACCCCTAGTGGGTTTAACATGATGTCAACTGGTGTACCATCAGCCATGTATGGCATATCTTCTCTTGGTAGAATCTTCGAGATAACCCCTTTATTACCGTGACGTCCCGCCATCTTATCCCCTTCGGAGATTTTGCGTTTTTTCACGATATAAACACGGATCACTTCGTTGACGCCAGGTCCAAGTTCATCGCCATTTGACTTGCTGAAATATTGAATGGAGTGAACAATACCGCCACCGCCATGTGGTACTTTCAAGGAAGTATCTCTAACTTCTCTAGCTTTTTCGTTAAAAATCGCTTGAAGAAGTTTTTCTTCTGGGGTTGGTTCAGTTTGTCCTTTAGGTGTAATCTTACCAACTAAGATGTCGCCTTCTTTGACTTCAGTACCTGGAATAACCACGCCACGGTCGTCTAAGAATTTAAGCGCATCTGGAGAGACGTTTGGAATTTCTCTTGTGATTTCTTCTTTACCGAGTTTGGTATCGCGAGATTCAACTTGGTGTTCATCGATATGAATCGAGGTGTACACGTCGTTCTTCACAAGGTCTTCGCTCATGATGACGGCGTCTTCATAGTTATAACCTTCCCAGGTCATGAACGCGACAACGACGTTTCTACCAAGGGCTAATTCACCTTTATTGATGGATGGACCATCGGCGATAACGTCCCCTTTATCGATCTTTTCGCCAATTTGAACAATTGGTTTTTGAAGGATTGAGGTATCTTGGTTAGAGCGTAAGAATTGAGTTAATGAATAGGTTTCAAAGCGGACTAAATCAGTCATCTTCGCTTGACGAATTTGATCATAAGCTTCCCAGTTGAATTCAGAATCCTTATCATAAACAACTTTACCGCGAGCGGTCTTGATTGACGCTTCTGGTTTCACTGCAATGACAATCTTTCTTGCATCAGCATAGGTTACAACACCGTCAACATGCGCAACAATGGCACTACCAGAGTCTTTTGCAGAACGGTATTCAA
>CAZXLG010000035.1:0-14394 GCA_964641335.1 uncultured Paracholeplasma sp.
TTGAAACACTTTCACCGTATCGATTTACATATCTACAATGAACAGGTCGATTTGATTGAACTTGCTAAATGGGTTCATGAGCATTATCAAAACAGAGATTAAAAAATGGAGACTGAAATCTCCATTTTTTCTTAATATTTTCCGTCTTTCACTTTGATTTTATTCAAATACATGTATTCATCGGCATGTTTTATGTCATCATAAATATCTTCATCAATCGATTCACGAATCACAAAACCAAAGGCTGATGAGGGTTGAAAGGATTCAATCTTGATTGATTTTAACTCGTTATAGACGAGTTCTCGGACTTGTAATGCCCGTTGTAAATCGGTATTCGGTAAGAATATTAAGAACTCATCACCACCAACCCTAAATTGATAGTCGGTTGGGATATACGCTTTAATGATGGATGATGCTTGTTTGATATAGTAATCGCCCATATGGTGGCCAAAGTGGTCATTGACGTATTTCAAGTCATTTAAGTCCATGGAAATGACGCATAACGGCAGATGAACTGGATCAATGATATTGTTGATGACACGATCCAAATAATGTCTGTTATAAAGTCCTGTTAAGAAATCATGGTAAGATAGGTATTCGATTTCACGTTGTTTTTCAATCAATAAGGTGATATCTCGAGCAATCCCAGAAAAACCAGTCACTTGACCCTCCTCGATGATTGCTGAGGCATTGGTTTCATAGTAACGGAATGACCCATTCGCATGTTTCAAGCGAAACCCACTAATGGTTTGAGACTCCTCACTTGTGGATAAGTTTTTAAAGAAAGCTTCCACCCTTAAGAGGTCATCTGGATGGACATAGTGTTTAAACGGTTGACCTAAGGTATTACTTCTAGGGTGACCCAAACGTTTAGACCATGCATTCGATAAGAAAGTAAACTTGCCATCAAGATCAATACGATAAATGATATCGAAAGCATGCTCGACAATTTGTCTTAAGTTACGTTCGCTTTTCTCTAGTTCAATTTGAGCATTTTTGGAAGCAGAAATATTGATGTGTGTACCAACCGCAATCAAAGGTTCACCAGATTCTGACCATTCCACGATTTGCCCACTATCTAAAACCCAGACCCAATAGCCTAGTTTATGTTTCATGCGTACTTCGACAGAGTAATACTCTTCCGATTGATTGAATAGTTTCTCAAACGCTTTATTCGATTTTTCCATATCCTCAGGGTGAACATGTTCACACCAGGTGTCTAGACTCAAGGGTTGTAGTTCATCTAAAGTGTAACCAATCATCTCTGCCCAACGTTCATTATAGAGCGTTTCGTTGGTTTTGAGATTCCAAACCCAGGTTCCCGCGTTCATAGCTTTCGCGAGGATACTGCTGTAAGGGTCAAATTTTTTGTATTTTGCCAACATAATTTATTCTCCCACAAATAAATCTAAATGTTTTGTTTTTTAGATTATAACATAAATATTTATAAATAGTCCTTTGAATTTTATTTCATTTCATCATAAAATGGTATTTACAATTGAAATTCATGAGTTACTTTGAAAAAAATAGATAATGACAGCGCTTTATTGTAAAATGTAAATTGAGGTGATACAATGCAATACAAAATTGAAGGTGGACAACTTCCGGTTGTCATCATCGAACTTGATGAAAATGAAAAAATCATTACTGAAGGCGGCGGCATGTCTTGGATGACCGAGAACATGTCAATGGAAACTAAGGGTGGTGGACTAGGTAAAGTCTTTGGTCGAATGATTTCTGGAGAATCGTTATTTCAAAATATTTATACCGCTAAAAATGGTCCTGGTATGATTGCTTTGGCATCCTCACTCCCTGGAACAATCATGGCGGTGAACATTGAACCCAATAAACCGTTTATCGTTCAAAAGAAAGCATTCTTAGGCGCAGAAGCTTCGATTGAATTATCGATATTCTTTCAACGCAAATTAGGGGCAGGTTTCTTTGGTGGTGAAGGTTTTATCATGCAAAAATTGACCGGACATGGGATTGCATTCGTTGAATTTGATGGTTACGTCAAAGTCTATGAACTTGAAGCTGGAGAAAAGATGATCATTGATACAGGGTATCTCGCTGCGATGGAATCAACGGTGTCAATGGATATTAAGACCGTTGGCAACCTAAAGGATATGGTCTTTGGTGGCGAAGGCTTATTCCATACAGTGGTTACTGGTCCAGGAAAAGTATACTTACAATCCATGCCAGCTAGTAAATTCATGAGTCCTGTTCAACACAAATAATGCGTAAAGTCATATTATACATCGCTTGCTCACTCGATGGATATATCTCAAGAACGAATGATGCTATCGACTTTTTGGGTGGACATACCAATGAAGAAGTCGATTATGGGTATGATCAATTTTTTTCAACCGTGGATACCTTGATATTAGGCAGTCAAACTTACTTAGAAATGATTAATCATATCGCGGTCAATGCATGGCCATACACAGGAAAAAACGTGTATGTCTTTTCAACACGACTCAAAGGCAAAAACGAAGAAGTGACTTTTGTTGAAGGGGATGTCGTTCAGTTCGTCGAGTCTTTGAAACAAATAGAGGGCAAAGATATTTGGATTATTGGGGGTCGCGGTGTGATTGACCCTTTGATTCAAGCAAACGCGATTGACCGATACATCATTACCTTCATACCAAGTTTGATAGGTTCTGGCAAACGATTATTTCCAAACATGGATGCGGATTTACTTTTAAAACTCATCTCGGTGGAGACATACAATGGGATGGTCATGTTAACTTACGAGAAGCGATAAGGGTTCATATAATCATAAAATCGATAAAAGGCGAAGCATTCGCCTTTTTTTATTGTTCCATTTCTGTGATATAATGAGAATTGAAAAGTGGTGAGATTATGGAACAAATTGTGCTAAAGGACGTCAAAAAAACATATTACCCTGATATGCTTAATCGCCCTGTGTTAAATCATTTGTCATTAACGATTAACGCTTCTGAATTTGTTGGCATCATCGGCCCAAGTGGGTCTGGGAAAACCACGCTTTTATATGTCATGTCTGGACTTGAACCTGTGGATAGTGGGGAAGTATCGCTATTTCAAAAACCCCTATTGAACTATTTAGAAAGCGACCGTGCGATGTTACGTCGTGATTTGATTGGATTCGTATTCCAGTTTTTTAACTTGATTCCTAACCTAACCATTTACGATAATTTAAAACTCGCAAACGTCATCATAAAACATAAAGGATTAACGATTGAACAAGCTCTTGAACTGGTTGGGTTAAAAGAAGCGATGCACCTATATCCATCTCAACTCTCTGGTGGGATGCAACAAAGAGCTTCAATTGCGAGAGCCATACTCGGTGAAAAGAAGATTATATTTGCTGATGAACCTACGGGCAATCTCGATCAAAAAACGAGCCTTGAAATCATGGAATTATTCAAAAAATTAAATCAGACATTGGGCATTACCATCGTCATGGTTACGCACAATGAAGCCTTATTATCCTATACCAACAGAGTCATTCGATTAATAGATGGGAATATCCTGAAAGATGAAAAAATCTAAAGTCTTGTTCATGGTAAAATTCGCAAAACAAAACCTCGTGAAGTCGCCTTTACGAAGTTTTTTACTATTACTCGGTTTTACCTTTATGATGGTTGTATTATCTTTATCTTTTACGATGCAAGACGTATTAGAGCACTATTATTACTATCGATATGACCGACAATACGAACACATCGATTTAGAGATGACCATTGGGTCTAACTCCGCGGCACGCTATTTCTCGACCCGAAGTTTGGATGATAACTATGATGGGTCCTATGCGAAAGTATTTAAAATCGATACCTTGACCGATGATTTAAATTACTTAACCGTTCTCGCAACAAGCTCATCTGATTTTAGTCTTCTATATGGACAAAACTATACTCTAACAGAAGATGAAATCATCCTAACTGAAAGTTCTGCATTAGCACACGATGTTTTGGTATCTGATACCCTCACCCTCACCCTCGGTTCTACTCAAAAGACCTTTACAGTCAAACAAATTGTTCCCGATTATGGGGTATTTCAAGGCGATAAAGGCTTCATTTTACATGATCCCCATGTGTCTTTATTCATTAAATCGATGTTTCCTGGATTGAGTGGATTTTCCGATAGTTTCTTTACGAATTTTCATAATACGGTGTATTTTGATACAGATGATGTTTCGCTTACCCAACAACAAATTAGGAGTCTATCAGCCTATAGCGATTTAGATTTTAAAGAAAGTAGACCTATCCAGTACATTAAACAACTCATCAATCGCGCAGTTGCGCTATTTCAATTGATGTTATTGTTCATCGGTATTACAGTTCTCTTACTCATCCAAACAACCTATGCGTTGGTCTTTAGGGAAAAAGAACAAATACTCTCTGTGATTAAACTGTTGGGTGGGTCGTTATGGTTTGGATTCTTCATTTGGGTCATTGAACTCTTCATACTTTATATACCAGCTGCGATTATTGGCTATGCTTTAACCTTTGGTATTATTCAAATTGGGATGCAACTATTGATGCCTGGACTAATCTACCCACTATCGGTGATGCCAATCCTTTATAGTTTGTTAATCTTGACAGTGCTTTTCATATTAACCGTTTTATTCCATACGCTATCTTGGCGTTCAAAATCCGAAGTATCCCGTTTGAAAATTAAGGTGGATGCACAAAAACCACTGTGGATTCATGGGGGAATTCTTCTGATTAGTTTAATTATCTACCTAGTTTTACCTAAAGGTGTACTCCATTCAACGCTCATTCAAGTCGGTCTTGTTTTATTAATCACTTACCCATTACTGGTCATCGTTTATCAAAGTAGTTTGGGTTGGATGAAACAATATAAGGAAAGCCATCATTTATATTTGTTTAAAATGGGATTGAATAAGCGATCATTATACCGTTTTTTACTTTTAGCAGTAGCTACCATCACTTCTGTGACCTTATTATTTGAAACCACTGGATACATACGTCATAAGGCCGATGTCATTCTTGAAGAATATCAAGGTGATTTATTGCTTTCTAATGTGTTATCAAATGGTTCATCGGTGGAAGAAACATTATCAACAAACCCATTGGTTGAATCGAGTACGGCTATCGGTATCTTCCGAAGCGTTCCGATTACCGAAGGCAATCAAGTGTTTCAAGCGGTTTACATGCTCGACCCTGAAGATATTCCAACCTACTTTGGCATGAGGGCTGAAGCAGACGATTTAATCTTATTTCAACAATCCATAGAACCGTCGATTTGGTTACCAAAGCGATACGAGGTGGTGTATGGATTATCAAAAGGCGATTTCGTGCATATATCTCTAAACCCTCAATTTGAAGTGGTTGAATTAACCGTCATCGGGTTTTTTGATGAAGCGGTAGGAAATACAGCTTTCATCAATTTACATCGTGTTCCTGGGTATGAAGCGTTAAAACAAACCCATATTTTAATCAATACTTCGAATCCAACACAATTGAAATCCGAATTGATTGAAACCTATAGTTCTAAATTGTATTATGTCTTTGATTTTCAATTGAGTGCTCAAAATCTCTCTAAAGAAGTCATCTCATCGATGAATTACGCGACCTTTGTTACCCTCATCGTCCTTTCAGGGTTGTTGTTATCTTTAGTCAATCAAGGCATCATCCTTTTCTTTGAATTAAAACCAAGTTATGTTAGAGCATCCATTCTTGGAGTATCTCTAAAGATGTTTAAACGATTCTTTTGGATAGAGGGACTGATTCAAAGTATCACACTGACCCTATCTACAGTGATCATCGTTTTATTACTAAACCCATTGATCAAACCCCTCTTATTGTTGTTTGATGAGTATGAGAATTTGGTATTTAAACCTATAGATATGCTCACTGGATTGGTGTTTGGTAATCTGATGTTAGTCTTTACTAGACTAGTCTATGTCCGAATGATTCGTGATTTAAACCCAAGTGATGTCTTAAAAATGCACCAAATCGAGTAATTTACCCTCGAAATGATGCATTTTTTAATATTTATGAAAAAATTGCGACAAATCGTTTTATTATATTTGGGTTAGTGGGTATAATAAAGGTGAGTTTCAAGGAAAGGATTGATTGTATGAAACGCTTCTATCTCTTGTTATTAATGCTCATCGGCGCGGTGGGTCTATTCGGATGTGACTCAGCCCAAAAATTAGAAAAACCTACCAACGTCACCATCTCAGGCGATATCGTATCTTGGGACGCTGTGACCGGCGCAGAATCGTATATTGTTGTTGTCAATAGTACCGAACATGTCGTGACAACTACCTCATTTGACCTATCCACGTTAAATTTAGCAGCAGGCACTTACTCTGTGACTGTGGTTGCTAAGAAAGGGGCGCAAGTTTCCCTTCCAACGACTGCCATTAACTATGTTGTTGAAGGCTCAACCCTCACATTATCAGCACCGATTGTAAATTTAACTGGGAATATTTTAACCTGGCAAGCTGTTACAAACGCAACAGGCTATCAAGTCATCGTTAACTCAACGATTCACACAACAACACAAACCACATTTGACCTATCTACATTAAGCTTAGCCCCAGGTACCTACTCGATCACCGTTAAAGCAACCGCTGGTGTGACATTATCTCAAGCATCCGCTGCGAAGAGCTATACGGTTATTTCTGTTGAAAACCGCGATTTGATTTATGGTAATCTTTTAAAAGCCATTAATCCTCTTTATGAACCTGATATGGATGAAACGGATTTCGAAAATGAATTCGAATTTAAGCAATATCAACGTATGGAAACCATGGTTAACCTGTATCTTGATGTGGCCATCAGTGAAGGCATGGACCCCATTGAAATGGTATCGATGATGAATTTCATGGTTGAACTTCCGATGGTATTTGAAGAACCAGACCCAAGTGAAATCAAAGATGAGCTCGATAAATTAGGCGATTATGGCATGTCTCCTCAAATTTTCGCAAGTTTCGTTCTATCCTTAGGTAGTGAAGCCTTGACTATCGCGATGGATGATATGACCAATGAACTTACTGAACGTGAAATCCAATTATCTGACCGTAGTGGTGAAATTTCAACCATCATGGCAGGCACCGATTTCCAAAACATGATTCAAGAACTTCAAGCGTATGTCAGTGTCACTGATATCGGACTATTTGGACAATTCTTAGTTGAATTACCACAATTAGATATTAGCCGTATCATTTATTTCACACGCGAGTATAATAGCAGCCTATTGTATCAATATCCTGCAGATTTATCTTATTATTATAATAATGATGGCACAGACGTTTATCTCGATTTATTCCAACGCATTGTGAATAATATCGCTTTAGAAAACGATACTGAATTGATGAATGCGATCAATAATTACTACCCAAGTTTCTTTGATCCTCTTTGGGCAGTTCAAGGGGTTGCTTCTGACTTAATGTATTATCAAGACCGTATTGATGAGATTAACCGTGAACTCGAAATGATGGGTATGATCATCGATATGCTCGAAAATGAACCTGAACATATTCGTACCATCATCGAAGAAGTGGCTACTTACATTCAAACAGTATATCAAGCCATTCCATCCACTTTAATCACCGATATTGAAGCCTTATTACAATCTGGTGAACTCACACCGGAAGAAGTATTGATCATTAAAGATGAAATCATCACCATCCTAATCGATACGATTCCAGATGAAAGTTCCTTTGAATTATTCTTTGAAACCTTTGTTACACTTGCTGGTACCATTGCAGGTTATAACGTTACCCCACTTACAGCGCATGCGACTACAGTGGCACAACTTCAAAGAAACTCAATTTTATTAGGACTTGAATTTATATTATCCATCGACGTGACGACCGTTAATGATATTATGACCATCACCGATGGTATGGTAACGCCTTCTTATTATGATGAATTTGAAGATATTTATTATGAAGAACAGGTTGATCCAAGCCAAGTTGTTGACCTTGTCATTTATGTATTAACGTATGTCGACAATTTCTTAACAGAACAAGCTACCTTAGTATCCGCCATCGAAGCGATTGATGTTAATCCGATGGTCACTGACTTTGTTGGATTCGCAGTTGCGATTGTGAAGTCTCAACTCGAAAATGAAATGGACCCAACCCTTTATCCTAAAGTGGCTGCGTTATTGGATGCGACAGTCGTGGCTATGCCAGATTATATCGAATTCTATGAAATGGTTTATGCGATGGATAAGACCCTAATTGACCATATCATTGATACAGAAGGTCAAATGCTTAAGGATTTAGCGATATTCATCGAAACTGAAGAAAAGAATCCAGAAATGGTCTTAAACTTCATCGAATCGATGATTGACCATGTCATGGGTTACCGTGCCCTCATCCGTACAGACATTGATGAAGAATTTGTCACTCTATGGGTTGAACTCATGAGATTACCGTTACAAGGTGTATGTCTTGAAACGGGTATCGACGATGACTGTGATGGTATATTTACCGATATCAAACCATACCTCATTGATGTGATCATGAACGTATTAGAAGTTGAAGATGCGATCATGACTGAAATCAACAGTGTATCGAATATTTATGCTCAAATCAATACATGGGGCGTTGAATTCGAAACAGGATTAATGATTCATGTCATTCTTTCACTCAAAGATGTGGTTGACCAAGAACGTGTATTGATTGAAACAACCGTAGGTATTGTCATTGACCACATTTTAGGCAACACGGATCTACAAGCATTGATGGGTATCGACCCTCAAATGCTTACAGATATCGAAACCAACATTCTAGAAGGTATCGCTCATGTGGATTCCGAAACCGACCGAATTGCACTATTTAATTTTGCGAACCTCACCGAACAACAAGAATTGGATATCCAAGCCTTCTTCGATATGTTCTTCGGTAACGAACCTAAAGAACCAATCATTCGATAATTAAAATCATTTTTAAAGATAAGCACCTGAAGAAGGTGCTTATTTTTTTGGATTTATGATAGGATAAAAGTAGAGGTGATTCTATGAATGTCATCGAAGTTCAAAGTTTAAGGAAATATTACGGATCCAAACGTGGCCTAGAACATGCAACACTGACGGTTAAACAGGGTGAAATCTATGGTTTTATCGGACCCAATGGGGCAGGCAAAACAACCCTCATTCGTGTATTAATGGGCTTATTACCCAAAGATCAAGGGGTGGCGAAAGTATTTGGCGTCGATTGCCATATGACTGAAACAGCGATTCATCAAAAAGTCGGTTATATGCCATCTGAAGCTGCTTTCTTTCCTGAATATACTGTTGCTGAATTGATTGAATTTTTCTCTCAAATTAGAAAACCGAATCCAACCTATGTAAAAAAACTATTAGAAACTCTCGATATTGACACTCTAAAACCATTTCATGCATTGTCTTTTGGCAATAAAAAGAAAATCGGAATTTTGATTGCTTTGATGCATGACCCAGAATTACTTATCCTCGATGAACCTACTACAGGCTTAGACCCACTCATTCAAAAACAATTCTTAAATCTTTTATTAGATATCAAGAAACAAGGTAAAACGATTTTCTTATCCAGTCATGTTTTATCTGATATTCAAAAAGTGTGCGACCGTGTAGGATTGATTAAAAATGGTGAAGTCATTCTTGAAAATGATATGCATGTATTGAAAAAAGAAGAACATAAGGTCATTGAGTTTAGCCCGTATCTACCCATTGAGATTGCAGGAATGCATGATTTAATCCAAACCCCAATGGGTGGGTCTTTCAAATATCGTGGACCGATTCCACCGTTATTAGAGGCTTTATCTAAAATTAATTACACCGATATCATCATTCGTGATGTGAGTCTAGAAGAAATTTTCTTAAGCTATTATGAAAGTGAGCATACCCATGTATAAAACACTCTTAAAAATGGAAATTAGACGCAGTTATAAATCCAATTTATTGTGGTCGATTGGTGTTGGAACGATGATTTATTTAATTATTGTCTTATATCCAATGGTCAAGGATATATATCAACAAATCCCAGAAGAATTGATGGCCATTATGGCTCAATTTGGAGGCGTTCCGGAGGATGTGCTCGAATATTTCGCCACAGAAGGTGCGATGATGTTACAATTATTTGGTGCGATTTACTCAGCTTTATTGGGTTTTAATCTCATCTCTACCTTTGAAAAAGAACGTTTAGCGGAAGTGCTTTATAGCCAAGGCATTTCTAAAAGAACATTCTTTCTATCCAAACTTAGTCTATTAGGCATCATGGTTTTATCGTTTACTGTGATGAATGCTTTGATTGGATATCTTGGGTTCCTAACCATCAATGAGCATTATCAAATGGGTGATTATATCCTATTCAATCTTTTAAATGGCGTCATGTATCTGCATGTGGCCATCCTTGGATTTGTCTTAGCTTTAATCCTCGATAAAGACATGAAATCGATGATTTCGATTGCATTACCATTGCCGTTATATATCATAGCAATTCTCTCACAACTCACCAATAATGATTGGTTAGAAGCGTTAAAATACATTAGTCCATTCACATACTCAGACCCAGTAGCGATTATCAAAGATAACAGTGATTTTGAATATATTAGCTTTTTAGTCTTCACAGGACTCAGTATTATGGGTCTCGTCTATGGATACATACGCTATCAAAAACGCGTATCTGTATCTTAATTTCAAAACGTTTTTTGAAAACAAAAAGAAACAAACTATGTTATACTATTTAAGTAAGGGAAGGTGATTGTATGTCATGGGGTAACGAATCTAGAATCATCGGCGAAAAAGTATCTGTCGTTGGTGAGAAGGAAGTTGGCGTAATCACAAGAATTGATGTTGATCGTCGTTTAGTCTACGTTTTATTCAAACGTATGCGAGAAGTGGCGTATCCATATCCAGAAGCGTTTGAACAAAACTATCTTATTTTAAAACTGAACGCAAACAAATAATCTACCTCTGCGTGGATTATTTTTTTAGGAGGTTGTGTATGTTTCCAAATTATAAGAATTCAATATTAAATGTATCCACAACAATTCTTGACCATTATGGAATCAAACCAAAACATGAAACTCTACCTATGTTAAAACCCTATCTTAAAGATAAAAAGCATATTATGCTCATTTTATTGGATGGTATGGGCATCAATATCTTAAATAATCTAGATGAAAATTCTTTTTTGAGAAAACATGTTAAAACCGCACTAACATCGGTTTATCCACCAACCACAGTCGCCGCGACAACCTCTGTTTTATCGGGATTAACCCCGTATGAACACGGGCATGTGGGCTGGACTCAATACAACCGTTTTGAAGATTGTCATACCGTTGTTTTTTTGAATAAGGATTTTTATGATGAAATGCATATTCTCAAAGAAGACTTCAAAAATACCCATTTAAAGTATGAGACAATTCTCGAACAGATACAAAGACAAAACCCTGAGTTATTTGTCAAAAAACTCTTTCCTAATTTTGAAAAGGATGGCTATGCTAGTTTTGATTTGATGGTCGATGAACTCATTAAGATCTCAAAAAAAGAAGCTTCGTTTACCTATACTTATTGGACAGAACCCGATTATTCAATCCATGACAATGGCATTAATCATGATACAGTTAAAGACATCTTAAAACAGTTGAACGATGAAGTAGAACGACTTTCATCTTATGTTTCTAAAGATACTTTAATTCTTTTGATTGCTGACCACGGTTTAGTGAATGTCGAAGGGATCCCCCTATTCGAACATCCGATTTTACAATATTTAGATAAGAAACCCTCAGTTGAACCGAGAAGTACAGCCTTTTTTGTGAAAAAAGGGCTTGAAGCATCCTTTGAACAAGCATTCAAACAAACTTTTGGCGATAAATTCGCACTCTATAAAAAACAAGACATTTATGAGTTAGGTATTTTGGGTAGTGGTGAAAAACACCCACTCCTTGATGATTTTATTGGGGATTATATGGCGTTATCACAAAATCAATACATGTTTATGATAAAAGAAGCTAGTCACTTCAAAGCCCATCATGCAGGGATAAACCCAGATGAAATGTGGGTACCACTCATCATTATAGAAAAGTGAGGTTCTTATGGCACAAAAACGTAAAACAACATTAGAAAAACAAATCAAACGAAAAGTGAATAAACAAGTCAAAAAGATGAAGAAAAATCCAGTCGTTCAGGTATTATTTATCCTGCTGGTAATCGCAGTTGTGGCTGTCTATTATGTCTATTTTTATGAAAAACCAAATAGTCAAACCTATGGGGTAGAACAAAACTCGGAAGGTTATTACTATTACACATTAGTGGATAATAACACTTATTATACTGACGCTAATAATTTAGTTGGAGAATCACTCAAGACTACACTTCATACCCTATTAAATACCGATTTTACCCCAACCTCCTACGATGAGGCAAGACAAATCTTAGGGGTTTCGGATGCTTTGCTAGATGATCCATCTAAAGTCTATACCATCTATAGTAGTGCAACCGTGAGTTCAACGTGGGATGGTACCACATGGACTAGGGAACACGTTTGGCCAAACTCTCGTTTAGGCATACCGCGTGTCAGTGCTTCACAGCGTAACCAAGCCTCAGACTTACACAATTTAAGAGCGATTATTCAATCCGTTAACGCCTCGCGAAGTGACCGTTATTTTACCGATAATACAGGTGATAATCAAATCAATGATGATACAGGTTATTATCCTGGTGATGACCATAAAGGCGATGTCGCACGTATTTTATTTTATATGGCAACGATGTATGACTTTTTAGAACTCGCCGATGATGGTTTTGATACGGGTGAAACCTACACGATGGACCATATCACGATGGGAAAACTTTCTGTTCTATTAGAATGGCATAAAGAGGACCCTGTGGATGCTTTTGAAATCAAACGCAATCAAGCCATCTTTGAAGCCCAAGGTAACCGAAATCCCTATATCGACCAACCCGCTTATGCCCATCTCATTTGGGAAAATAAAACGATTGAAGAATTAACTAAACCCGAAACCGTTTATCTACCAACCTATCAATCGACCATCTTAAGTATATTTTTATAGTCAAAAAAAGCCTATCTCAAACGAGTAGGCTTTATCTTTTAAATGGTACACCTAGAACAACGCTAGGCGAACTATTTAGGTCTGAAATATCAAATGAATAACGAACATTAGGATTGATTTTTAACACAATAGTTACTTGTTTGTCATTTACGACTGCCATTTCTAAGAATGTGTTCAGTATAATCTCGATTTGAGATTCATCGATGAGATTTCTTCTCATGTAGTCAAAAACATAATATAGATCATCTTTTGATATATGACCATTCTTATAGGATTCAATAGCAATCTGTTTGTCAATATCAATCAAGCTCGATTCAAGGGCACTCAAATCTTCTTGAAGTGAAGAAGAAATGATGCCTTTTTTTATTGCTTTTATGATGTTTGAAATTTCTGATTCAATCTTTTTCTTTTGTGTTTTTAGATAAGTTAGTGAAGATTGTTTACTTACGGATTCGTTATAGTCTTGGATAACCTTATCTAATATCGGTTCTAGCACGCTTTGGTTGTTCAATATAGAAATTATCGTTCTTGAAATAAAACGTTCTATATCGTCTTTGGATATGCGTTTTGTTTCACATTTATGGTCGCGTTTCAGTGAGTTACAACTATAATAACGGTACTGTCCACTCTTCGCAGATTGACCATTCATGGTGCGTTCACACTTACCGCAATATAACTTACCAGTAAGGTAATATTTTATATTAGATTTAACTGTTCTACGCTTCTTTGTACTTACTTTTTCAAGCACCATTTCAAACGTTTTAGTGTCAATAATGACTGGGTATACATCGTCATACATGATGTCATCGAAGATAAACTTGCCAGTGTATTTTTCATTAGTTAAAATTTGATAAATGTGACCGTAGTTCCACTTTTTATGTTGGCGATTCAAAATGCCACGTTCATTTAAAGTTTGTGCAATTTCGGTAATTGTAGAGCCACTTATAAATAAATCAAATACTTGACGTACAAGGGATGCTTCACTTTCAACAATAGTAATAATTTTGTCATCAAAGCAATAACCAAAAGCAGCAGTACCACCAATCGTTTTGCCTTTTTTCAAATTTTCATGCATACCACGTTTCACCTTAACTGCAAGTTCTAGTGAGAAGTACTCTGCATACCCCTCTAATATTGACTCCATTAAAACACCTTGTGGTGAATCGCTGATGCCTTCGGTTGCTGATAGTCGTTTAATACCATTCTTTTTAAGAATAGCGTTATTGGTTGCACTGTCATAACGATTTCGTGCAAACCTATCAAGCGCATATATAACAACGTATTGAAACTCTTTAGCATATGAGTCTCTAATCATTCGTAAAAACTCTGGACGATCATCAGTTTTACCACTCATTGCTTGATCGATGTAAAT
>CAZXLG010000036.1:0-10178 GCA_964641335.1 uncultured Paracholeplasma sp.
CACCACCATCGCTTGGGGATTAGATAATAAAATCACCTACGCCCTAGAAGGATCAGTGTTTGTCGCTGGTTCATCCGTTCAGTGGTTAAGAGATGGTATCAAACTGATTCAATCGGCATCCGAAACCGAAAAGTTAGCCAAATCACTAACATCGAATGAAGGGGTTTATATTGTGCCTGCGTTTGTGGGTTTAGGTACACCTTATTGGGATTCCGATGCGAGAGGGGCAGTCTTTGGGTTAACCAGAGGAACTACCAAAGAACATTTTGCAAGAGCTACGTTAGAAGCGATTTGTTACCAATCCATGGATGTTTTAAGAGCGATGGAAGAAGATACCAAACTACCAATCAAATCCTTTAAAGTTGATGGTGGTGCAACCGTCAATCAATTCTTAATGCAATTCCAATCGGACATTCTAAATCTACGAGTAGAACAACCAAAAATCTTAGAAACGACTGCTTTGGGGGCTGCGTATCTTGCAGGATTAGCCGTTGGATTTTGGAAATCCGTAGATGATGTCAAAGCCTCATGGCAACTCAAAAAAGCTTACAGTCCACAAATGGACGAAGCGACCAGAAATCATTTAGTTAAGGGTTGGAAGATTGCAGTTGCAGCAACCCAACACTTCAAAATTAAATAACAGTTGTATTATGGATACAAATAAACTATAATAAAACTACCATAAAGAGAAGGCGAGAGACAAGCTCATTGACCCTTCAGCAACCTACCGTCGGCAAGGTGCTAAAGCTTGGATGATGGGTAAAATCAACCTTTAAACCCATCATTCCGATGGGTTTTCTTTTTTCTCATTATGAATAAAGGAGGAATTATTATGCCATTTCCATTTGGCGAGGAAACACCAGAAATTGATTCAAAGAAAATCCGTTTTACCTTTGTAGAAGTCAGATCTACTTTTGAAAAACAAGAACTGTTCGACTATTTTAAAACGAAAAACAAAAGACCAATGAGTGAATCCATGAGAGCAGATGGTCGTTTGGGTATGATCGCGATTCCATTATCAGAACGTGATGATGCAGTTGGCTATGTAGGAGTCCATGTATTAGCTGAACAATGCTATCATGGGGCTAAAATCATCTTTGTAAATGACTATATCAATGGGAGTTGTTGAAATCAATATTGTTAACTAAAGTTGACAACCGATTCATGGAAATCTATAATCAAAGTATTAAGGTTTATGCATAAGTCATTTTTAGATATGAATTGTAGATTCATGGTTTTTAGTAACTCTACTCTACAAATAAAAAGCTGTTTAGAAATATTAAAAAAGGAGATAATCCAAAATGAATTCGTATATTTATATATTAAGTCTATCCGAACGACTTTATGATGATAATGCCTGGACAAGTGAAGATGAGAAAGCCATCAACGATCATTTTAACCGAATTAAAGCGGATTATGGTGCTAAAAAAATCATCCATGTTGGTCGAACCGTTGATCCTAAAAACGGTGGATTTGGACTTGTCATTTTCCATGCAGACTCACTTGAAGAGGCCATAAAATATGCTAATCTAGACCCTGCTGTTTTAGGTGGTCAGATGACTGTAAAAGTATTTCCTTATGAACTGATATTCTAAAAATAAAGAGACCGCGAGGTCTTTTTTGTTTTTGTAGTGCTATTTTAAATTAATGTAGTAATTACTCACTTTTTATTCGGAAAAATATAAATTTTGATATGAATAGCTAAAAAAATCATCATCCATCTTTCATATAGGTGCTAAAATATGAGTGTAAGAGAGGGAGAAAACAAACAATATGAAGAAAGTTTTGATGGCGCTATTATTACTTTTAGTGGTTGTGGGCTGTCAAAGTAAGCAAGTCTCAGTTGAGAATGCATTTTTCAGTGACGGTCTTTTAGCCGTACAAAAAGATGGTAAGTGGGGATACATTAATACGAAAGGTAATTTCGTCATCCCAGCCCTATTTGATAAAGCTGGTCAATTTTATGAAGGTGAAGCCATTGTTGAGGTAAATGGGAATGCACAACTCATCAATAAGGAAGGTAAATTCTTATTAGATGACTATGTCGATAAACTATATCGAGATGAAGAAACCCATCTACTCATCTATGTCAATAATGGTCGATGTGGTTTAATGAGTGCCTCAGGTAAAATCATCACCGAAGCGTTATTTGATTCACTTACTGAATTCAGTGAAGGTTACGCCATCATCAGAGCAGGTACTAAACACGGGTTCATCAATACATCGGGTAAGATTGTGGTATCACTTATCTATGACGCTGCTAAACCATTTAGTCAAGGATTAGCTGCAGTTAAAAAAGACGATAAATGGGGATTCATTAATCCCGATGATGAAGCGATTATCGGTTTTAATTATGCGTATGCTTATGGGTTTGATGCTTTTGGAAATTCGATTTTAGAAACCGTTGTAGATTCAGTAACTCAATATCACTTAATCACTAAAAAAGGTGTTTCATTGTTATCTAATGCCGATATGATTAAAGGATCTGGACCGGTTTATGCGATGAAGAAAGGATCAGGTTACACGTTACATAAAACCGATGGTAGTCGTTTCAATTCAGAGGTTTATACAAACGTATGGTACCTTGAAGGGTATTTAGCCAACGTTGAACTCGATGGAGAAGACCTCAATATCATCTTTAAGAATGATGGGTCTAGTTTACATCAGGCTTTATATGATGATTCTGATTTTGATGTGATTATCAACAAAGGCCAAGATGAAACCGTATTAGTTGTCCCTGATGGTAATTTTATCGATATAAAAATGGCGGAAGAAACCATTCGATTAGAAGCGAATGGCCTTATCCAAATTTTATCTAAAGAACGTTATATTGTAATTAGATCTGGCAAAGTAGGTGTCATCGATGGGGATAATGAAATCATTGTTGAATTCTTATATGATTTCATGTCTTTATCCGAAGATGGTTATATAGGATTCCTCATCAATAACCAAATTGGTTTCATGAACAGTTCATTTGACAGCAAGATACCAGCAACCTTTGATGACATTTGTGTAGATTACAATATTTACAACTTGTAAAACAGTACTATAACTAAGCCAATCCTCACCGATTGGCTTTCTTCTTTATTATATTATGAAGCAAAAACTTTGAACTTAAAACTAAATATGTTATCCTATAATAAAGAATAAAGGAGTGAATATATGGACTTAAGTATTGTTGAGTTTTTCCAAAGTTTTAGAAATGATTTTCTCGATGTTTTTTTTATATTTTTCAATGAATTTGGCGACGAATTGGTATTTTTAATTGTATCTTCGATTTTGTGGTGGGTGGTTAACAAACATTTCGCCTACCGTTTCATGATGATTTTCTTAACCAGCGTAGCGCTTAATGATACCCTAAAAAATTTAGTGAAGCGTCCTAGACCGTATACACAGGCAGGGGTAGTTTCGGTGACAGAACCCACCTATGGTTATTCATTTCCCTCAGGACATGCTCAAAATGTCGGGACCATGGCCCTCGTTTTAAATGAAAAATATGGTACCCTTAAAAAATGGGTGAAACCGTTGTTAATCACGATGGTTGTCTTAGTCATGCTTGCGAGAGTCTATCTTGGTCAACACTACATTACAGACGTTATTGCTGGATTAGCGGTATCCGTTTTAGTTTATTATGTATTTATCTATTTTGCTCCAAAGGTCAAAATCAGTCCTGTCAAATTGGTGTATTATTCTATTCCTGTTATGATTTTGTTAGCGTTCTTTGTCATTGATAAAAACTACTATGTAGCGATCGGGTCCATGATTGGGTTAACATTAGGGTATGATTTAGAAAACCGTTTTGTCAAATACGAAGTCAAAGCCCCTCTTGGTATTCAAATTGCGAAATACTCGATTGGGATCATTGTCGCTCTATTATTAAAAGAAGGTTTAAAGATGGTATTCCCGTATAGTGGAAATGACGATTTAAACCTCACTCAACTTGATTTAATTTTAGATGCGATTAGATACTTCATCCTCACTGTATGGTTATCGTTAGGTGCGATGTGGGTATTTAAGAAGTTTTTTGGGAAGTACCAACAATAAATCTCTAAAAATAAAGCACTCGATGATGAGTGCTTTTTTCTACTTATAAGGATTGAATATATTCGATTCGACTATGCATTGGTGGGTGACTATAATTTAAGAATACATACAGTGGGTGTGGGGCTAAATTTGAGAAATTTTCTAAGGCAAGCTTCTTTAATGCGCTGATCATCGCTTCTTTAGAGGTATTTTTAGCAGAGAAACCATCTGCTTGATATTCAGCTTTTCGAGAAGCGTAATTGAGATAGATACCTATGAGGATTTCAATCGGTTCTAAAAGAACCATCATTAAGATGAAGGTAAATCCAAAATGAACCCCAGTTAATCCAAATCCAGTATAGAGGCTAGGGGTTAACAAAATGAGGGTTAACACACTTACATAAACCAATAACAGAATGAGTGTTCTTAATAAACCTTTTAAGGTATCCTTGTGTGTCGCGTGACCAAGTTCATGTGCCAAAACAGCTAAGATTTCGTCCATAGACATTTTCTCAATCAACGTATCAAAAAGCACGACCTCTTTTTGTTTACCTAGACCACTAAAATAGGCATTGAGTTTGGTTGAACGCTTAGAAGCATCCAACACAAAAATTTTTTTGACTTCAAACCCGAGTTTTGAACCTAGTTCATCAATTTTTGACTTAAGTTCACCCTCAGGCATTGGACTTATTTTATTGAACCAACGCATGACGTATTTTTGTAAGAAGTAGATGGAAACCAATACGAGTGCCATTACGGCATAACTCATCATTGAGAACATAACCCAATCACCTTCAAAACGGTTAAAAATGAGTTGAAGTAACGCTAGGAATCCCCCACCTAAAATGATGGCTAAAACAAAGCTTTTAACAGTATCTATCCAAAACAATTTTTCAGTCATTTTATTGAAACCAAAGGCGGCTTCGATTTTAAAAATACGGTAATACTTGAAAGGTAAGGAGACCAATTGTGATACTAGATAAAGAACAAATAGGAATAAAAGATTGGCTAAAAATAACGAATCCATAAAACCATTAATCCAAGTTTCAAGAAAACCAAACCCATTAAACGCCAATAATATGATCAACAATAAAGTCATAAAACTTTGCGAAATCAATCCAAATTTAAAATTCGTCATGCTGTATTTTAGCCAGCTTTGATACTTTTCAGGATCATAGATATCTTCTACAGATTCAGGTAGTAGTGTTTTACGATGACGATAGTTCAAGATAGAAACGACGGTTTCAAATATGTAAACTGAAATAATTAAGACTAAAATGAATAGTTTCATAGAATCACTTCCTTAACGCGATTATAACACAAAAGCACCTTTTCTTTGGAATAAAAAAACTATGATATAATAACTTTATAAAGAGGTGTGTTTTTATGAAAGTCTTTTACCGAATCATCCAATTCATCCTTAAATGGGTAGCGAAGGTGTTGCCTTGGCGACAACCGCTTGTTTTTGAAGGTGAAAACAGCTTGCTCTTATTAAAAAAACACCTCAGTACACTCCCCTATAAAAACTATCTGATAGTCACTGACCCAGGCATAAAAAAAGTAGGACTACTCGATAAAGTCATCCAACAAATTCATCTTGAATCCATCAAGTTGACAATATTTGATGAAACTACCCCCAATCCAACCCTAGATTCTATTGAAAAAGCGTATCAACTCTATTTAGAAAAAGGATGTGACGCTTTGATTGGTTTAGGTGGTGGGTCTGCGATTGATGCTGCGAAAGCCGTAGGCATTCGTGTTCGTAAACCAAATACCCCACTTCGAAAGATGAAAGGTATTTTAAAAGTACGCAAATCCATTCCTTATTTGATTGCGATACCAACCACAGCAGGTACAGGTTCCGAGACCACCATCGCGACGGTGGTATCGAACCCTGATACCCATGAAAAATTCGCAATCAGTGATTTAAATCTGATGCCGAAGGTTGCGGTATTAGATCCTGAACTGACTAAAAACCTACCTCCATTCTTTACAGCAACCACCGGTATGGATGCCTTAACACATGCAGTAGAAGCCTATATTGGGTATGGGGGAACGCGATTTACGAATCAGATGGCGAAATCAGCCATCCTACTGATCGATCGTTACTTAAAGGTATCCTATGATGAACCCCATCATATGGAAGCGCGTATTGGGATGCTCAAAGCCTCCTTCCAGGCAGGAGCGGCTTTTACGAGAGCATACGTAGGCAACATTCACGCGATTGCCCACACCTTTGGTGGATTCTATCAAGTCCCCCACGGGTATGCAAATGCCATCATCATGCCACATGTCTTAAAATACTATGGGAAAAAAGGGTCTAAAAAACTGTCTGAACTATCCGATTTATTAAACCTAACAGAACGTTCTGTATCCAACACGATGAAAACGAAAGCGTTCATTGATTGGATTGAAAAGCTCAATGCCTATTTTGGACTCCCAACGCAAATCGAAGTAAAATCCAAACAAGACATCGACACGATGATTGACCATGCCCATAAAGAAGCCAATCCACTTTACCCAGTTCCGAAGATTTTATCGAAACTCGACTTTAAGATTTTATACAATACCATCATGAAAGTAGACAATCAAGCAGACTAACCCTCTGCTTTTTTTCTTGTCTAAACTTTGTTTATAAAGGTATAATGGTACTAGATAGACACGATAAAAAGGGGAGATTATGCATGATTCAAATCAAGTACCCGTATATCCACTTAATGACTGAAAAACTCAGTTATGTTTTTTGTGTGACCGAAGACGATAAAATCGAACATCTATATTTTGGTAATAAACTCGAGGATACCGATTTTAAAGCCCTTCATTATAAACCAACTGCAGGAATTGGTAGTGCCATTCAATATGAGCCTACCCGTAAGACCAATCTCGATTTTTTACCTCTAGAATACTCTGAATTTGGTAAAGGAGATTTTCGATTAACCCCGATTGAAATCATGATGGCCGATGGTACATTTGTGAGTGATTTTGTGTATCAAAAACATGAAACGATTGAAGGCATTTACCCTTCAAACAATTTACCTCTAGGAAAAGAAACTAGCCAAGTTCAAAGCCTCATACTTACCCTTAAAGATAAGAAGTATAACTTATTTTTAAAACTCATTTATACGGTGTATGAAGGATCCAATATCATCGGACGAAGGGTCATTTTGGATAATCAGGATGAGCCTGTTCAAATCCGAAAAATCATGAGCATGATGGTGGATATTCCTGAATCAGATTATGAACTTTTATCCCTTCAAGGGGGGTGGATTAAAGAAACACATAAGCATACTAGACCAATTGAACCAGGCACCTATATCCTAGAATCGACCACCGGTGCTTCATCGAATCGTGTGAATCCTGGATTCATTGTGTATAAAAAAGGGGCTCATGAAGACTATGGCCGCTGCTATGGATTCAACCTCATTTATAGTGGAAATCACTATGAAGCCATTCATTTGTCCAATCACGGCATCATGCGCATTATGAGCGGAATTAACCCTCAAGCCTTTCATTATGTACTCAAAAAGAATGAACAGTTTGAAACCCCTGAAGCCATTTTAACCTTCTCGGATCATGGATTCAACGGGATCTCCAAACACTTCCATACATTTGTTCATAAACACATTACACCCAGGCAATTCGAGTCCAAACTCAAACCAGTAGTCATCAATAGTTGGGAAGCTTTTTTCTTTGATTTCACCGCTGGAAAATTGCTTAATCTGGCGAAAAAAGCGAAATCTTTAGGTGTTGAATTATTCGTTCTTGATGATGGTTGGTTTGGTCACAGAAACGATGACACAACCTCTCTTGGAGACTATGATGTCAATCTTAAAAAACTACCTGGTGGGCTTGAAAAATTAGCGAAAGCCATTCATCAACAAGGGATGCAGTTTGGATTATGGTTTGAACCCGAAATGATCTCGATTCAAAGTAACTTATATCAAAAACATCCTGACTGGGTTGTTCAAATTGAAGGTAGACAACCTGCATTTGGTAGAAACCAACTGGTGCTTGATTTATGTAATCCTGCTGTTAGAGAATACATCTTAAGTGAAATGAGTCACCTCATCGAAACGATAGGTATCGATTATATCAAATGGGATATGAACCGTCATATGACCGATGCCTATTCAAATCAAGTATCTCACCCAGGGATGTTTTATCACGCCTATACCCTGGGACTTTATGACATACTAAATAAACTCACAAAAAGATTCCCACAACTCTGGATTGAATCCTGCTCGAGTGGGGGAAATCGTTTTGATTTAGGCATGCTTTCCTATACCCCATACATTTGGGCTTCGGATAACACTGACCCCATTGAACGCTTAAAAATTCAAGAGGGTTTATCGTATTTCTACCCACCATCGGTCATCAGTGCCCACGTCTCTTTAGCACCACACGCTCAAACCCTCAGACTCACACCATTATCGACCCGTTTTAATGTCGCGTCTATGGCTTGTTTAGGCTATGAACTTAACTTAAAATACGTAACAAAAGCTGAATTATCTGAAATCAAAAAGCAGATAGAGCTCTACAAAAGCTATAAAGACGTATTTCAACAAGGGACATTCTTCAGGTTCAATTCAATTCGCTCCAATCTTAAACTCTTTCAAGTTTCCAAAGCAGATAGCCACATCGTTGGGTTTTACCAAACCCTATATGAATCATCGCCCAATCCAGACCTACTTTCAGTGAAAGAATTAGACCCTAAATCGTTGTATGAAATAAGATCAATTCAACAAACAATGCCCATCGGTCGCTTTGGTCATTTGATTGCTCATGCATTACCGATTAAACTCAATCCAAACGGCTTCATCATGCATTTGATTTCTAAATATAAACAACTCGATAACACGACGGAATCATACCGTGTATCGGGTGAAGCTTTGATGCGAGGTATTCCACTTAAACAACAATTCAGTGGAACCTATTACAATGATCAAACGAGAATATTAGGGGATTTTGGTTCCCAACTTTACATCATTCAAAAAGTAGGTGAAATCCATGCGTGAGATTATCCATTTAAATGAAGAGTGGTATTTTAAACCCTTTGAACCGAGGGATCTAGAAGATATCGATTTTTCGAGTTGTCAGAGGGTCGATTTACCCCATGAAGGGATTAAACTCCCTTATCATTACTTTGATGAAACGAAAACCCAAAGTGTACTAACCTATCACAAAGAATTTCACATTGAATCTGAAGCGAAGAACCAAATCGTTAAACTTCGATTTGAAGGCGTTGCCCATAAAGTTAACCTCTATGTAAACCATAAGTTTGTTCTCTCGCATCAAGGTGGATATACGCCATTTGAAGCGATTATAAACCCATACATCGAATATGGTAGAAAAAACACCATCACGGTCGTTGTCGATGGTAAAGAAAACCCAGACATTCCACCCTTTGGGGGTGTTGTCGACTACTTGGGTTATGTCGGTATATATAGAGAAGTGTCTTTAATCTTCTTAAATCCAACCCACATTCAAGATGTCTTTGTTCATACCAAAGCTCACATATTAACTGCACAGGTAACACTCAGTCAACCCAAGGCGATCACTTATGAATTGCTCAGTCCAACCAAAACAGTGATCTTTAATAAAACAACCCAAAGTGCCCTTAAACATACCTTAGAAGAAGTCATTGATGACGTTAAGCTATGGGATTTAGATAATCCCAATCTATATCAACTCAATGTGTATACCGAAGATGATCATTATGGTGTTCGTTTTGGTTTTAGAACCATTGAGTTTAAGAAAGATGGTTTTTATCTTAACGGAAAACCCCTTAAATTAATGGGGTTGAACCGTCATCAAAGTTACCCTTATGTCGGGTATGCGATGCCTAAACGGATTCAACAACAAGATGCGGATATACTTAAATATGAACTTGGTGTGAATGTGGTGAGATCATCTCATTACCCACCATCCACCCACTTCATCGAACGTTGTGATGAGATTGGTTTGCTTTTATTTGAAGAACTCCCTGGGTGGCAACACATCGGGGGAAATAACTTTATCACCAATGGATTAAAAGCGATTGAAGAAATGATCATCCGTGATCGAAACCACCCTTCCATCATTCTTTGGGGTGTTAGAATCAATGAATCAGCGGACCATCATGAATTTTATGAACGATCTAACCGTTTAGCAAGAAC
>CAZXLG010000036.1:10278-13939 GCA_964641335.1 uncultured Paracholeplasma sp.
ATGAATCAGCGGACCATCATGAATTTTATGAACGATCTAACCGTTTAGCAAGAACATTAGATCCATCAAGACCCACCGGTGGGGTAAGAAACTTTAGTCACTCGGAATTTTTAGAAGATGTGTATACGTATAATGATTTCTCCCATACAGGGGATAATGAAGGCTTAACCGCTAAGAAGAAAATCACCAAAGCGGGTCTGTACTTGGTCACTGAACACAATGGACACATGTTCCCTACTAAAAAGTTTGACCCTGAATCTAAACGCATATCTCAAGCCTTAAGACACCTAGCTGTGATGGATTCAGCGTTTGATCCTAAAGCAGGCATCGCTGGTGCGATTGGGTGGTGTATGAATGACTATAATACCCACAAGGAATTTGGATCAGGGGATAAAATATGTTACCACGGTGTCATGGATATGGATCGACTACCCAAACTAGCGGCTTATAGTTATCCATCTCAAAACGATCAAAAACCATTTATGAAGGTGGGTTCAACCATGCAAAATGGGGAATATTCGGGTGGATTCTTAGATAAAGTCGTGGTCTTTACCAATCTTGATTATATTAAACTCTATCGTAATGATACCTATCTCGACACCTATTATCCAGATAAAAAAACGTACCCACATCTCCCACATCCCCCAGTCATTATTACCGATTTTATCGGTGAAACTTTAGAGAAGAAAGAACAGATGACCAAACAGGATGCAGAATCGACCAAACGTATTCTTAGGAAGATTCAAAAAGAGGGTAATCATCTCAAATTGGTTGACCAATTGAAGATGTTATTCCTCCTCAAAAAGTATCACCTAACCTTAAATGATGGCGTACGTATGTTTTATGAATATACGAGTGGTTGGGGTTCAAAGGAAACGGTCTATCGATTTGAGGGGTATTTAAAAGATCAACTGGTGCAATCAGAAATCATCGAATCGACGAAATCTATTAAGTATCATTTGATGGGTGAAGATACCCTTGAAATTACAAGCACGTATGATGTTATCAGACTCGTTTTACAAAAGACAAACCAACACAATCAAGAACTCGTGTTCGCGATGGATGGATTTATGGTAAATACAGAAGGACCAATTCAACTCATCAGTCCTGAAATATCAAACTTGAATGGCGGGTCAAGAGCGATTTATATCCGTTCAACTGGGGTTGGCCAAGCGAAAGTCATTGTGAATATCGATGGTGTAACCCTAACAAAAGTGATTGAAGTGAAACGGCTAAACTAAGCCGTTTTATTTTTCTTACTAAAACCCATCAACGTTCTAGAATGTATTCTATTTGGGTTTTAGAATAAACTTATATATAATCTAACTGAGGTGAGATGATGTCTTTTTTTCAAGTTCATTTTAAAGGAAAATACGCCAACGATTTATCCCCCAAAGACTACGCTCAAAAAGTCGAGGACGGCGAATATATCGTTTTAATTGATGTTCGAAGTGCCTATGAATATCATCAAAAAAGAATTCCGAACGCGACCCATTATCCACTTGAGGAATTACTAAGAAATGTGGAAAATGATTACCCTGATAAGTATCAAACCTATGTGCTTTATTGTAATGAAGGCATTCTATCCTATCAAGCTTTAGAACATATGGCAAAACTCAATTACACATCGGTATATGACTTAGGTGGCATTCAAACCTGGCCTTACGAAACGGAATCCGATTTATAAAGCACATCAAAACGGTGTGCTTTTAATTTATACTATTGATTAATGTTACAAATTCAAAAAAATTCAAAAAAAATCTACTCTTTACAAAAAATATAGTATAATAACAGTAGAGGTGGTAGACTTGAGAGTACCTAACATGAACCCTAGACCCGGTGGGTTCGATAAAAATCGTGTATCATCCACATTTAAACACGCCCATGGCTCAAAGGATATTCGAGAAAAGCGTGGGTTTAATGTCAATCCAGGTTTCTTTGGTATAAGTGTTTTAATCATTCTAGTCTTGATTGTGTTATCATCCGTTTTTTTGTTTGTATTCCAAGACGCATTTAATAACAATCCACTGCCTTCAGATTATGTCTATATATACTATAAATTAAACAATGATTCCGAAGATACCCAAGTACGTTTCTTGAAAACAGAATCCTTTTACTTAGATGAATCCACACCAACCAAAGAAGGGTATCATTTTGCTGGCTGGTATTTAAACGATACACTCACAGAACCACTCAACCCCAATGCTTTGAATGTATTTCCAATTCAACGTTCTTTAACACTGTATGCGAAATGGATCCCCAAAAATCCAAATGTAAACATCACTTTTAATACCCTAGATGGGGATCCCTTGGCTTCGATTACTGTACCGAGTGGTACTCGTTTAGATACGTATATTCCTACACACCCAACGAAACAATTTTATGGGTGGTATTTAGATCCAAACTTTAAAGAACCTGTGTTAACGGTTCCTAATGTAGACACAACCCTTTATGCATTATGGTTGGATGCGAATTTATTACCAATTGGGTCATATGATACCTTTTATCGGCTTCCCTTTGGTAGACAGTATCGAACCATTCAAGGTGGGTATTACTTATCGGATACCGAAGTAACCTATGGACTATGGAAAACAATTTACGATTACGCCATCATAGAAGGATATATCTTCAGTTCTATGGGTACCCCTGTCAATAGTTTAGAATATGAACCCGTGACCATTCAAAATGAACAATTACCTGTCGTAAACATAACACCGATGGATACACTGGTTTGGCTCAATGCCTATTCCGAGTATTTAGGACTCCAAAGTGTCTATTATCATAATCAACAACCATTAAAGAACGCCAATCGGGTATTATCGCAAATTGAAATTAAGAACCATAATGGCATGAGATTACCTACCAATCTCGAATGGGAGTTTGCGAGTCGTTATACAACAGAATCCAATGAAACATTATCTTTTATCGATCGAAATCAGTATTATTTATTCAACTCAACCCACAGTGGGATGACCTCAAGTTTTAGTGAAACAGGGGATGAAGTCAGATGGTATGCTGGTAACGCCTCTGGTTTAGGACATCCAGTTGGACAAAAATCACCCAATACCTTTGGATTATTTGATATGTCAGGAAATGTCACTGAGTTTGTGCTCACCCCTCAGCCATTGGCGTTTTACAGTCGCGGGGATCACTTCTTAATGGATGGGTCAATCTCTACCATTAATTACCCAGAATCTACCACCAAAAACAATCATTCTGGATTTAGAATTGCATTTGGTTTTACAAATTTTATGATTGGAGACTAACATGAAAAAAGATAAAAGTTTGAATGAGGAAGAAAAAGATCCGTTTGAATCAGTGCTTGATTCAAATGAAACTGAAGACCCGTTTGATCATATACTCAATGAATCAAAAGTAGACAATCATAAGACCATTCCATTGAAAAAGAAACCCATCGAAGAAGACTTTTTCAATCCGATTTCTACCAAGAAAAAAGATCAAGTCCCAAAGGAAGGTTTCTCACTTAGACCCTATATCATTTTCACAACCGTGCTCATTGTAAGCTTGTTTATCCTGTATGGCTTAGCTATTTTATTCAGTCTTTTGTTAGAAATTCAATAATGGTTTGTTAATGCACACTCTAGAGGTTTAAGAGTGTGCTTTTTACACCTTTAACAACACAATCAAGAAGTCCCCTTCC
>CAZXLG010000037.1:0-13889 GCA_964641335.1 uncultured Paracholeplasma sp.
AATTTTTAACGTTAGAATGTGATGTGCACCCTCTTTAATAAAAAAGACATTTTAGAAAGACAAAAACGAATTAGAAACTTTTCGATTATCGCCCATATTGACCATGGTAAATCGACTCTAGCCGATCGTATCCTTGAACAAACCCAAACCCTAACTCAACGCGAGATGAAAGAACAAATCTTGGATGGTATGGACCTTGAAAGAGAACGCGGCATTACGATTAAATTAACCGCTGTCGAAATTACGTATCGTGCAGAAGATGGCCAAGATTATACCTTCCATTTAATCGATACCCCAGGACATGTCGACTTTACTTATGAAGTTTCACGCTCACTCGCTGCCTGCGAAGGTGCGATTTTGGTCGTGGATGCAGCCCAAGGTATACAAGCACAAACCTTGGCAAACGTTCACCTTGCCCTACAAAACAACCTTGAAATCTTACCTGTGATCAATAAAATAGACTTACCAAGTGCGAATCCTGAAAAAGTCCGTGGTGAAATCGAAGACGTCATTGGCATTCCAGCCGATCATGCTGTACTAGCGTCTGCGAAATCAGGGATTGGTATTAAAGAAATCATGGAACAAATCGTGGCTCATGTACCTGCGCCAAAAGGGTCTATCGATGAACCATTACAAGCACTCATCTTTGACTCGATTTTCGATGCGTATCGTGGTGTAATACCTTACATCCGTATCAAAAATGGTATCGTGAAAAAAGGCGATATCATTGAAATGATGTCTAATGGTGCAACCTATGAAGTTATTGAAGTAGGTGTACATGCACCGCGCGAAGAAAAACGTGAATTTTTAGCTGCTGGGGATGTTGGCTATTTGACTGCTGCTATTAAAACAATATCACACGTACGCGTAGGCGATACAATTACTTTAAAGAATAACCGCGCCAAAGAAGCCTTGCCTGGGTATCGTAAGTTGAATCCAGTCGTCTTCTGCGGATTGTACCCAATTGATTCCTCTAAGTTTAACGATTTAAAAGATGCTTTGGATAAATTAGCGCTCAACGACGCCTCTTTAGCCTATGAACCGGAAACCTCACAAGCCCTCGGTTTTGGTTTTAGAACAGGATTCTTAGGATTATTACACATGGAAGTCGTTCAAGAACGTCTTGACCGTGAATTTGGGATTGAACTGATTGCGACAGCACCGTCGGTGATATACCATATCAACTTAACCAATGGGGATAAATTAGTCATTGATAACCCATCGAAATTACCTACCCCTCAAGAAATCGAATCGATTGAAGAACCTTACGTTACAGCAACCATCATGTGCCCATCTGAATATGTCGGTGCCGTCATGGAACTCGCCCAACGTAAACGTGGACTATTTGTCGATATGAATTATCTTGATAAAACCCGTGTTGTGATTCATTATGAGTTACCGCTATCCGAAATCGTCTATGACTTCTTCGATAAATTGAAATCATCGACCCGTGGATATGCTTCCTTCGACTATGAAATTGGCGAATATAAAGAATCTCGTCTTCAAAAGATGGACATTCTCTTAAATGGCGATGTTGTCGATGCCTTATCTTTAATTGTTCATAGAGATTTTGCCTACCAACGTGGTAAAGTCATTTGTGAAAAACTGAAAGAATTGATTCCACGACAAATGTTTGAAATTCCAGTTCAGGCCGCTGTCGGTAATAAGATTATTGCGAGAGAAACCATTAAGGCGATGCGTAAAGACGTTTTAGCAAAGTGCTATGGTGGCGATATCTCCCGTAAACGTAAATTGTTAGAGAAACAAAAAGAAGGTAAAAAGAAGATGAAAGCCGTTGGTTCAGTCGATGTTCCACAAGAAGCTTTCTTAGCGATTTTATCGAACTCTGAAGAATAATATCTGATTAAACCAAAATGAAACTCATCATTTTGGTTTTTCTTTTGTCATTCACTACATAAAGTCGATTTACATATGTTTTATATTTCTTTATATAGTATAATTTCACTAGAAGGTGATTTTTATGGATATGAAAGCCCGTTTTAAAGCCTGTTATCATGTTGACGCAGATCGCGTTTATTTTTCACCAGGTCGTGTGAATATCATTGGTGAACACATCGATTATAATGGGGGATTAGTCTTTCCTGCAGCCATTTCCATCGGTACTTATGGGGCTATCAAATCAAGAACAGACAATATAATCCGTTTTTATTCAAATAATTTTAAAGAACAAGGTATTGTCACAGTTGATTTGGAGCATTTATCTTTTCAAGAATCTCATGGGTGGACCAATTATGCTAAAGGAGTTATCCAATTACTAGTCAAAAGAGGCCATCGCATTACTTATGGATTCGATTTGATTGTGGATGGTAACCTACCACATTCATCTGGATTATCCTCCAGCGCTTCACTTGAACTCTTGATTGCCTACGCAATGAACGATTTATTCGAATTGAACTTAAGTCGAGAAGCCATGGCTCTCATCGGTCAAGCCGTAGAAAATGACTATATGGGTATGCACTGTGGTATTATGGACCAATTGATCATTGCGAAAGGGGTATTAGGTAAAGCCCTCATTATGAATACCAAAACCCTTGAAACCACCCCGGTTAATGCCAGTTTTGATGGCTATACTTGGGTGATTATGAATACCAATTATAAACGAAAAAATACAGACTCCAAATACAATGAACGCGTTAAAGAATGCCAAATCGTTTTGAAAAAGATTCGTGAAATCCACCCTTATGAAACGCTTTGTGATGTATCCAAAGCAGAGTTTGAAGGTTTAAAATCTTTCATCAAAGAGGATACCTTACAACGTCGATTTAAACATGTGGTTTTTGAACAATCTCGTGTCATTGAAGCTAAAAAGAAAATGGAACAAAGGGATGCCATCGGTTTTGGCCAACTCTTAAATGCTTCCCACGAATCACTTAAACATGACTATGAAGTCACGGGTCCACACCTCGATGCTTTGGTGGAAGGTGCACATTTGGCTGGTGCGATTGGTGCACGTGTTACAGGGGCTGGATTCGGTGGTTGCGCCATCGCATTGGTACCAAATGCCTATTTGAATGAATTTCCTTCAATTGTTCAGACTTACTATTTTGATAGGACGGGTTTAATCCCTTCCTTCTATGATGTCATATTTGTGAATGGGGTGAATCGTCTTGAATAAATGGATTACGCTTGAAAATGATTATTTAAAAGTGATTATTTCCACCTTAGGTGCGGGAATTTACCAGATTTATTTAAAGGAAACTGAACTCATACCTGTTTTGGTTACCACACAGCAGGCTGAGGACTATTATACAAGTCCGAACTATTATGGAAAAACGATTGGACGTACCTCTGGTCGTTTGTTTGGACCAAATTATTCCATTGGAAAAGATACCTATTTTGTTTCAACCAAGCCCACCCTACCTTATATGCTGCATGGTGGTCCAAAAAGTATCGTATTCCAAGTGTTTTCGATTGAATCCATGGACAATGACCGTGTCAAGTTAAACATAATCGATACGACTTCAGAAACATTTCCTGGTGACTTAACCCTATCGGTAACCTATCAATTAATCCATCAAACACTCCATATCGAATATCACGGAAATTCGACCAAAGACACGCTTTGTAATACCACCAATCACGCTTATTTTAATTTAAACATTGCAAATGGCGCTGTTTTAGACCATGTCTTACAACTAAACGCATCCAAATACAACGTCATGGACTCGGAATATCGATTTATAAAACAAGCATTGGTCGATCAGACTCCGTTTGACTTTAAAACTCCAAAATCCCTTAGGAACGGCGTTTTAGCACTTAAGGATACTGCCCAAAAAGGGATTGATCACTGTTTTATTTTAGATAAACCGGGTAAAGTAGGTTCTTTGATAGATCCTACATCCAAACGCACTTTAACGGTTTATACGGACTACCCATCCGTTGTCATCTATACCCATAATTTCGTATCTAAGAATCCTTTAAACTCAAGTGTTCCTAATGGTTTATATTCGAGTGTGACATTTGAGTGTCAATATGAACCTGATGGCATACATCACAATGATTTACATTCAGCGATACTAAAGAAAACAGATGTTTATCAACACTTTATCGATTTTAAATTTGATTTTTAGGAGGTTTTTATGGATCATTTGTTTGCATTTGTAACGTTTGGTCTACATCATGATTGGATTAAAGACCCAAATCCAGTTTATCGAAAATTAACCCAATTGTATCAAACTACACCGACAACATTTCATGAAGTATCCATGAATATTGATGACGTTATGACCACTTTATTGGATGTAGCCTATGAAAAAAAGTTGTTTGAACCCAATACGACGACTGAACGTGATGCGTTTGAAGCCTATCTATACGACTTCATCATGCCCACCCCAACAGAGACCAAAACGACCTTCCTGTCCCTTTATCAACAAAACAGACGTTGGGCGTTTGATTATCTTTATCGTTTATCCATCGATGTGAACTACATCAAAGAAAAACGAAATCAACAAAATATCCATTTTGACTATCCATCGAAGTATGGAAAGATTCATTTAACGATTAACCTGTCAAAACCAGAGAAAGATCCAAAAGATATTGCGAAAGCACTAGAGAAAAAAGACTTACCCAAAACTGGACCAAAATGCCTGATTTGTAAGGAAAATGAGCATAATTATGACAATGCACGCATGAATTTACGTATCGTCCCCATCACTTTACATCACCGTTTGTGGCATTTTCAATACTCCCCCTATGCTTACTATCCAGAACACTGCATCATTTTAAGCGATGAACACGTTCCAATGAAGATTTGTTCAGAAACCTTCCATTATTTATTAGATTTTGTGGACTACATGCCTGAATATTTCATCGGTTCAAACGCTGATATCCCAATTGTTGGGGGATCAATTCTCGATCATGACCATTTTCAAGGTGGAAATTATCATTTTCCTATTGAAGATGCAGCCATTCTAAAAACATACAAATATCATGATGTTACAATCAAACATCTCTATTGGCCACTGTCAACAATCAGACTTGAAAGTGGGAACCGTGAATCGCTCATTCACCTAGCAAATCGAGTATTGGACGCTTGGCGTATCTATGATAATGAACCTTTAGAAATTCTTTCTAAAACTTATGGTTTACATAATACAATCACTCCAATCGCACGAAAAATAGATCAAATCTATCAAATGGATATCATTTTACGTAATAATCGTGTAAATGATCGCTATCCAGAAGGGATATTCCACCCTCATCGAGATGTTCAACACATCAAAAAAGAAAATATTGGTTTGATTGAAGCGATGGGGTTAGCCATCTTACCAGGCCGTTTGAAATCCGAAATGTCCAAAGGATTGGATTATGTCCTTCATGGTACCCAATACCCTGAACTATCCATTCATCTTGACTGGTTAAATCAGCTTAAGCAAACGCATCAAATTCATACGATGATTGATTTAGAACAAGCCATTGGTCGAAAATTTGAATACGTCTTGGAACACGCTGGTGTCTTCAAACAGGATGCTTTAGGTTTACAAGCCATGGATGATTTTATCCGAAGTGTAATCCGATAACCGAAGTGAAAAGCTTCGGTTTTTTTAACGAATTATGTAAACCTATGTTATAATTAAATAAGGTGATGTTATGAAAGGTCTTTATATCCACATCCCGTTTTGTGAACACATTTGTTTCTATTGTGATTTTGCGAAAAGGGTTGCGAAAAACCGTGAAATGATCGATGAATATCTCGTTTATTTAAAACAAGAGTTCGATCAAATTTCATCCAGTGAGAAACAAGTTGACACCATATATATTGGTGGGGGTACCCCATCGATGTTGGATAGCAATCAACTAACCACTCTATTCGAAATGTTCAAAGATTTAAAACCCATCGAATATACGATTGAAGTCAATCCAGAATCCTATACCCATGAAAAAGGTCTATTATTCAAACAGTATGGAATCAATCGTGTAAGTTTAGGGGTTCAGTCCTTTGAAAAAAATATACTAGATTACATTGGTAGAAAACATACAAACGATCAAGTGTTATTCACCATTCAAGATTTAAATGCGATTGGTATTGATAATATCAGTATTGATCTCATCTTTGCGATACCAGGTCAAACCATGGCTTCAATCGAACATGACTTAGATATGGTATCCACCCTCCCAATTAAACACATCAGTTATTACTCATTGATTCTAGAAGAGAAAACCGTATTCTATCATCAATATTTAAAGAAGCAATTTAGGAAGACCGATATCGATTTAGAAGCAGATATGTATGAATATATTCTTAAACGACTAAAAGCGTTGGGCTTTACTCAATATGAGATTAGTAATTTCGCCAAAGATGACCATACTTCTAAACACAATCAGTTATACTGGTCGATGCAACCATATATAGGAATTGGTGCTGGTGCACATGGATTTGATGGTAAAATTCGCTATCAAAATCAAAGACTTATCAATAAATATTATGAATCTAGACGTGAATTAGACTATGTCGAATCGGATGCTCAATACTTATCTGACACACTGATCTTTGGATTAAGACGTTTGATCGGACTAAAGATAGACGACATCGAATCCAAGTTTAATATTCGATTATTCGATAAATATCCAAAATTGATCAAATTACTCGAAATCGGTTTGATTGAGATTCAAAATGGGTACTTGAGACTTACCTCCAAAGGACTGCTTTTAGGTAATCAAGTATTTGAGGTATTCCTATGAAATACTTAATCAATGAATATCAGTATTACTTAAAACGTGAAAAAGGCTTAAGCCACAACACCATATCGGCTTACCTAAGGGATTTGGAACAATACCGATCCTATTTAGAAAAAACCTTCAATTTAACGAAAATCGATAAAATTGAACGCAGCCATATTGAAGCGTTTATGAAAAGTTTGAGTAAAAAATCACTATCGACTAAGTCTCTATCAAGAAAACTCACTGCGATTAAAGGCTTTCATCAATTTCTCTTGATCGAGAATGAAACCAAAGACAATGTAGCTTTTGATATCGAATCCCCAAAGGTTGAAAAGACCCTTCCTCAAGTATTATCTGTCCCTGAGGTCGTAAAAATTATTGAAGGGGTCAAAGGAACCGATCCACTTTCAATTAGAAATCAAGCACTCCTCGAACTCATCTATGGTTCTGGCTTACGTGTCACCGAATTATTGGACTTAAAAATTTCTGATATTCACTTGACCGAAGGCTATGTTCGCGTGTTAGGTAAGGGCAATAAAGAACGTGAGGTCCCACTCGGTGATTTATCGATTCAGGCCTTACGACTCTATTTGACAAAATCACGGAATCAACTTACAATGAATAATATAGATTATCTATTTTTAAATCAAGACGGTAAACGTTTATCGCGTCAAGGTTTCTTCAAAATACTCAAAAAATTAGCGAAACTAGCAGGAATTGAGCAAGATATTTCCCCTCATACCCTCAGACACTCATTCGCAACCCATTTACTTGAAGCCGGTGTTGATTTAAGAACCTTACAAGAGCTATTGGGTCATGAAGATATTCAAACGACTCAAATTTATACTCATATTAGTCAAAAACATTTAAAAGATGTCTATTTAAATACTCACCCAAGAGCAAAGGAGAAAAACAATGTATAAACGCGTATTTTTAATCGTCATGGATAGCCTAGGCTGTGGCGAAGCCCCAGATGCTAAAGATTACAATGACGTTGGTGCTAACACCATTGGTCATATCGCTGAAAAAATGAACTTACATATACCTAATCTACAAAAAATGGGGTATGGTAATATCGTACCTATCAAAGGCGTTCCTGCTGCGAACGCACCATTAGCAAGTTACACCAAGATTCAAGAAGCCTCCATCGGAAAAGACACGATGACAGGACACTGGGAAATGATGGGTCTCTATATTACAGAACCATTCCAAACATTTACCGATACTGGCTTTCCTAAGGCTTTACTCGATGAATTATCGAAGCGTACAGGTAGACAAATCATTGGGAACGTCGCCGCATCCGGTACTGAAATTTTAGTTGAACTCGGTGAAGAACACATGCGTTCAGGCGCACTTATTGTTTATACTTCAGCTGACTCAGTATTACAAATCGCGATGCATGAAGATATTATTCCAATTGAGGAACAATATCGCATATGTGAAATCGCACGTGAAATCACCATGAAAGACGAGTGGAAAGTCGCAAGAGTCATCGCGAGACCCTTTGTTGGTGCCGATAAGAACAGTTTCAAACGTACCGCTAACCGACATGATTACGCAGTTAAACCATTTGGTAAAACAACCTTAAACTTCTTGGATGAAAAAGGTTTAGACGTCATCGCATTAGGTAAAATTAATGATATTTTTGTCGGTGAAGGCATCAATAATTATGAACGTACCCAATCCAATGAGGATGGTATGGATAAAATCATTAAGATTGCGAAAAATCATCCTTTCAAAGGACTATGCTTCTTAAATCTCGTCGACTTTGACGCTTTATATGGCCATCGTAGAGACCCAATTGGTTATGGTAAAGCGATTGAATCGTTTGACCGTGACCTACCAAGATTATTAGAACACCTTCAAGAAGATGACTTGCTCATGATTACAGCAGACCATGGTAATGACCCAATCCACCACGGTACAGACCATACCCGTGAATATGTACCGCTACTCGTTTATGCAAAAGGCAAACCTGGTAAAGCTTTACCACAGTTTAAGACTTTCGCCGATATTGCAGCAACCATCTCAGATAATTTTAAAGTTGAAAAGACCGAAAATGGACACTCATTTTTGGATCTAATTTAAGGAGGTTCGTATGCTAGAATGGCTACAGGCATTAACTCCTGAGGATATCATTATATTTTCAGGTTTGATTCTTTTAATGATCACCTCCATCATCACCCTCGTCCGTTTGGCACGTATTGCGAACCGTGTAGGTGAACAAGAATTCTATATTCTAGAATCCTTAATGGAAATTGAAGGTGAAAACTTCATCAATTTAACCATCATCAATAAAGCTTTCTCAACCAACCACATCAACGTTGTTGGGGTTGAAATGCGTAATATTTCATACCCGCTTGAAGAAAAATTGGTGATGATTGCTCCACGTAGTAAATACCAAGTCCGCTTTAATTTAAATGATATTAAAAAAGTGGTTTTTGCTAATCGTAAAAAATATCGTAAATTCAGAATCTATGTTGAAAATGAAATCGGATTAAGAAAGTCGATTAAACCAAAAATTAATAATCGTTTCTTGAAGCACCAATTCAGTTTACTCAAGAAACAAGACCGTATCGAAGCCAAACGAATGCGTTATGAATCAGGACAATACAATTTTCTCGAACGCAGTGGTTTAATTGTGGGATTAATTTTTAGACCATTCATCAAACTTCGTCGTCATATGGTATTATCAACAAATAAAACGCTTCGTGAATCTGAAATTCGCAGACAACAAAAGAAAGAACATGATGCGATTAAATACAAACTCGACCAAGATGAATTCGAACTCAATGAAATTCGTATCCGTGAACAATCGATCAAAGAAAACCGCACCCGTGAACTTGAACTTGAACGTTTGAAGAAAGAAAAAGAACTTGAAATCGAACGCATCAAAGAAGCGACCCTTAAACGCGAATTTGAAGAAAATAAAGCGAAAATTGAAGCGATTATTCCTGAAGAAGTCGCTAAAAAAGAATTAGAAGCGGATCAATCAGTACGAAAAGTCGATGAAAAGAAACGTCGTAAATCGAAAGCGGTTGACGAAACTATCGAAATTGAACAAACCCCTGCAGAAGAAACAGTGGCTCTAATTGTTTCAGAACCGGAAAAAGTTAGTGAAGAGACTGTTGAACCTGTATTAGAAACAGAACCAAAACCAAAGAAAACGAGAAAACCCAAACCAAAAGTAGCTGAAACTACCTCAGTTGATGAGGTTAAGGTTGTTTCTGAAGTACCGCTTGGTTCAATTCCACTTCAAGCTAGCATTAAAGACGACAAATAAAACAAAAAACGAGTTCATGAGAACTCGTTTTATTCTTATATAACTAGATTTCGATGATACGTAAGGTGTTGGTAGACCCGTGTTGTTGAGCCCAACCAGAAGTGATGATGATCTTATCACCTTTTTGGAAACCAAATTCTTTAGCCACATCAATCGCTACACGGTCATAGGATCCCATATCTGTGAAATCACGACGATAAGCAGAGAATACACCCCAATAGTATGTTAATTTGTTGCAGGTAGCTTTGTTATTGGATACTGCAATGACAGGGACTGAAGGTCTAAATTTACATAGACGTTTAGGGGTACCACCGGTTTCGGTGAACGCGATAATCACTTTGACATCTGGTAAAGTTAAGGCACTTAGGCTTACAGAAATACCAATAGCATCGTTTACAGTAGATTGAGAAGTTTGAATTGCTTTTTGAAGTTTTTCATAATAAGGAATGTTATCTTCAATGGCTTTAGCAATCGTATCCATGGTCAATACGGATTCAACTGGGTATTCACCAGCAGCTGATTCACCTGAAAGCATAATCGCGTCAGAACCGTCCAAAATTGCATTCGCAACGTCAGAAGCCTCAGCGCGTGTCGGTCTAGGATTGCTCATCATGGATTCTAGCATGTGAGTTGCGGTAATGACTGGTTTACCTTTGGCATTCGCAACTGAAATGATTTTCTTTTGGTATAAAGGTACTAAAGCGGTTGAAACTTCAACGCCTAAGTCACCTCTCGCAACCATCACACCGTCAGAAACTTCAAGGATATTTTCGAGTTCATCGACGCCTTCTTGAGATTCAATCTTCGCGATGATTTCAATCTTTGGTGCGTTTAAGTCTTTAAGAATTTGTTGAATTTCTAATACGTCTTCTTTACGTCTCACAAAGCTTAAAGCGATCATATCTACAGCCATTTCAGCGCAGAATTGCATGTCTTCTCTATCTTTTTTTGAAACGAATGGCATGGAGAGTTTAACGTTTGGTACGTTTACACCTTTTTTAGTCTTGATAACGCCATTATTGAAGATTTCACAAGTTAATACATCATTGGTAGCTTCAATGATATTTAGACGCATCTTACCATCATCAATGAGTAAGAAATCGCCAACTTTAATATCATCAAAGAGTTCTCTACAATCGATATGGAAAGCTTCTTTGGTACCTAGAATAGGTTCTTTATGGACCTTAACGATATCGCCCTTTTTAAAGGATGCGAATCCGTTTTCGAATACGCCAGTACGGATTTCAGGACCTTTAGTGTCAGCTAAAATACCGACATAACGACCCATTTTCGCTGCTACACGACGAATGGTTTCAATACGGTTTTTATGTTCTTCATGAGAACCATGGGAGAAATTTAGACGAGCCACATTCATCCCGGCTTCAATCATTTTTTCAATCATTACTTCACTTTCACTTGATGGTCCAATCGTACAAACAATCTTTGTTTTTCTTTTCATAATAGCCCTCCTAAATCGGTTTTTCAGGGGTCAAATTGATTGGTTTTAACCCTTATTAAACATCCATAAGTATTTTACCACATATTTCTTAAAATGGTAGAGTAAAGGACAAGTTTTTCATATTTTCACAATTCCTTTCATAAATCATCTTAAGTCTTATAATGGCGAAATGACGATATTATTAGAAGTAAGCGCTTTAGTCGATTTGTTCATAATAAAAAGTCTAGTAGGACTAGACATTTGCCTTAGAATTCAAAGAATTTTTCAACCTTAAAGTCATCCTGACTCAAGGCTAACATCAACTTAATACGAGCCTTTTGGCTAGAAAGGTCACCAGCAAATAAAACACCGAGTTGTTTAAGGTGATAACCACCGCCTTCATACCCGTATGTATCGCGCACGCGTCCTTTAGGACAACGTGAAGTTAAAACCACTTTAATACCTTGATCTAATGCCCGTTTAATCGAAGGAACCATCATTGGAGGGACATTACCACGACCAAAAGCTTCTAAAACAATACCCTGGACTTTATTAGATTGAATGAAGAAATCGATGAGATCACCATTTTGACCTGTTACAACCTTCACTATCTCTACATTGGCCTTTAATTGACTAGGGGTTAAATGATATTTTTTCTTTGCCGAATCACGATAATAAGTGACATCCTGTTCATCGACAATACCTAAAGGTCCAAACTCAAGTGATTTAAACGTGTCGAGTGCAAGTGTATGTGTTTTAGTAACTTCAAGCGCTGAGTTGATTTCATCATTGAGTACGACTAAGCAACCACGATTATAGGAACTAGAACTTGAAGCAACTAAGATTGCTGATAAGAGATTACTGAAACCATCATATCCTAGTTCAGAGAAATTTCTCATAGAACCTGTGACCACCACAGGCTTTTTTGTTTTGATGTACAAATCTAAAAAGAACGCCGTTTCCTCAAGTGTGTCTGTGCCGTGTGTGACAACTGCACCAACATAATCATCATCGGTTAAGTACTGATCAATCAGTTGACCAATCTGTAACATATCATCAGGCGTAATCGAGGGAGAAGGTTTCATGGAAAATAAATGAGGCACTAATGTAATATTATGAAAGCGTTTTCTTATTTTACTGATTAAATCCGATTCATTGTTTGAAATAACAGACTTCGATGTTTGATCATCATTCGTCATTGAAATTGTCCCACCAGTGAAGACAATTAGTATTTTTTTCATAGTCATCAACTCCGATTTCATTTTACCATGAACACATGGTTTTTGCATTCAAAAAAGGTGTTCAAGAGTCATGATTTTATTCGTCGTTAAAGAGAACTGAATCAATTGAGTCAAAATGGGGTAAAATACACCCATCACATTTTGAGAAGGGCAAAATTTGAGTTATCCACATTATACACATTCCCACAATAAAACTCATAATCGCACTATAGTCGTTTTTCTATATGGTTTACATAATATACATTATAGGAACTCTTTTGAAAATAAATAGAGAAACTTCTCTTGAATAAATGATATCATTAAAACGAAGATTATATCGTTTAACGAGTCATCGTAGGCTAATTAATGTGCTTTAATTATACTCATAAATCGATTAATATGTAATTTAATATAGTTAAGAGAGGTGTTGCGACGAATCGACAACTGCTATCCTTAACATTTGTCCGTCTAGGGGGTTTTTCGACTGTTTTTACCTATTTTTGGGATAGATTTGAGAATTGTTCTTCTCTCTTTTACTTCTTCTTTTTCTCATGGGTAGGTGTGTGTTATTTCATACTGATATTACGGATAATTGTGGAGCAGTATTGATGAGCTATATCTAAAACGTTTTTTGTGTGTCTTTATGATTGTTATTCAGTTAAATCACTATACTGTTAATATGAGCTTTCATTCATATTTCATAATAGGGATTCTATTGCAGTTAATATAGAAAAGGTATAAAATGAAAACATACAGAAACGAGGTTAATGATGGCACTAGAGTTTACTCGAGTCAATTTACCCCATACGCATTTGGCACAAAGTATGGGACAGTCTATGGAGGAGGTACAACATGTACTTTATGATTATCTTGATCAAAATGGTGTTACCCAGTTTGAACTTTATACTTTGGACTTATTAATTAAACAAGGCACTCATAAAAACATCGTTTACCTAGCTTATGCATCGGTTCCTGAACTTGCCCCTACAAAGAGCATTCGAATTATTCCATTAAAGAATCATGATTACCTTCATTTTAAATTGTCACTTTCAGAGTATGAAGGTTTTATAGAAGGTCAATTTACCGGTGAATTAAACGACTATATGAAATCAAATAATTTAAAAGGAGATATGAGTGGTGTATTTGCTTTATTACAAAAGAAAGACACTCATGTGAATGTTTTTATCGCCTACAAGTTCAAGTAACAAAAAAAACGCATTTGCATGCGTTTTTGTTTTGATTAGGATGAATGATCGAACAAATCCAA
>CAZXLG010000038.1:0-13857 GCA_964641335.1 uncultured Paracholeplasma sp.
ATGTCTCCCATGACGAATCTGTCGATCCCTAGACCATTGGTTAAAGGGAACACAATTAAAATAATTTCAAGTAAACTTAAATTTTGTTTCTTTGCCATAATATCATTCTCCTTTAAACTTATTATAACGGATACTTAAGATAAATGTAAGATATTATCGTCACTTTTTCGTTATAGTGTCAAAAAAAGGCTAATCGCTTAGCCTTTTTGCATTTAGATTGCCATGATTTCGTCAATCTTAATCTTAGTGACTTGATCGACCTTTTCAACAAATTTGTCTGTAAGGGTTTGAACATCTTCGATGTAACCATGTTCAGCATCTTCAGTTAATTCTAACTTTTTGATATGTTCATTGGTTTCACGGCGGACATTTCTTACTGCAACTTTACCGTGTTCAGCTAATTTCTCAGCTTGTTTAGCCAATTCTTTTCTGCGTTCTGTGGTGAGTTGAGGTAAAATCAAACGGACACCAACACCATCATTTTGAGGTTGTAACCCCAATTGTGAGGCTTGGATTGCCGATTCGATTTTCTTCAAAGTGGATTTATCAAAAGGTTTAATGTACAGTTGATTTCCTTCAGGCACTGTCACAGAAGCAATTTGTTTGATTGGGCTTTCAACACCATAGTATTCGACTAAAATGGTGTCAAGTAAAGATGGGTTTGCTCTACCTGTACGAATGGTTGCGAAATCGTGTTGAAGGGCATGAATGGATTTTTCCATTTTTTCTTCTGCTTCTAATAATAGTAAATCAGCTTGTTCGTTCATCTTATTCTCCTATTTTACGATGGTGCCTAATTTTTCACCTAAGACGGCTTTTTTGATATTGCCTTCCTGGTTCATATTAAATACGATGAGATCGATTTTGTTATCTTTACATAGACTAGCTGCCGTGGAATCCATGATTTCTAATCCATGTTCTAGCACAAATTTGTGCGTTAATTCATTATACATGATGGCATCATTGTGCTTTCTCGGGTCTTTGTTATAAACTCCTTCAACACCATTTTTCGCCATCAATATGACTTCTGCATCGATTTCTGCGGCGCGTAACGCGGCTGCAGTATCGGTTGAGAAGTAAGGTGATCCTGTACCGCCAACAAATATTACTACTCTACCTTTTTCCATATGACGAGTGGCACGTCTTCTGATGTATGGTTCACATACTTCAGAAACGTTTAATGAGCTCATCACACGGGTTGGGACGCCGAGTTTTTCTAGTGCGTCTTGTAATGCCAGTCCATTCATAATGGTCGCAAGCATACCCATGTAGTCTGCTTGTGCGCGATCCATACCTAAACCTTCAGCGGTTTTACCACGCCAAATGTTCCCACCACCTACGACGATACCCACATCGATACCAAGGTTTTTAACTTCCTTGATTTCTTTGGCTAACTTCATGACGGTTTGTGGATCGATGCCAAACTCAGTATGGCCTTTCATCGCTTCTCCACTCATTTTTAGTAATACGCGTTTATAGCTCATAGACACCTCGACCTTTAGATTTTATTTTAATTAAGCTTTGACTTGTTCCATGACTTCTTTAGCAAAGTCAGTTTCTTTCTTTTCGATACCTTCGCCAACTTCTAAGCGAATGAAGGAAACCACAACAGCTTTGTTGTTTTTAACGTATTGTTCAACAGTTTCGTCTGGGTTCTTCACGAATGGTTGGTTGACTAGGCAGATGTCTTTGAGTTGTTTGTTTAATCTACCTTCGACCATCTTTTCAAGGATGTTTTGTGGTTTTGGTTTAGCTTCTTTGGAGTTTTCTTCCATTGCTTGGTGTACTAATACGTCTCTTTCTTTCGCAATATAATCAGCGGAGATTTGAGATTGGTCTAAGTATTGTGGTTTTTGTGCTGCTACGTGCATTGCGATATCTTTAGCAACAGCGTCATTTCCGCCATTCAATACTGCTAAAGTTGCAATTCTACCACCCATGTGTTTGTAAGCACCGAAGACTTGAGCAGCTTGTTTAACCACTCTTTGAACGCGTCTTAAGGTAATCTTTTCACCGATGGTTGCGGTTGCTTCAGCAAGAATGGTTTCAACATTTTTACCATCTTGTTTAGCTTGTAATGCAGCTTCTGTATTTTCTGCACCACTGTTTAATATGATGTGTCCTAAATTGTCTAATAAGCTTAAGAATTTTTCATTCTTAGCGACGAAGTCAGTTTCGGAGTTTAATTCGTAAATGACGGCAACATTGCCTTCAACGATGACATTGCATAGACCCTCTGCAGCAATTCTATCTGCTTTCTTAGCGGCTTTTGCAATTCCTTTTTCTCTTAAATAAGTAACGGCTGCTTCAATATTGCCATCAGTTTGTTCTAGTGCTTTTTTGCAATCTAACATCCCTGCACCGGTGATGTCTCTTAGTTCTTTGACTTGTGCTGCTGTAACTGCCATGGTTAATATCCTCCTAATTTCCAATAATATTATACCTTTTTTTAATTCATTTGATACCTTTATTATAATAAAAGGGATGAATTAACATCCCTATCTACTTTTTACTTTAATGCTGCAAGTAAGTCAGCTTTCTTCATTTCTTCATAGCCAGGAACATTCTTTGCTTTTGCAAGTTCTCTTAATTCACTTGTTTTTAGTTTTTCTAGTTCAGTTGGTTGAGCCGATGAAGCTGGTTGTGCTGCGCCTTCTCTTTTAACATAAGGCTTCTTGTATTCTCTATTTTCTCTAGGTTGAGCATTGTCTCTTTGAGGACGTCTTGGACGTTCTTTGTTTTCAACGTTTCTAGATGCTTCTTGCATGTTGACTTCTTCAGCATCTTCAAACTTTTCAACCACGCCACCTTGTGCTTCAATGACTGCATTACCCATTACCCAAGTGATTAGTTTAACGGCTCTGATTGCGTCATCATTCGCAGGAATGACATAGTCAACGTCATCTGGATCACAGTTTGTATCAACGATACCGAAAACTGGGATGTTTAAGATACGTGCTTCTAAGATCGCATTTCTTTCTTTGCGTGGGTCTACGATGAAGATGGCTTCAGGTAGTTTTTGCATTTCTTTGATACCACCTAGGAATTTTTCAAGTCTTTCGCGTTCTTTCTTAAGACCGATGACTTCTTTCTTAGGTAATACATCGAATGTACCTTGTGATTCCATATCGTATAAGTCTTTTAATCTCTTGATTCTTCTACGAATGGTCTTGAAGTTGGTTAAGGTACCACCTAACCATCTTTGGTCAACATAGTAGTGACCAGTTCTGGCTGCTTCTTCTTTAACTGCTTCTTGTGCTTGTTTCTTAGTACCTACGAATAGGACTTTACCACCATTTTGTGCAATGGCGAACAATGCTTGGTATGCCTTTTCGATAGACTCTGCAGTCTTCTTAAGGTCGATGATGTAAATGCCGTTACGTGCAGTGTAAATGTAACGAGCCATCTTTGGGTTCCATCTTCTAGTCGCGTGACCGAAGTGTACGCCAGATTCAAGTAATTGCTTCATTGAAACGACTGACATTTTTCTTTCCTCCATTTGTTAGTCTTCCTCTGCATGACATACATAGTTTCAACCACCCGTCTGGGCACCTGGTAAACTACTGTTCATGCATGTGTATTTTATTGCCTTATTAACTATATCATATAATATATGGGAATGCAACCCGTTTTGCTTTTTTTAACAAAATTAAACCCAAAACCCGCTAAAAACGGATGAAAAGAAAAAGAAATCTTTCGACTTCTTTAGGAAACATAGCGTTTAGTTTCTAATAATTGATAATTTGAAATTTCTTGATTCATGTAATAATATACCGGTTGGTATAAGATAGCCACAGACAATGCCCCAGACAATGCCATAGCGAATTCAAACGGTAGATCATAGATGAAATAAAGCCACATGTCATAACCCCAAACATAGGCTTGGAATGGGATGAATGCCCAACCATATAGGAATCCAAATCCAAATGCGAATAAGGATAACCCTAGGATTCCATCCACTTTTTTAAACACTGTACCTAGTAAAATCGGAATTAATGACCAACCGAACATCATTGGAACCACCAAATGCCATATCATTGTTCCCATGTACATGTTGTCGAGTAACGTGTGTAAAATCACAATGAATAACGTCTTTTTAGATCCGATTAATTTGGTAAAAAGAATGAAGAAAAAGACCGTCAATTGGACGTTAGGGATAAAGGATAGGGCTTGTTCGACGACGAAGATGATCGCTGTAAAAATCGATATCACCACGAGGTCAAAAATTCGAATACGCACACTAAGACCAGCTTTCTAGTTTGAATGCCAAAACATCGTTCTCTTTCACATAATATTCAGATACACCCACCATCGAAGATACGCCATTCACATAGAATGCGATAAACTCTTGATCTCCTGGTTGTAATGTAAAGGTTTGATAGGTTAAACTTAATAACATTTTGCCCCATGTATAGGTTTCAAATGTTGGTTCTAAGTGTTCTACTAAGACTGCTTCTGCAGTCACATTTTCATTCACTTTAAACTCTTTAGACACCAATAAATTTTGATTGTAAAGTTCCACCGTCACTAAGACTTTATCGCCTTCTTCAGGTTTGACTTGACAAGCAGCTAACCCAAAAGATAAGGTTAGTAAAAACACAACTAATAAAATCTTTTTAAACCAGTTTGACATTTTTTTCTCCTCCAGCCTTCTATGTCAATAAAAAAATCTATACCCACCTGGAGTATAGATATAAATAACAATCAAAAAATTGTTTTCATACACGCATCACCCAGGCGGTACTTGATTGGGTTTTAGGTAGGTCTACCGGCTCGATTTCATCCGCATCACACCTTCCCGTTATACACAGTGGTATTTGTGATTTGTCCATCTTACGGTTGCTGGGGCAGCGAAAGCATTTCACTTTCTTCCCTGTTATGTACTAGGTACACCTTAAACCAGATTAAGTATACATTCATTATAGGTCACTTCAAACTAAATAGCAACCCGATTTATTAAAAATTCTAAATAAAAAGTAAGAATTGCGTTATCAAGCGATTAAGTCACTATCTATCGGTACTACCAAATCCAGAAATACGTTTTTCTTCTGTCGCAACATCATCCTCTGTTTTTAAGTACTGTACAAAGATACCTTGCGCAACACGCTCATGTTTTTCAATGATTTGGGTTTGATTTCCAAAGTTGTAAATTGGGATTAAGATGTGTCCTTCATTGCTTGGGTTATTGTAATAATCTTGATCGATGACACCGACATTATTAGCCATCATCAGTTGTTTTTTAAGACCTAAAGAGGATCTTGGAAATACCAATAGTACTTCCCCATCCTCCATCGAAACTTTCAATCCTGTGGGTACTTTTTGGATTTCACCAGGTTTGATTTCAATGGTTTCGATAGAGGCTAAATCATAGCCAGCTGAATGTGAAGTCGCTCTTTTAGGCAGTTCAAATGGGGTTTGTTGATAGTGGGTAATCTTCTCAAATTTTCTCATAGTTTGTTAACCTCTTTAATATAGTTTAGAACGATGTTTTCTCTCGTTAATGTGGAATAAGGATGGATTTCTAAACCCTCTTTTTTAAGTCTAGTTCGGATTTGATAGTCGTTTTTTTCAATCACTTCATGAATACTAACCCATACCGGTGTCATACCAAAACGAATTTCATAATCTTCCGGTTGAGTCTCGATCATGTGATCGATAGAAACACTGTAATAATGACTCTTTTGATACAAAATAGCATCTTTTTGACCACTTCTAAGTTCTTCGATATAGCCGATGGGTTCAATCGTTTTCGCAACCACACCAACTTCTTCCACAAGTTCTCGTTTTAGCGCTTCGATGAAGTCTTCGTTTTCTTCAACTCCACCCCCTGGTGTCATATAGTCATCAAACTTTTTCGAATAAGTCATGAAGAGTTGATGGTCTTTAAGGATGATTGCGCGCACAGTTAAACGGGTCGCAGAAGGGATTTTATTTTCAAGTCCAGATTCAATGATTATATCAGCGAGTTTTTTCATTTTTTGGTTGCTCTAGGATGACTTTCTTTATAGGTTTGGCGGATTTTTTCAGAGGTTAAATGCGTATATACTTGGGTAGTTTTCAAGTGTTCATGACCTAAAAGTTCTTGTACAACCCTCAAATCTGCGCCATTATTGAGTAAAGTGGATGCGAATGAATGTCTTAACATGTGCGGGGATACATGAATCAATTCACCGGCGTCTTCAAAAAGGGTGTTGAGAATCACTCTTAATCCCCTCGTAGTTAATGTAGAGCCTTTATAATTGATGAAAACATCCTTATTTTGAAGGGAATCCCCTTTGGCTAATAATATGGGTCTAGTATAGGTTAAATAAGTTCTAAAGGTTTCTTTCAACGTATCATGAATGATGACATAACGATCTTTTGAGCCCTTTCCATGGATGAGTAATCTTTGATTAGATAATTCGATGTCCGATAGCTGTAGGTTACAAAGTTCAGAAGCACGTAAACCCGTTGAATAGAGTAAATCAAAAATCAAATAATTACGTAATCCCAAAGGTGTGTTTTTATCAATCGATTGAAAAATCAAATCAATCTCTTTGGTTGATACAATTTTTGGTAATCGTTTTTCAATTTTCGGTGCTTTAACTGTCAGTACAGGATTCACTTCAATGTTTTTCATCTTGTAGTGAAACTTGTAAAATGCTTTTAATGCGGATAGTTTACGTGTAATCGATTTATTCTTATAGTCTTGATTGCTAAGGTGATTCAGATAATGGCCGAAATAGCGTTCCCTTCGGATTTGAAGGAGTTCATCTCCAAAGCCTTCCTTTTGGATGAATTCTAAAAATGCGACCACATCCGCTACATAGGCTGTGACGGTGGGTTCTGCATATTTTTTTTCATACATTAAATAATCTTTGAAGGTTTGGAGTGCTATTTCATTTTCCATACATTTTATTCCTTAATGAAGGCTTCTAAAGATGCTTTCGCTCTTTCTGCATACAAGCGTTTGCGTTCTGCTTTTTTATGTTTATCCAGGGGTGGTAAAATACCTAAATTCGCATTGATAGGGTTAAAACTCTTATTTGGGGTTGAGATGTAATAACTCATCGCACCAATCATTGTTTCTCGTGGGAAAGGTTTGATTTCTTGGCCTTTTAAGAGTCGATTTAAATGGTATGCTGCAGATAAGCCTGAAGCTGCAGATTCAATATAACCTTCAACACCAGAGATTTGTCCTGCAACAAATAGTTTTGGATATTTGATGGATTGATAACAACCATTTAAGATGTTTGGTGATTCTAAATACGTATTTTGATGCATGACACCATAACGTACGATTTCGGCGTTTTCTAATCCAGGAATTAATCGAATGATGCGTTTTTGTTCACCCCATTTAAGATTGGTTTGGAATCCGACAATGTTAAATAAGGTATGCGCAGCATCATCTTGTCTAAGTTGAACCACAGCATAGGGTTTTTGGTCGTTGTGTTCTAACCCAACTGGTTTGAGTGGTCCGAACAAGAGTGTTTCACGGCCTCTAGATGCCATAATTTCAACTGGCATACAGCCTTCAAAAACATTGACTTCAAAATCTTTTAATGTGGCTCTTTCAGCATTCATGAGTTCATCATAAAAATGATTATACTGTTCTTTGGTCATCGGACAGTTGATATACGCAGCTTCACCTTTATCATATCGTGATTTTAAGTAAGCAATATCATAATTGATGGTTTCACCATCGATGATGGGTGCAACAGCATCGTAAAAATGAAGTTGTTTCGCATCAAATAACGCTTGAATTTTTGAAGATAAGATATCGGATGTCAATGGTCCGGAAGCGATGATTGTATATGTATCAATATCGATATCCGATACTTCTTCATGGATAACTTCAATATTCGGATGGTTTTTAATCTTTTCTGTGACGTAGGCACTAAATCCGATGCGGTCTACTGCTAAGCTAGAACCTGCAGGTACTTCTTTTTGATAGGCAGCTTCCATGATGAGTGAACCAATCGCCATCATTTCATTTTTAAGCATTCCCACCGCATTGTAGGGGTCATTAGACCTGAGTGAGTTTGAACAAACCAGTTCAGCAAAGTTTGAGGTTTGATGAGCTGGCGTCATTTTGACAGGTCTCATTTCATAGAGTTTTACTTTATATCCTTGATTCGCAAGATACCAGGCAGCTTCGCTACCGGCCAATCCTGCGCCGATGATTTTGATCATAGTGTGTCCCTTTCGTTTTTACTTTCTAAAAATATAGTATTATTATATAATATTCATGAGGTGTTTATCTATGGCAACCATTAAAGATGTCGCAAAAAAAGCAAATGTCAGTGTCGCAACCGTTTCTCGTGTCATCAACAAAAAAGGGTATGTGAATGAAGAAACCAGAGCGCTCGTTGAGAATGCGATTCACCAACTCAATTATATCCCAAATGAACTCGCTCGCAGTTTGTTTAATAAACATTCGAAATTGATTGGTGTATTGGTGCCTCATTTTGATACACAGTTCTACGCTGAACTCATTGAAGGCATTGAAAATGCGGCGATGCGTTTAGGGTATAAAATTATGTTATCCAATACCCAAGATAATGCAAAACGTGAAAAAGACTATATTCACATCTACTCACAATATAACATTGATGGTATCATTGTGGCTTCGAACGCACACAACGTCGAACAATTGATCAAGTCTGATCTACCGATTGTGACTGTCGACCATATTCTATCTGAAAATATCCCTTCTATCACATCTAATAATATTCTAGGTGGGATCATCGCTGCTCAAAAACTTATTTCAGGTGGAACAAGATACATTCTAGAACTCAGAGGTCCATCCTTCTTACTAACGGTATCAGAGCGTTCTTTAGGTTTTAGACAAGTTTTGGTTCAAAATAATATCCCATACATTTCATATGATACTGACTTACTCAATCCAAGTATTGATGTCATTACCCAAATCATTAAGGATCACCCTGAAATCGATGGCATTTTCGCAACCTCTGACTTTCTCGCAATTCACGCTCAAAACATCCTTCAAAAGCTGGGTAGAAAAGTGCCTGAAGAAGTCCAAATCGTCGGATTTGATAACATCGTATACACCACCTTGGTTTCTCCAACCATTACCACAATCGAACAACCAATTCGTAGAATGGGTGAATTAGCTTTAGAATCTTTAGTTAAATTACTCAATGACGAATCCTTAGGCGATTTCCATAGTGTATTAGATGTCAAATTGATTGAACGCGAATCAACAAAATAAAAAAGCAATTTGGGTTTATCAAATTGCTTTCGTGTACGTTTAAACTGTTCTTATTAGAGCAGTTTTTTTTACATTTTATTGAACTGTTTTTCCGATACAGGTTTCAAATACATGGTTAAGACAAGAGATAAAAATGCCATCATGGTTCCAATCGAGAATAATGCGCCTTGTGTATTCCACCAGCCACTCAAGTAATAATAGATAAAACCAAAACTGATTAATAGCGCAAATCCACCAAACACCCCGACCATCGAAGCGATACTTTGCTTGATGACTTCAACTTCACTTTGAAAGTCGAATTTAGGCATGTATAAATTAACATAGGCATTGATGAGTGAGGATAAAATCGATAGAGTAATAATTACATACATCATGACAAAAATTGATAGAATGTCGATATTAAGATTAAAACCAAGCATCATCAAACTGATGAGTCCGATTGGAATAATGAGTACTAAATTAAATATGATTTTTGATAACATCACTGTCCTTGGTTCAATCGGTAAACTCTTTAAGATCCAAAAATTCTTACCCTCTAATGATAAACTGATCGCAGGGGTATAGGTCATCACGATGGAGAATCCAAAGAGAATGAGTATCATCGGTTCTAAGGATAAATCAACTTCCATCAATTGAGCTAAAACGGTTTGAATGTCAGATTTGAAAATGAAGGATGCAACACCTAAAACGAGTAATATCACTGGACCTAGTCCGGTATTTACAGCGTAGATTGGAATGGAAAAATACTTCTTAATCTCTTTGATCACCATCGTAAATATTAACCCCTTAGAGTCATAAGTAACTTTGGTATTTTTAGTAATATAGCCTTTAGATTTGGTTTGATTGGTCTTTTTGATGACTTTATTCACAGATAAAATGAATAAAACAAACGCGATAAGAGAGGCTAAAACATAATAAAGCATGTGTAAATGATTTAATTCATGTACACCATCGATATACCAACCGATGAGTGGATAAAGGTCGCTTAGTCCTTTGACCATATCAATTTGACCTGTGAGTGGATTCACTTCTGGATCATTAAAGGTGAATGATAGTGCAAATATGCCTATAAATATCGCAAATAACAATATGATATTGAGGATTTTTGCGAAAGGGAGTTTCTTAGTGATATAGTCTAACCCTAATGAAACGAAAGACAACAAAGCCACTGGAATTAATGGCGTTAGGATAAACCCGATTAAGAAATATAACAAACTTAAAACGGTTAATCCATTCCAGTAAAAATAGGCAAAAGCGATGGGTAGTACAAAGATGAACGATGTGATGTAAATAATCAGAAGCATCATCGTCAACTTTCCTAATAAGACGACATGATCAGGAATCGGTAGCGGTGCTAATATCTCATAATCCTTGAAATGGAAAATGTAACCACTCGCTCTAAATAAGGCCATCATAACCGATAATCCAATGGTATACGTGACCGCAAACGATAACACGACTTGAACTTGATTGGCTTCATGCATGAGTTTGGCTAAATCAAAGAATAAATAACCAAAAACACCCATATAAGCCGCCAGTGCGTAGAGAATCGCGAACCCAATCAAAAAGGTTTTCCCGTTACTCTTCTTGACATCAAATCCAAAGAGTCGCTTCATCGAGAAGTTTTCTTTAAAAAAGACACGGATGAGTTTAAGATACATTAGGCTTCACTCGCAATCTCCATGAATAGGTGTTCTAGGGTTTGGTTCTTGATGATATCTTGAGTTAAACCTTCAGCCACGATCTTTCCTTGCTTGATAATCGCAACCTTATTACATAATTTTTCAACGACTTCTAAGACGTGGGTTGAGAAGAAAATACTACAACCGGTGGCACAAAGGGCTTTAAACTCTTCTTTCAAAAGGAAAGCTGCTTTTGGGTCTAACCCTACAAACGGTTCATCGAGTAAAAGTAATTTCGGTTTATGAACCAATGCACTGATGATCACTAATTTTTGTTTCATCCCGTGTGAATAAGATGAAATCGGATGGTTCAGTACTTGATCGAGTTCAAACTTTTTCGCATAGGTTTCAATCAGTTGCTTACGCTCAATGGTTGGCACTTTAAAAACATCCCCAATGAAGTTTAAATAGTCAATACCACTGAGTGATTCATAAATATCAGGGTTATCTGGTATATACGCAATGATGGATTTTACGTGTAGTGGGTCTTTCTTAATAGAATACCCATCCACGAGTATTTCGCCTGAGTCAAAATCAATGATTCCAGCAATCGCTTTTAATAGGGTTGTTTTACCAGCCCCATTATGACCTACAAACCCAAATAAATCACCTTGTTCAATGGTTAACGAAATATCATCGTTCGCTCGTTTTGTTTTATTATAGGTTTTTACTACATTTTTAATTTCTAACATAAGTATCACCTCACGCTTATTATACACCAACTAAATGATGAAATAAATCGACTTATGAATTTTTTTGAATTTTTTTGATTAAAAAATAAAACGCCTTGGATGTAGGCGTTTAGAATTTATTTTTGAAACAAATAATCTTCATAAACGTGTTGAAGCCTCATGTTTAAGAAATAGGTCAACAACGTTAAAATCACCACATTGACAGGTAACATCCACACTCTCAAAGCAAGGGATGCCATCGCGTATTCACCCCAACCATAAAGGAACATTGCCCCGGTATTTGAAGCGGTTGCGAAAACATGGGTGAACAATAAAACCAAAGCGATTTTGATCAAACCAGATTTGTGTTTCAATAACAATCCAGGGAAGAAACCCCAAGCCATCGCACTTAGAGCGAACAATAAAATATAGTCGCCTTGTGGGGCTAATTGGAATCCAATAAAATCACTGACAAATCCCATCATTAAGCCATATACTGGCCCTAATAAGATACCCCCAATTATGAGGGGTATCGCATAATATGGTAAACCAAAATTTAGCACAGGGATGACTTGTTTTACAAAGACATCGAGGGCTACGGATAGTGCAGTTAGCACCCCCGCTAAAGCCAAATACTTCACGTTACTTTTCAAAATAAAAGACCTCCATCTACTAGAGATCCACTATAAAAAAACTTACAGCGGACGCATAAGGAAACCGCCACGTTTGTGTTCGTATCAACCCGACATCCCATGGTTAATCACTTAACGCTTCCTTATTACTCTGTAAGGGTATTGTATCACGGATTTATAAATCCTGCCACATTATTGTTTGTATGCCTTTGGATTGTAAGAATTGATTACATGTAAGAAAGACCTGACTCCCTGAAAATCCACGATAATTGGATAAAGGTGATGGGTGTGATGTCTCTAAAATTAAATGGTTTGGGTTCGTCAAATAACGTTTAAACCCACGAGCATGTGCACCAAACAATAGAAAACAAATCGGTTGATTCAATTGATTGATGGCTTGGATGACCTCAAGTGTGAAAGTTTCCCAACCTTTATTCATGTGCGATAATGGTTTATTGGCTTCAACCGTGAGGATCGTATTTAACAATAGAACCCCTTGTCTTGCCCAATTCGATAAATCCCCATGATTCGGCATTTTCACGTGTAATGAGGATTCAATTTCTTTATATATATTTTGTAATGAGGGTGGTAAAGGAATGCCTTTATTCACGGAAAAACACAAGCCATGGGCTTGTCCTTCACCAGGATACGGGTCTTGACCGATGATCACCACTTTACTACTATCCAATGGGGTAAGGTCAAATGCCCTAAATAAGTCTTCTTTTTTAGGGTAAATGGTTTTGGTGAGTCGTTCATGTTGAATAAATGATTTCAGTTGTTGAAAGTAAGGTTTTTCTGCTTCTTGATGATAAATATCTTTGAAGGTCATATAGCGAGCTCCAAAACATAATCGTCCATCACATACCCTTTTCCAATATCAGTGACTTGTTCTTTTACAACTTGAAACCCCATTTTTTGATAGGCTTTAATCGCGTCTAAATTATATTTATTAACGGTTAAGTAGATCGGTTTATGGCGTTCCTTGATTTTCTCAATGAAGCCCTTCATATACCCCTGATTACGATATTCTTTATAGATGTAAATTTTGGATAAGAACACTTTGTCTAGTTCTTCCTTAATCGCGCCAAAACCTACGGGTTTATCGGCTTTAATGATGTAGTATTCATACCCTGTATTGATCTGATCCTTGATGGACTGTACCGATAAAAACGTCGTTAACATATAGTCGATTTGTTCTTTTGATAATATTTTCTCATACGCTTCTGTCCAAATCGTTCTAGACATTTTGGATATTTTTTTGATGTTTTCTTTCGTTTCTACCAATAAAATCATGTCTTTACCTCACAGGATTTGCATTTCTTTGGCTGTCTTTTCGATGATTTTTAGGGCTTCATCGAGGATGGTTTTTGTATGTAGTGCGGATACCATCACACGAATACGACCTTTGCCCTTTTGAACTGTTGGGAAAATGATGCCAGATACATATACACCATTATCCAATAATCGTTTTGAAAAAGCCATTGTTTTCACTTCGTCTCCAATCAAAATTGGGGTAATTGGCGTTTCTGAATGACCAATATCAAATCCCATTGATTGAAGTCTTTGTTTTAAATAACGGGCATTTTCCCAAAGTTTCTTGGTATATTCATCAGATTCATCTAGCATATTAAATGCTTCAATGATGGCCGCAGCGGCAGATG
>CAZXLG010000039.1:0-13544 GCA_964641335.1 uncultured Paracholeplasma sp.
GACTGGGGTCACACTGATGTATATGGCTCCAAAAATGGATTCTGGAGATATCATTGACATTCATAAAGTGATGATTGAACCAAACGATACCACAGATACACTCATGGCTAAATTGAGTATTGCAGCGAAAACTTTATTAGAATCAAACATCGATATGCTCTTACAAGGTCGTACACCTCGTATCCAACAGGATGAATCTAAGGTGACATTTGCTTATAACCTAAAACCAGTGGATGAGATTTTAGATTTCAATCAAACGGTTCATCAAATCGATTGTCATTTGAGGTCTTTGTTATCACAACCTGGCGGATCCATTTTTGTTAACAAAACACGGATTAAGGTGTATGAAATCGCAAAAAGTGATATAATATCAAGTGGAGTCCCTGGTGAAATTTTAAGCGACAAAAAACGACTATTAATTCAAGCTAAAGATGGCGTGGTGGAGCTCATTAAAATCCAACCTGAAAATAAGAAAATCATGCTTGCAAAAGATTTCTTAAATGGACAAAAGCTATTCACTAAAGGAGACATTGTCAACAATGAAGAAAAAAGTGTTATTTAGTCGTGAAGAAATGACTCGTCTTTGTATCGAAGCATTGAAGAGCCGTGGGGTAGAAATCGATGATATCGCGATGATTGCCTACAAACAACAAGCCCGTTACACCGAAAATATTAAGTTTGAAACCTGTAAAGAATCCGTATTGAAAGTATTATCTTTAAGAGATATATTCCATCATGTCTTACTCTCAGTCGAAATCGATAAAATGGTTGAACAAAAGAAGTTTTCTTCGCCTATTCAAGACATCATCGAACAAGATTTAGGTCTATTCGGTGTCGATGAAGTATTGGGTTTAGATGTCGCTAGACTTTATGGTGTCATAGGTATGACTAACTTTGGCGATATCGACGTGAACAAACACGGCATCGTTAAGAAACTCAACGAAGATGGCAAAAAAGAAGGTATCGTTCATACATTCTTAGATGACATCGTTGGGGCAATTGCAGCAGCAGCATCCACACGTGTTGCTCAAGTGATCAATGAGGACATTGCGCATGAGGAACCACATAAACAAATGTCACTATTTGACTAAAACATAGATTTAGGGGGACAAGCGTGAAAAAGGATAAATTCAAGAATTTGACCAAAAACTTTTTTAGCCGCTTGTTTGGCTTTGAAGAAAATATTGATATTACCGATGATGTCATGGTACTTCACCGTAGAAACATTGTCATTAAAAATATCATCTTTTTATCGAACATTGTATATTCGATAATTCTATTCTTTATCGCAGCGGTAAATGATGAGCCATCTGACTGGCTCTTTTCTGCGTTATCCTTCCCTTTTACCTTCTTCTTAAACAACGTCATCAACCGTTTAATTTTTGTTGAACGTCATGATAAAACCAAACAAGAAGTCGCGATGTATGTTGAAGCGATTTATATGTTCATTTCAGCAATCTTAATCTATGCGCGATTGTATGATAATTTTGAAACAGCAGGCTATATTTTGATCTATTATTCAGTCGTTGTTATATCGCTTTATCAAAGTCGACGATTAGTCATTTGGACATTTCAAGGCATGGTGGCGGGTATCACATTCATTCACTTTGTATGGACCTACAAACTAACTGAAGTATATGAAGGGTTAGGTATCGCAGAGTTCTTAAAGCAATTTTTACCTACCAAAGCAGCTCAAGATTTTTACTTACGTATTGTCTTATTTAGCATCTTTATGATTGTCATCTACGCCATCGTCTCGATGGGAGCTTATATGCAAGAAGAGCGTAAAAAAGAACTCATTAAACGTCGTGAAGTTCAAACCGATTTTACGAACATTGTTTCCGATTTATACGCCGTTGTTTTATCCTCAAAAAGGACATTTTTAGATCGACAACACATTGATTTGGTCTCGAAAATGAGTGTTAGATTAGGGTCTTATTTTGGATTGAATAATAAACAGATTGAGTATATTGAAAATTATTCAACGATTCATCTTCGTGCTCATGAACTCGAAGACTTGGTCCAAAAGGGGATTGAGGCTGAAGATTATGATAACTTAAAGAAAAAAACAACCCTAGGAACAATGATTGCGAAACGGTTTCAACTCGCTCAAAAGTCTGAAGATATTGCGAGAGCCCATATAGAAGGGGTTGCGAACGATAAATTCATGAGTGAAATGAGAGGGATTCAACCACAAATTGAATCGCAAGTGATATTATTAGTGGATCTCTATGTTACGATGCGTAGTTCTAAGTCTTATAAGAGACCTTATCCTAACGCTGCAGTCATTCAATTATTTGAAAAAAGTTTCTATGTTTATTTTGAATCAACACTCGTTGAACGCTTTTTAAAGTTTAAAGCGGATTTTGAGAAAATATATAATGAATATTAAATCTATTTCACTTGAAAATTAATTGTGACATGTTATAATAGGTATGCTTAATTAACTGAATACATTCTTATTAAGAGCTACGAAGGCTAGTCGCCGTTGATGTAGCAGCAACCTGCTTAAGCAAGGTGCTAATGACGAGGGGTACAACCCAACAATGAGAGATTAAAAACTCTTTTCGTTGGGAAAGAGTTTTTTTGATCCTTGGAGGTAAAAATTATGGAAAGAAAACTATTTACATCAGAATCAGTCACCAGTGGTCACCCAGATAAAATCTGTGATCGCTTATCCGATGCCATCCTAGATGCCATCTTAACCAATGACAAAGATGCCCGTGTGGCCTGTGAAACTGCAGTGACCACAGGCTTAGTTTTAGTCATGGGTGAAATCACAACGAATACTTACGTTGACATCCAATCAATTGTGAGAAACACGGTTGCAACCATCGGTTATGACCGCGGTAAATATGGATTTGACGCGGAAAACTTAGCCGTTTTAGTATCGATTAATAGCCAATCGCCGGATATCGCGATGGGTGTCGATGAATATGAAGGACATGAACAAGGTGCGGGAGACCAAGGTTTGATGTTTGGGTTTGCGTGTGATGAAACCGAAAACTATATGCCACTACCGATTGAATTAGCTCATCGTCTTGTGAGACGTCTCGATGAAGTCAGACACCAAAATATTTTAGACTTCTTAAGACCCGACGGGAAAGCTCAAGTCACCATTGAGTATGATGAATTTGATCGTCCTGCAAGAATTGATACGGTTGTTGTTTCTTCACAACACGCAGATATCGATATTGAAATCGTTCGTAAAGGCATTAAAAAAGCCGTTATTGATGCGGTTTTACCTCAAAATTTAGTGGATGAAAACACAAAATATTTAATTAACCCAACTGGTAAGTTTGTTGTCGGTGGTCCTAAAGGTGACTCTGGCTTAACAGGTAGAAAGATTATTGTAGATACATACGGTGGTTATGCAAGACATGGTGGTGGTGCTTTCTCCGGTAAAGACCCATCAAAAGTCGATAGAAGTGCTTCTTACATGGCGAGATATATTGCGAAAAACGTGGTTGCGAGTGGTGTGGCTTCGAAATGCGAAGTGCAATTAGCATACGCGATTGGTGTTGCTAAACCTGTGTCCATTCGTATTGATACTTTTGGTACTGCAAGAGTGGAAGACCACAAGATTGTTGAAGTCATTCGAAACCATTTTGATGTGACACCAAAAGGGATTATCAACACCCTTAATCTCAAACGTCCAATTTATCAACAAACCGCGAATTATGGGCATATGGGTAGAAGTGATATCGAGTTACCGTGGGAACGTTTAGATAAGGTTGATATTTTTAAGTCTTTATTGTAAAATTAGTCTGTGAATATCGATAAAAAATACAATGATTAGAAAGATTTGAAAGTCATTAACTAGAAATGACTAGATGACTTGATTTGAACTTAGGAGGTAGTACTTATGGATTATGCATTATATGTAGTATTTGGACTTTTAGCGTTAGTCATCATCGTTATTTTATGGGTGATTGGCACAATTAACACATTTAATCGATTGATTGTTAAAGTGGATGAAGCAGAATCTGGCATCGATGTTGCGCTAACTAAGCGATATGATTTACTTACGAAGATGATTGCGGCTACCAAAGGTTATGCAGATTACGAGAAGAAAACATTAGAATCCATCGTGTCGATGCGACAACCAGCCCATGGTGCACCCATCAATGAAAAACAAGCTTTCGCAAATGAATTATCTGAATCGATTGCCCGTTTAAATGTAGTAGTCGAACAATACCCACAACTAAGAGCTTCTGAAAACTTTGGTAAACTCCAGTCTGCGAGTTCTGAAGTAGAAGAAAACCTCCAAGCAGCGAGACGTGTCTATAACGCAAACGTATCCTATTACAATCAGAAGATTGTAGTATTCCCTAGTTCGTTGATAGCGAGCATGAAGGGGTATACAAAACGAGACTTCTTCGAAGCTGAAACACAAAAACGCCAAGATGTTGAATTTAAATTCTAAATAATCAAACGCTTCGGCGTTTTTTTATGTTAAACAATGGGGTTTTGTTGTAAAACCCCCCTATTTATAGTAATATACTATAGAGATATATTCCAAAGAAAGTGTGATTTAATGTTTAAAAAATGGTTCGACTCCGGAATTAAAGAATTGAAAAAAGCCAGACCTATTGCTGATAAAATAGACAAATTAGCCCCAATGATGGCTTCTTTAAGCGATCTTGAGCTTAAAAATAAAACTGAAGAATTCAAACAACGTTTTCAAAATGGAGAATCCTTAGACAGTTTATTGGTTGAAGCCTATGCTGTGGTTAGAGAAGCATCCAAACGTGTTACTGGGATGTACCCTTATTACGTACAATTATTAGGTGCGATTGCCATCCATGGTGGGAATATTGCTGAAATGAAAACCGGTGAAGGTAAAACCTTAACCGCCGTCATGCCTGCATATCTGAATGCCTTGAATGGTTTAGGTACCCACATTGTGACAGTCAACGAATACCTTGCGAGACGTGAAGCCGATGGCGAAATCGGGGATATTTATCGTTTCTTAGGGATGACTGTAGGACTCAATATCCGTGAATTAACCCCAGAAGAAAAGAAAGCAGCGTATGCGTGTGACATTTTATATTCAACCAACTCAGAACTAGGGTTTGACTATTTAAGAGACCACATGGTACTTTATGCGAAAGATATGGTTCAAAAACGTGGTCTAAACTACGCCATCATCGACGAAGTTGACTCCATCTTAATCGATGAAGCGAGAACACCGCTCATCATTTCAGGTGGGGCTAAGCAAAATCAAAACCTTTATACTGGGGCTGATCGTTTTGCTAAACATTTAAGCGATGAAGACTACTTCATTGATATTGAATCCAAGACAATCGAACTCTCTGAATCCGGGATTACAAAAGCAGAACAAATGTTTAGAGTCGATAATCTATACGACATCAATAACGTGACACTTCTCCACCATATCAATAACGCATTAAGGGCAAACTATATCATGTTTAGAGATAAAGATTATATGGTTGTCGATAATGCCGTATTAATCATTGACCAATTTACAGGTCGTGTACTTCCTGGTAGACAATTTTCTGAAGGTCTTCATCAAGCTTTAGAAGCCAAAGAAAATGTGGAAATCAAAAAAGAAACCGTTACGGTAGCAACAATTACATACCAAAACTTCTTTAGAATGTATAAGAAACTGTCTGGTATGACTGGTACTGCTAAGACTGAGGAAGAAGAATTCAGAGAAATCTATAACATGTATGTCGTTGAAGTTCCAACGAATGAACCAGTCATTCGTGTCGATGCACCAGACTACTTGTTTGTCACTTTAGAAGATAAATACAATGCCCTCATTGATGATATTGAAGAACGTCACCAAAAAGGTCAACCGATTTTACTCGGGACCATTGCTGTAGAAACTTCAGAAATTCTATCCAAATTATTAAACCGTCGTGGCATTAAACATGACGTACTAAACGCCAAACAACACGAACGTGAAGCGGATATCATCGCCAGAGCTGGTCAAAAATACGCTGTAACGATTGCGACCAACATGGCTGGTCGTGGTACCGACATCAAACTTGGTGAAGGTGTTGTTGAACTAGGTGGTTTAGCCGTCATTGGGTCTGAAAGACATGAATCACGCCGTATCGATAATCAGTTAAGAGGACGTTCTGGTCGTCAAGGTGACCCTGGTTATTCAAGATTTTATTTATCTGCAGAAGATGAACTCTTAATGCGTTTCGGTGGTGAATCCTTTAAGCAACGTATCGCGATGATCTCACGATTAAACGCAGATAAGAATTCAACCAAACCTCAACCACTTGAATCCAAAATGTTTTCAAAATTCGTTTCATCAGCTCAAAAACGTATTGAAGGACAAAACTACGATACACGTAAGACTGTCTTAAAATATGACGACGTATTACGCAAACAAAGAGAAATCATGTATGCGGAAAGAACCTTTGTATTAACTGAAGATAACATCGAACCCTTCGTTATCAAAGCGATTGAATCGTATATTGACACTGCAGTTACACCACTCATGGTGCAAGTCGGTAAGAATAAGTTTGATATCAATGACGAAGCTATTTTCGCAACCTTTGATGGTATTCTTTTCCCAAGAGGATCTGTTAGCAAAGAAAAACTCGCCGAACTGGATGAAAAAGGCATTCCAGCCTATTTAAAATCCTTAGCGATGAATGAGATTGAAGCGAAGAAAGCCATGTTCCCTGAAGCAGTGTTCAATGAATTCCTAAAGGTCATCTCACTCCGAGTCATCGATACCTTCTGGATGCGTCATATAGATCAAATGAGTGAACTTAGACAAGCAGTCACACTTCAACAATATGGTCAAAGTAACCCACTTCAAATTTATCAAAAAGAAGGTTTCAATAAGTTTAAAGATATGACTTTAAATATTTCAAAGGATATCGCAACCTATGTATTACGTGCTCAAATCAGAGTCAACACAGAACGTGAAGAAGTCGTGAAGAACACAAAAACCAATGAGGGCGGCGAACTAAGAAATAAAAAACCAGGCAAGATAAAACAAAACCACAATCAACGCAACATGCCAAACTGGAAACGTCGATAAGCAATAAACACTCTTCGGAGTGTTTTTTTTCGCTATAATAAGATTAGGAGGATTACAAAATGATACCGACAAATGATTCAATTAAACCTTATTTAGAAAGTTTAGATAAAGAGCGTCAAGAAGCGATTTCCTTTTTAGTTGAGGAGATGAAACAAATCACCCATCGAGAACCAAAACTATGGGGGACCATCATTGGATTTGGAAAACTCTATTACAAATACGAAACTGGAAACGATGGGTATATGCCGATTCTTGGATTATCGAGTCGTAAGGCAGCCATTACGCTTTATTTGAGCTATGATATTGAAAAGTATGATGAACTTAAATCATTAGGAAAAGTGACTTACGGTAAAGCTTGTCTTTATATTAAGAAACTATCCGATGTCGATTTAAATGTCTTACGAACATTAATGAGAAAAAGCTATGAGGATGCGACAAAATATCCGTTTGTGACACTGATTGAATAATAAATAACCTCTTTATGGTGTGAAAAACTTATAACTTTGTTATAATGGAATTGAGGTTATATTATGGAACGTTATGAATTAAATAAATACTTAGAGTCGTTTCAAAGTCGCTTAAATGATCTTGAAAAAGCACTCGATATGGACAACTTAAAAAAGAGTTTTGAAGAAAATAGTCGTTTGATGACAGCGTCTGATTTTTGGGACGATGTTAAGAGCGCTCAAAAATTGATTGAAAAAACCAACACGCAAAAAGAACAAATTGAAACATACGAATCGCTCCTTGATCAAGCCAATTCCTTAGAGGAACTGGCGAGTGTCACCGACGATCAATCAGAAGACTTTTTGATGATTACCGAAGAAGTATATGTACTCGATAAATCTTTAAAATCATTTGAAACGTTGATTCTACTCAATGGACCTTACGATGATTTACCAGCCATCATGGAACTTCACCCAGGTGCAGGTGGTACGGAATCTCAAGACTGGTGTGAGATGCTTTATCGTATGTATCAACGATATGCAGTCAGAAAAAACTACAAAATTGAAGTATTGGATTATCAAGCCGGTGAAGAAGCCGGGATTAAGAGCGTGACTATTCGAATTAAAGGCAAGTATGCTTACGGCTATTTAAAGAGTGAACACGGCGTTCATCGTTTGGTCAGAATTTCGCCTTTTGACTCCAATGCCCGAAGACACACCTCCTTTGTCTCTGTAGAAGTCATGCCAGAAATCGACCAACGTATTGATATTGAAATCAAAGATGAAGACATCAAAGTCGATGTGTATAGAAGTTCTGGCGCAGGCGGTCAAAGTGTAAATACTACCGACAGTGCTGTTCGTATTACGCACTTACCTACGAATACCGTAGTCACTTGTCAAAACGAACGCAGTCAAATCAAAAACAAAGAAGTCGCTATGGATGTGTTACGTTCAAAGCTCGCTGTACTAGAAATTGAAAAACAAAGAAAGTTACTCAGTGATATTAAAGGTGAACAAAAAGAAATCGGTTGGGGTTCTCAAATCCGGTCTTATGTGTTTCACCCGTATCAAATGGTGAAGGATCATCGCACAGACTATGAAACCAGTCAAACGGTTTCTGTGATGGATGGCGATATCGATGGCTTCATAAATGCTTACCTAAAGTCAGGTGATTAGATGATCAAAAAATGGATGTACGAATACAGTCAAATCGTATTTGGTGTGACGATTATGACCCTTGGATTTTATTTTTTCTTGTTACCAGAAAACTTGGTTATCGGGGGAGTCATGGGTCTTGCAGTTATTTTTAAAGCACAGATTAACCCTTCTATATTTTTATATATCGTTAATACAGGCTTACTCTTCACGGGTTTATTGGTATTAGGTAAAGATTTTTTTCTTAAAACAGTGTTTGGCTCATTAGCCTCCCCAACCATTATATTCATTTTAGAATCACTGAATATTAGTGAATTTTGGGTAATGAATGAAATAACAGAATCAAGATTGCTCATCGCATCGATGGGTGGTGCCATTTTGGTAGGTGCCGGTTTAGGTATCGTATTTAGAGTGGGTGGAACCACTGGTGGAATGGATGTTTTACAAAGCATTATTCACAAAAAAGTACATATCCCATATCAAATCATCTTTTATTTTACCGATGGTTTAGTGGTTGTTTTATCTTTATTCGTATTTAAAGATGTTGAATTATTCATTTATGCGGTTGCCAGCGTCTTCTTGATTTCCATCATTGTAGACAATGTGTCTATCAAGGGTCGTGCTGGACAAACGATATTCGTGATTACGCACAAGCCAGACTTAATCAAACAAGCCATATACGATACGATTGACCGTGGTTGTACATTAATCGAATCTGAAGGTGGCTTTAGTGGGACAAAGAGTAAAATGGTCATTTGTACGATGCGTAATCGTGAAGTCAATAAAATGAGATCTGTGATTGAACGTATCGACCCTGAGGCCTTTACTTTTATGACAGATACGAAAGAGGCGGTTGGACGTGGATTTAGTAAAGAATAAAAAAATCATAGCGTCTATCATCGTTAGCCTAGTCATAGGTTTTTTAAGTGGGTGCGATATTGAGCTACCCACTTTTTTAACTAAACCGGATGTCTATGAAGTGTATTCGATTTTAGACCAATATTATTATAAAGATTTGGATTTCACAATCGACGATGTGGCTACTGTTGAAGAATTACTCGAAAGACTCGATGATCCTTATACCTATATGTATGTACCCAATACCCGTACGATAGAGCTTGATGAATCGTATTATGGGATTGGTATAACAATCATTGATGACCCTCTAGGGTTATTGATTGCGTCGGTAAACCCACTTGCAAATTTGGCTGGAAAAATATACATAGGCGATATCATTATAAGCGTGAATGGCACAGTACTATCTACGCTTTCTTACGATGAAAAAACCGTTTTGTTGGCTGGAGATCCTAATACAGAATTTATATTAGAAATACAACGTGGTGACCAACTAGTTGAAACCACAGTTTCCATCCACGAAATTCCAATCAATTCCGTAACTTCAAAAGTTTTAGAAGGCGGAATTGCTTATATAGATATCAACCGTTTTGCAGGTAAAACTGGACTCGCATTTAGAACGGAATTAGCCCTCATAGAAGCCCAAAATCCGAAAGCACTCATCATTGATGTTCGTGATAATGGTGGTGGGTATTTAACTGCTGTTGTCGATATCATTGCTCAGTTTGCGACAGGAACAGAACCTGTGGTTACCATGCATCGCGTGTATGATGATCATCGTACAAACTATTATGGGAATACAGAAAATGTTAAAAAAGCATACCCAATTGTGCTATTAATGAATGAAAACAGTGCTTCAGCCAGTGAAGTACTCGCTATGGCACTCCGTGAAAATGGTAACTATCCATTGGTTGGTGTTCAATCCTTTGGTAAATTTGTCTATCAAACCACCTTTGTTTTGAATAAACAAGGGAAAGAAATGTATTTCAATATGACTGAGGGTTATTGGTATTCCCCAAACGGTAATACAGTTGAAGGCGGGATTGTTCCAGATGAAGTTATTTTACAAACCGGATTATTATCGTTAACCTATCCAATCTATCAAAGTGAACTATCCCTTGGTAGTGATTTGACTGAAAAACAAGCCTTGATTGAAGTCCTTAATATCAATGAAGATACTTTAGAGGATCGTAGTGGGGTGTTGACATTTGATGACGATTTGAAACTCAAAATTGAAGCGTTCCAATCGAGTCAAAGCTTATCCATCACAGGGACATTGAACTACGAAACTACCATTAAATTGATTGATTTATATAGACTATACCGTGAACAATCAGCCTATGACCATCAATTACAGGCGACAATCGCGTATGTCACACCTGATGAAAGTTGAAAAATTAGACCGCATTCGCTATGGGTATAAAGTGACAGTTGATGGTCAAGTCACCCCACTCGAAGAAGAAACGGTGGTTGTTTTTAGACTAAAAAAAGACACTGAAATCGATGAGAAAACCTGGGCTAAAATTTTAAAAGAAGACCAAGTGTATGTTCAAAAACGAAAAGCGATTGTTCATCTTAAAAAACCACAATCTGTCCATGAGTTCAAAACCTTTTTAAGATCGATTCAAGTGAAGGAATCCGATATCGAATCTTGGACGAATACCTACAAAAAACTAGGCTATTTAGATGATTTAGAATATGGTAAACTATTGGTAGAGGGGTATCAATCCAAGTATGGTCGACTCAAAATTGAGTCAATATTAAAAACCAAAGGATTACACCCGGATACGATTGAACAAGTCTTACCCAAACAGGATGCTGTTTTGGCTAAACTTGTCCAGAAAAGTTGTAGATCCATCCAAAAACCAACCTATATTCAAGCCAAAAATGCTGTTATACGTCAATTTATGGGGAAGGGATTCGATTATGAAACCATCCTCAAATATGTTGAACAGTACTTGAGTCCCAATCAATTCAAAGAAGATGAGAACCTCATCAAAGAATATAAGAAACTTGTTTTAAAGTATGAAAGTACTTATAGTGGTTACAAATTAAAGCAAAAAGTCATCCAAGCACTTAGACAAAAGGGATTTAACGGTCAAAAGATCGAACAAATATGCCGAGAAATGGGGAATGATTATGTACAAGATTTCGAATGAAGACGCGTATTTTTTTAATGAAGGAAAACTCTATGATGCCTATCGTATTTTCGGTTCACATTTAATCAAAGACGATGAAGGTCTCATCACAGGGACACGATTCACAGTTTACGCACCGAATGCCATTATGGTATCGGTTGTTGGCGAGTTCAACAATTGGCAGGAGCACACCCATACCCTAACCAAAATTGATGACATTGGCGTTTGGTCCATCGAGATTCCATGGAATTTAGAGTGGGCAAAATACAAATATGTCATATTTACCCCTCAAGGCAAGCTTTATAAAGCTGACCCTTATGCGAAATTCGCTGAAAATAGGCCACATACCGCCTCAAAAGTGTACGATATTGATGGCTACGAATGGCATGATCAAGAGTGGATGTTTACGAAGACAAAAGTTTACGATAAACCAGTCATGATCTATGAAATGCATTTAGGGTCTTGGCGTACTAAATATGGTCAATTTTATCAATTTAATGAAATTGTAGAACAACTTATCCAATACCTAAAAGAACAAAATTTCACCCATGTGGAATTGATGCCTATATATGAACATCCACTCGATGATTCTTGGGGCTATCAAGGCACAGGGTATTATGCAGCAACTGCTCGTTATGGTGTCCCTAAAGACCTCATGTACATGATTGACCGCCTTCATCAAGAAGGTTTTGGTGTGATTATTGACTGGGTTCCTGGTCACATTTGTAAGGATGCCCATGGCCTTTATTTCTTCGATGGTACACCACTTTATGAACATGATGAAACATGGAAACGTGAAAACGAAGTTTGGGGGACAGCGAACTTAGACCTATCGAAGCCACAAACCAAGAGTTTCTTAATTTCAAATGCGTGTTTTTGGATGGACTATTTCCACGTCGATGGTTTTAGAGTGGACGCTGTATCTAACTTACTTTATTATCTAGGTGATTCCCGTAATGGGACTGACCAAGGAGCGATTGATTTCTTAAGACAATTATCTTTTGTGATCTTTGGTAAAGACGATCGTATCCTATTCATGGCAGAAGACTCGACTGCCCATGAAGGTGTTACTCGACCGGTTGATATGGGTGGGATTGGTTTTAACTATAAATGGAACATGGGGTTCATGAATGACGTCTTAAGATACTTTAAACGTGATCCAATCCATCGCAAATGGCATCATCATGACATCACATTTGGACTCACCTATGCTTTTTCGGAACAATTTGTTTTACCATTTTCACATGATGAAGTGGTTCATGGTAAAGGTACTCTACTCACAAGAATGCCTGGAGATTACTGGCAAAAATTCGCGAATTACAGACTATTGATGGGGTTATACATGACACACCCTGGTAAAAAACTCTTGTTTATGGGTCAAGAATTCGCCCATTTCCAAGAATGGAGCGTTCATCGTCAACTCGACTGGAACTTATATGAATTCAAATCCCACCATTCCGCCAATGAATTTGTTCGCGATTTACTCTATTTATATAAGACTGAAAAAGCATTACATGAAGTCGACCATGACAAAGCAGGTTTCGAATGGATTGATTCACAAAATGCTGAACAATCGATTTTTAGCTATATTCGCTATGGTAAAGATAAAGAGGACCATGTGTTGGTTGTTCTCAATATGACACCGGTGGTTTACCATCAATTCGAAGTTGGTGTACCAATGAAAGGTATCTATGATGAAATCATTAATAGTGACTTAGTGAAATATGGTGGATCGAACCAGTATAATGGATTACCACTCGAAACACATGAAGGTCAATGTCATAATCAAGAACAGTACGTTCAGTTGACAGTGGGGCCGTTAACGGCATTAATCCTGAAGTATCGAAAATAAAATGTAATCGTTTGCAAAACATAAGGCACCTTAACACAAGGTGCCTTTATGGTATAATCACAATGGAT
>CAZXLG010000040.1:0-3325 GCA_964641335.1 uncultured Paracholeplasma sp.
CTACGCTTTGATTAGCTATACTTGATCCACCATCGGTATCAAAACTAACCGTATAGGTCACTAATGGTAATGCTTTAACTGTAATGTTATAGGTTAGTATCTTGATGAATTCACCTTTGGTAACAACTGCAGTTAATGTGACGCTCACATCGCCAGAGGCATGGGTAGGTCTACTCACATTACCAGAAGTTGATATGATCACTGGTTTATTCGAAGTCCAAGATACATCGAATGTCTCATTTTCGACTACAATCGAAGTAGGTAAATCAATAGAGGACGTAGTCACCTCACTTGGTATCGAAATGACGTAATTAGTAATCAACGAATCGTAATCCTTGGGTGGGTTTTCACAAGCCCATAAACCCAAACTCATCACGACTAAAAAGATCATCAAACTGAATTTCTTAATCATAGGGTAATTTTCTCCTTATAGATATAGTGAAAGCGCTTATACTTAAAAATATAATAATTATGTCACTATGTCAATGGTTTTTATTCAAATAGTCCAATTATTCGAATATTATCTATTATAATAGAATTTAATTATATTTTAATCGTTCTTTTGTCTATTAAATTAGACGTTTTATCCTTATTGTTAAAGGAGGGGTACAATATATGAAGAAGGTGATATCGTGTCTATCCAAAAGTTAGTAGAGTGGTCTCCTCGAGTTTTATCGATGATTTTTATAGTATTCATCATGTTATTCTCATTGGATATTTTCGAACCTGGTGTCCCGTGGTATGACATAATTGTTGGATTATTCATTCATAATATCCCAGCCTTTATTTTGATCATTATTTTGTGGCTTTCATGGAATAAACCACTGATTGGCGCGATCACTTATTTTTTGTTGGGTGTTTTATACATCATATGGGTCATTGTTGTTACGGATTTAGAAATGTTTGGAGCGATTTTAGCTATTGGTTTACCTAGTATGATCATTGGTATTCTCTATTTTATCGATTACAAATACGCTTAGTTGAAAAAAGCACCTTGATTTAAGGTGCTTTTCTTACGATTACTTTTGTTTTTTGCATTAACCCATTATAACTGACTAGAAACACAATGAGTGGTATTCCATAAACTTGAAATAGTGTCCAAAGAACAAACCCCAATTGAGGAATCAAATCTTTTATTGGTTCAGACTTGATCATTTCAAAAACGGATTCCCAACTAAATGTACCCAAATTTAATTGAGCGAAAATTCGGTTATAGACACTGTGAATCCAATCATCGTTCCTAAACTTAATAACATGAATACAAGCATGATTAATTTTCGCATTTTTTACCTCTATCCTGCAATCAAATCAAATGTCTTGTTGCCTAAAATGGTAATACTTTCTTCATGAACAATGGCTACATTATAATACCCAATAATCACCGATTGAATGACTCTGCCTTCAAGATTGAAACGATCAGAAATGACTACCGGTTCGTATATTTTAACCTCATCACCAGATGATAATACGTGACCCTTATTGAAACCAAATCCAATCAATCTATCCTGATTCGTGAGTATGAGTGAATAATTATTGTCGCTTACCATAATATCGATGATTTCCTCATTAACATCAAGCGACATTAACCCTGTCAAATCAGTTGGAAGTGATTCTTTTATCTCAGTACCTAACCCCAATTGACCATAAATGTTAGCCCCAAATCCAATCACTCTACCTAAGTTGGTGAGTACTAAAGTATGATAAACACCCAGTTCTATATCAATTATTTGTTCATCGACTGCTAAATTGAGTGATGGTGTGAGATCAAAGGGTAATTCAATATCATTAAATACGATATCGTCAGATTTTGGAATGCCCAATTGTCCATCTTTATTATTACCAAACATGAAAACTCGATTTTGATTAGTTAATACTGCATCAAACCCTCTAGCCATGAATGCTTTGACAATGACTTCGTTATCGTTTAATGGAAATTGATTGGTATGATCAATCCAGTCATCCTCATCATCATAGGTTAACCCAAATTCATATGAGTTTATACGTCCTTTGGTGTAAATGTGGTTTTGGTCGGTGATTGCGATAAAATCGTCTTCAAAATTATAAATATGCGTAATGACTTCGTTTGGAATTATAAATTCATTTGAAACATCGACAGGTTTCTTTTCTGGTTCATCCATAAAGGATAAATTCCCGTGGTTACAACCTCCCCAATGGAATCGTCTTCCATTAGATGTTAATACGTAATTGTGACTACCACCTAAAATGACATCAATAATTCTTTCACCTTCATTTAAATCAAATCCAGAAGTGACATCTCGAGGAATTAAAGTATCCGATGCACCTTCATAGGGACCACATAGTGTTCCTGGTATCTCGTTTCTACCCCACATCATTAAGGTACCGTCTTCAAATAATACTGCATAAGAATAGTCATTGGTTTCTACTTTGACAATCGACTTTTTGAACTCGAAATGTTGATCAAAATCTAAAATTGGTTCATACAGTGGTTTAATCACCAAATCTCTCGATGGCATGGTTGATAGATTATAGGTCCATCTGTTGAATGTGTACCCAAACATAGGTAAAATTTTAGGTAACGCAGGGATGGTTTCACCAAATGCATAATGGTCACTAAAAATGGTGTTATTCTTATAGTCTTTAATTTCTAAGAGATATTCTAGTGCTGTCCATTTGCCAATAATAGTCATATCTTCTTCAATCGGTTGACTAAAATCAAATGGTTCATTTTGATAAAACCATCCATCAAAAACAAATCCTTCCTGTTCATTGATCTCTGGTTCAACTAGAACGTTACCTTGTTTAACAAGAAATGTTTGTTCGCTATTGTCGCTCATAATAATGGTGACACTATGCGTCGTTTCTTGGCAACCCACTAAAAATAAAACGAAGAAAAGCAAACAAAAACTTACATATGCTTTTTTAATGCTGCGAAAATTTACTAACATAATGACACCTCCTTTTTGATATGTTATCTGCGTGTCAACGAATGAAATGAAACTATGACTAATTAGAGATTCTAATTCATATGTATGAATAAAGAGATGTAACACGATATATTACATATATGCTTATTCTTACTGGCTTAATTAGAAATCTTTGTTTTATATATCATACCACTTTATACAAAAATGTAAACACCTTTTTATTATTTTTTTGACATATAAAAATAAAAACCAATCCGACTTGATTGGTTTTTTGGTGTGTTTTTAGATTTGATTAAGTGCTTCTTGAAGGTGATTGATAAACTGACCTACATGTAACCCATCGACAAAAGCGTGATGGACACCGATGCCTAAAGCCATGATTTTTCGTTGGTTCACTGTTTCAAATTTACCCCAAGTGA
>CAZXLG010000040.1:3425-13486 GCA_964641335.1 uncultured Paracholeplasma sp.
ATGCCTAAAGCCATGATTTTTCGTTGGTTCACTGTTTCAAATTTACCCCAAGTGAGTCTTGGAATCGCATCCTTCGAATTGTGATTATGGGCGAAGGTGACTTGGGTGAAACTTGCCCATGGGAATGTGGTGACATAGACTAAATCATCCCGTTCTTCTTTAGATAAATCGATGAATAATTCACCTTGTGTAAAAGATACTTGCTTCGCATGTTCTACAAACGAAACCCAATCATCTTGGTAGTCAACAGTGACGATTTTAAACCGTTCAGTGCCCTCAATATTATCCGTAAATGAAGGGTGGATTCAATCATATAAAACCACCTCATTCTGATGAAATCTATATTTGAAGGCGTCTATTTTATTCATTTCTTTCATCGCGAGATACATGAAACTGAAATAAAATGATCGGTTATTCTCTTTGATCACCTCATAAAAATGTGTCACATCCAGATTGAAAGTCATTTGATACATTGGATGATCAAGGCTTTTGTAAAACTCGAAGGTATCTTTTCGATCCCAGGTGCTGATATTGATTATCTTCATACTTTATCTTCCTTAGTTTTTATGAACTTTATGACAATGAGGACAAATGATTTGCGCATTTGAATCAATTTTTGTAATATTTCTGAAAAACATGAGTGATTCTACTTGTTTATCCGCATACCAAGGGTCATTATCGATATTGAATTGGAAAACTTGTTTTTTTCGATGCGGGGTATCGGTATAGAAGAACGCTTGTTTGTTCTCTTCACATACCCCTTGTTTTATCTGAATCATACAATCGCTACAGTGGTAAAACCCTTTTTCTGGGTGTTTCGATAGGTGTCCCCCACAAAATGGGCATATTTTTCTTTCAGTATCTGAATAAATCATGCCTTTTAAGATGACTTGTTGAAGACGTCTAAAGGAATCGATATCTGAAATACTTAAATACAGGTGATCACGCTTTTGATAATCTTCATCAAATGGGTCTACCATAATGACATCATGTAGACGTCTTCTCATTTTGTCTTTACGTAATTCAACCTCATCATAATTGGAATCGACAATCATGAGTCTATACGAGGTATCTTTCTTAAAATATAACAATACCGATTGGTCGTTGTTATTTTGAATATTGATTTTCCAATCTTTAAAAGTGAGCGTGACATCCAATTTGGTTAAATTCATCTTCCCTTTGGAATCAATATCAAAGTTAAAATGTCCGGCTGCGAACACCGAGAGAATTTGAATAAAAAGCATGTAGTTTTTGCGAATCCATAGTAGATCCGTGTTTGTTTCTACATCTTTGGTTTCCATCGGGTTATTCAATAAATACTTGTAGGTCTTAAAGATATGTCGATAATCCTTTTGTGCGATGAAGATATTGGTCTTTTTGAGTTTAAGTTCACGATTACGTCGTTTATTTTTTTGATAGATGGGTTTACCTAATCTAGGTTGGATAACACGGCTAATCGAGGCTAATTCTGTCAATAATTCCCGTGAAAGATTTAAATATTGACTAAAATCACGGATATAGCCGGTATGGAGTTTACCTAACGCGAGAAAGTATTTGAGATGATTTGCTTTTTCTAGAAGGTTAAACTCCATGATATCGTTGGCATAAATCAAACTGTTTAAGAAGCGTCTATTAGAGTTTACGATGTATAAGATTTCATCGATGTAGTTACAAAAGATGATATTCTCATAAATCGAATAATCGTCTTCATAAATACGGGTTAAGAGCTTACGGGGTCTGACTTTATTATCTGTAATATTCGAAACCAATTGAGAGTGATTCGCTAAGTGTAGTAACGTATTTTGGTTCAAAACACGTGCATTTTCAACGGGTAACACATCATCACTATCTCTTAGAATGATGATGGGTTTACTAAAAATGCGTTTGGTTTGTGGCATCGCTTTTCGAATCGTTTGGATGATGTTTTTTAAGCGTTCAAAATCAAAATCCGGTTCAATCGAAAACAAGGTCATGTGATGGACCACGTAGTAATCGAATTCGATATAGGTTAAGGTTGGGTGTTTTAAAGCGAATGACTCTATGCCTTTGAGTAAAGATATAAACCTGTTGAAGGCTTCCTTTTTACGTTTATCTTCTTGGATTGTCATGATTAATCATTATCCAAGCGTCTGATAAAGGTTGCACATTGGTTCAACTTCAATTTTAGGAAATCTTGTTCAAGTTTTTCTTTATCATCAATGGTCTTCGTTTCGAGTTTCGCAACCACTTTACTTAAAAGAATCTTTTCAACCGCTTCTGCTTCAACGTCTTCACCCTTGAAGCAGGCTTTATAAATGTTGACGAAGTCTTCGATTTGTTTCAAGATACGGTTACCAAAGGAAATATTATAAGGGGCGAGGAGTTCTTCTACTTTCTTGATGGTTTCATTTGTTTCAGCATCAAAATCACCCTGAGCTTTGGCTTCATCAAAGAAGCCTTGGATGGTTGCTTGGTCATAAAATTGTTTGGATATTGGGTCTTTATAGTTACGAACTTTTGGTGCACGTTTTGTGAAGTTCATGGTATGGGCACGGTCATAGACTTTGTCTGAGATCACAAAAGTGGATTCATCACGGTTCGCGGTACCGATAAACCAAATGTTTTTGGGTACTTTTAATGTATGTCCATTGGTCAAAGCTTGATAAGGAATGACTTCATTGTCTAAGGTACGATACAGTGGAATATTGATGAGTTTGATTTCACGGTTATTTTCTTCATGTTCCATTAAGGATAGGAAGTCTGAGAAGTAATACTCAATACGAGATAGGTTCATTTCATCCAGTAGAATGAATGTAAATATTTCAGGATTTAACGCTGCTTTGTATAAGGCTAAGGTAAATTTCTTAGGGGTATACTTCATCGAGAATTCATTATAATACCCTAAGAGTTCATTCTTATCCTTCCAAGAGGATTCAACTTCAATGATATCGCAATTCGCGTAAATGGCTTCTGCGAAAATCTTTGGCAAACTGGTTTTACCTGTACCAGACATCCCTTGTAAAATGGAGAGTTTCGCAGCGCCCATACCTGCAACAAACGTGGCGATGTCTTGAGGGGTGTATGATAAATGGAGTCTTGAGTTTCTAGCATATTCAACGACGAAGTTCACTAAGTCTTTCAAAGACGACCCTTTCGCTAATGCATTCTTTCGGATTTCAAGATCTTCCTTATAGGCATCTATCTGCTTGTCAAGTTCTGTAAAAGCCGGTGCTGGGTCAAAATCCAACACGGTTTCAGTTGTATCTAATGGTTTTTCTTTATCTTCAGGTTTGTTTTCATCCGGCTTAGTTTCTACTTCTAGAGGTTTTTCTACTGGTGGGACTTCAACGGCACCAATCATACCTAAATCCATACGTTCAAAGGCTTTTCTAAAGAACATGACAGAGACAATGGGGATCGCGATGAGTAACGCAAGTATGGCGTTCGTACCAATCTTATACTCATATTCCAATCCGCCTGGTAAGAGGATACCGTAGAATTCAAAAATATCATTCATGATGGCTTTATTGATTTCTTGAGCGATTTGGAAATAGTAACCACTGATCGAGATGATAAAGATAAAGAAGACATTCGCTAGTGTTGTAAACTTAACAATCCCAGGGAACTGTTTCGAGTTCGATAAATAGCTTGTAATGGTGAGGACAAGACCCATGCCAGATGTAATCAACATGACAACCAAAACATAAGCTACCAAGCGGTAACCAGGGTCTAGTACAGGGTAATCGGTTAAGATTTTAAGCCCCGTGAGGTTGACAGTATATTCATAGGTTCCATAGGTAATGGTGATCACAACAATCGGTATGAATAATAGCAACACTGATACCGCTGTGATTAAGAATACATACCATAAGGTTTCATGTTTCGCATAACGGATTTGAAACTTCTTTCGCTCGAATGGGTGATCGATGCTGTATTTCCCTTTAAGAATGGCGAAAATAAAGATGACAGCCACCATCAATCCAAGTGGAATATATGAAATGGTTTGAACTTCGACACCTTCTAAAGTGTAGTAGAAATTCAATATTAACCCAGCGATAAAGAACACAAGGGACATGACAAATAATAAATTAATCAAGAAACGAGACTTCTTAACAAATCGTTCAATATCAAAGAAATAGTGAGAGAGCACATCGGAAAAATAAAGGAATATACCGAGTAAAATCGCGAAATTCGCTAAGAAGAATAGGATGATTTCAAGGTTCGTATCCCCCATAAATAACGCACCGATTAAGATGGCGTGATATGGATTTGACCCAGGGACAGTATATACTGGAATGAAAAATGTCGTTATGAAGACGAGGATAGAAAAAATATCCATGATGAGGATACGACGAGGAATTTTCGTTGGTTTGTTATTGTCTATTGATTCTACTCTATTCTCTATTTTTAAATTGAATACTTTAGTTCTAACTATGTGAAGTAGCGTAACAATCACAAGTAAACCTAAACTGATGAAAAGTAAGTTCAGTCCTAAATTACTAATATAGTCTGTCATTGTTTGAACAACGATGAAGGTACTGATATAGACTACAAAATACCCAATAGAGGCTAAAATCACTTTACGTCTTTTTCTAATCAAAGCGAGGATGGTTAAGATTAAAGGGAGAATCGAACCATAAAATAAAATCACCATGACTAACGCAAAAATTGCCATCGGATCCAATGATTCATACGTTCTCGATAAAGTCCAAAAATTGTATTGATTATAGGTACCCTTAAGGTTTGTAAATAACACCACGAGATTTAAAACGAAAACACTCGACATGAGTGCGATAATGAGTGAGCCTAGAAACCATGGTTTTTTAAACAATTGTTTCATCATAAATTCCCCTTTTTGTTTCTTCTAGTCATATCTATAGATATTACCCTTATTGTATCACAATTACTAAAGATAATTACCCATGACCTACCCTCATAAAACTTAAACAATGATTACAGCACGAGACTCTAAAGCGATTCCTTGGACTACTCTATATTAAAAGGTACACATGGTGCTCGTGTACCTTCTTTATTCATTAAACCATCCTTTAAGTACTCAAAAAGAATTAATCTATTTTTTAGTATTTTTGTGTCCAACGATGTCTTAACGTATGGGCTACCAGTTTCGGTTGTCGATTTCTTGTGAAAACCCCTTTTTTATTCCCTAACATGCGTGTTAAACCTTGTTTGGTTTGGAAATCAGCGAAGTTCCAAATATGTGTGCCAACCAATCCCGGAATCGATTCGATGCTATTTAAATAGGTTTCAATAAACTCATTTTGAAACTCTTCACTGAAGGCTAATGCCGGTAAGGTATGCATGCCTGAGATTGTATCCGCACCAAACTCAGTGAGCATGACTGGCTTATGAAACTTATCTAAATAGCTATGAATCGAGTGTTTAATTTGTGAATCAATCACCGATAAGTTTGAAAAGTCAGTATACCAACCATGGTATCGATTAATCCCTATAATATCCGCAAACTGCGCGACAAGATTGACTTCAGCCGTGACATTCTCAACAATCATGAGCGGTAAGTTGGTTAGGGTTCTTACAAAATCAAACGCTTCTTTAAAGAATTTCACTGAACCTATTTCATGGGTATTCGCTTCGTTCGAAAGTGAATACATGATAACTGAAGGATGATTCTGGTCTCGTTCGACCAAAGCTTTAAACTGGTTCTTGTAGTTACATAGGCTTTCTTCATTCACACATTCTTGAATAAATACTGGTCTTGGGTCCCAAAAGTTCATCCCAACTGCGGGTATTTCATCGATGATGAGTATCCCGTAGCGATCAGCTAAGTCATAGATCTGTTCATCGTAAGGATAATGAGAGGTTCTAAAGGAGTTCGCTCCAATCCATTTTAGGAGTTCAAAATCTCTAAGGTTAAGGATTGGATGATTCCCTTTACCCAAGGTTTCATGGTCTTCATGCATCCCAAAACCTTTAAGAAAGATGGGTTTATGATTTAAATATAACTGTTGATCTTTGATTTCAACTTCACGAATACCAAAGGTTTGTTCATACAAATCATGGGTGGTGGTTACCCTCAATCTATAGAGATTACCTTGATAGATACCCCAAATATCGGGATTTTGGATCATAACAGTATCCTTCTTTTGATTCGATTTAACAACAATCACACCAGAAGGATTGATTAATTCGATCACTTCAATGGTATCATCAGTTTCTATACTAAAATGTATGTTCGCTTTCTGATGATTATGTTTTGTTTGAATCTGAATACCTTTAATGTATTTGATTGGTCGTTTATATAATAGAACATCTCGATGTAAACCAATAAAGTTGAAGAAATCGAAATAAATCAGTTGTTTGTCCCCTTTGAGTTCACCCATCGGTAAGGATTGAAATCCTAAACGGGTATCAAGAATGACCGATAATCTCATCTGAGGTTTTGGATTGTAAATAATTACATCAAACGGTAAAAATCCGCCTTCATGTTCATATACTAAAATACCATCTAAGTATATCCGAGCGTGATGGGTTGCAGCACCGAATCGAATCGTCCAAAAAGTATCATTTGAGAATTCTTGAATATATAGATTTCGTTCATAACAGATTTTTCCAACATATTCGCGTTCTTTAATGTCTGTTACTATTTCGTTATAACTACCCGGAACACCCATCAATCGACTGTTTTTGAGGGGTGATAAAGGTACATAATCATCTGTAACAAACGAGAACTGCCAAAGTCCATTGAGTGAAACCACTAATCTTTTGGAATTCATTTGAGGGTATAACATAGAGACCTCCTAATCATATCTAACCTTATTATATCATCTACATCATAATCCAAAATTTATATCTAGATATTCATAGAGCTGTTTGATGTGAACTCCTCCCACTGAATCGAAGTGGGGGGAGTTCACTAATTATTGTTGCTATAAGGATACCTCTTTTCTGCTTTTATTATAGCACCAAGAAAATTGGAGTAATGACTGTAATATATATTAAAAAGTCAAAAAAAGCCGTTCTTATAGAACGACCATGTAAAAAATTTTATTCATATAGAAATGGTGCCGAAAAGATGACACGAAGTTTATACATATACTTTAGTGTATTTATCGCATTACAAAGCGATAATTTCAATTAGTAAATAATTCAGGGTTCAAATCCTCATTTCTCCACTGTCTAAGGTATTGAGGGCTAATACAATTTTAGCACCCCGACCTTTAAATCGTGTAAATATTTTAGCACCCTAGTGTTATATCGTGCAATTTTTTAGCACCCTTGCGTCAAATCGTGTAAAAGTTTAGCACCCCTAAATTATGGCTTAATGAAGCTGTTTTTATTAGAGACTTGTTAAAAAACATAACCGTAAATTGAATAAACTCTATTAAGTTAGTATAATTTAAGTTAATTATTTATTTTATAGTTATATTTGAGTACCCTCATTGCATTTAGTACTGCTAATAATGACACCCCGACATCAGCAATCACGGCTTCCCACATAGTTGCGATTCCGACAGCTCCTAAGGCTAGAAACAAGAGTTTAACTCCTAATGCGAAGTATATGTTTTGCCATACAATCTTTCTAGTTCTTTTTGCCACAAAGACCGCAGTACCTATCTTAGAAGGTTCATCATTCATAATCACGACATCAGCTACATCGATGGCTGCATCGGCACCGAGTCCACCCATAGCAATTCCAATATCAGCTCTCGCTAATACTGGTGTATCGTTGATACCATCACCTACAAAGAACAGCTTCCCTCTGCTCGATTTTTGGAGTAATAACTTCTCTACAATATTGAGCTTATCTTCAGGCAACAATTCGCTATGAATTTCATCGATATCTAACTCTTGTCCAACTGTATCAGCAACTAATTTCTTGTCACCAGTTAGCATGACAGTTTTTTTAATGCCTAATGACTTCAACATTTTGATAGCTGCTTTTGAGTCTTTCTTTATCTGATCTGAGACAACAATATTTCCAACATATTTTCCATTGATAGCGATGTATATAATCGAACCCAATGCAATAGATTCCTTGAATTCAACACCCTCTCTTTTCATCAATCTAGCATTCCCGATTGCAATGATATCATTTTGATAGGCTGCTTTTACACCGTGTCCAGATATTTCTTCAACATCAGTTATTAAACTTTGATCTATTTCTTTATTGTATTTATTGACGACTGAGACAGCGATAGGATGATTAGAAAAACTTTCCACATAAGCTGCTTTTTCGAGTAACTCTTCTTGTGTTGCACCATTAGCTGTATTAATTTCAGTTACTGTAAAAGTTCCTTCAGTCAATGTGCCAGTCTTATCAAAAACTGCAATCTCAATGTTATTTAATGCCTCTAGGTAATTCCCACCTTTAACTAAGATACCATTTCTAGACGCCGCTCCAATACCACCAAAGAAACCAAGCGGAATCGATACAACGAGTGCACATGGACACGAAATAACTAAGAATATAAGTGCTCTGTAGATCCATTCCTCAAAAGTTGCACCTTGTATAACGAGTGGTGGTATTACCGCAATCAAAACAGCCAACGAAGTGACAATTGGAGTATATACTCGTGCAAATTTAGTGATAAAATTCTCGGTTGGTGCTTTTTTGCTGGTTGCATTTTCAACCATTTCAAGTACCTTAGAAACAGTTGATTCGCTTGCGAGTTTGGTAACTTTAACGGTCAATAAACCATTGATATTAATACAACCAGAGAGTACCATCTCACCTTTTGTAACATTTACAGGCACAGATTCTCCTGTTAGAATTTTTGTGTCAATTGTGGAATCTCCTGACAACACTTCACCATCAAGCGGAATTCTTTCGCCTGGTTTAATGATCATTATCTCTCCAGTTTGAACGTCTTCAACACGCATTTCCACAGAAGTGTTGCCTTTTTTAATCGTTGCGACATCAGGTCTGATTGACATCAATTTTTTTATGGATCTTCTGGATCGATTGACTGCTACGTCTTGGAAAAATTCACCGACCTTATAAAAAATCATAACTGCAACTGCTTCAGGATGCTCTCCAATAGCAAATGCACCCATAGTTGCTATCGACATCAAGAAGTTTTCATCGAACACCTTACCTCGATATATGTTATTGACTGCCTTCAGTACAACTTCTCCACCGATGATGAAATAACTTAGTATAAGTAATACATAACGAAAAACCGTTCCTTCAGCAATCAATAATCCTCCAATAAATAGTAAGATACCTATACCGAAGATGATTAAATCTTTCGTCATTGATGATTCTTCATCCACGTGATCTTCATTCTTCACATTTGATTGTGCTATCGTTACGCCAGGTTCAATTTTATCAATAATTTTTTGAACCTTTTCTTCTATACGTTTTTGATCTAGCGAATTTTTGAATTGAAGTGTCAGTTTTTTTGCTATAAAATCAACGTTGGCACCTAAAATTCCTTCGGTTTTGTTTAATTTTTCTTCAATCTTAGCCGCACAATTTGCACAGTCTAAACCATCTATAGCATAAATGACATTTGGGGTTAGTTCACATACCTCGACATCACCTTCTTCATCTTTCACAATTTTTTTAATCGTGTCAAATAGTCTTGCGGTATCAGTTGAATCCGTAACTTGTACCTTGATTTCTTTTGTAACAAAGTTTAAATAACCTTCCTCAACTCCGTTTAACTTCTTTATCTTTTGTTCAATCTTATCTGCACAACTCGCACAGCTAATTTCTGATAAACTATATTTAATCTCTTTCATGTTTTTTCTCCATTCTACTTATGTTTTAGATGATTCATTGCTTGAGTTATTAACACGTGGACGTGGTCATCGTCAAGCGAGTAATAAACAACGTTCCCCTCTTTTCGGTATTTAACCAAACGATTCTCTCTTAAGGTTTTCAATTGATGTGAGACAGCGGATTGACTGACATTGATCACAGCAGACAGATCGCATACACACAACTCGGTTTCTTTTAATGCCAATATGATTTTCATTCTTGTGGGATCGCTAAATGTTTTGAAGAACAAAGTTAGCAGTGAAATAGATTCATTATCTAGTAAGTTTTTATGGGCTATTTCTATTTTTTCAGGGTGAAGAACATTACATTCACAAAACTC
>CAZXLG010000041.1:0-7149 GCA_964641335.1 uncultured Paracholeplasma sp.
ATGGTTTTTCGCACCTATAAGCAATTATACGGTGCTTTTTTTTATGTATTATTACAAATTACTTTGAAATTCAAGATATTAAAAACGCTACAAGATTATAGGGGTTTACAAGCCTATTCGATGGTGCTAAAATAGGTGCATGCACGTATATTTTGAACATCAAAACAAATATGCGTTAACGAGGGAGATGGTAACCATTCTACCGCGGATCATTAAAAACACTCTAACATTAAACACCTATCCACGTAGAATACCAGACTGATTTGCTTCACCACAGCTTAGACAAATTATCTTGGGCTAGACTCATTTTAAAGGTTGATCTAAGGTGTGCCAAATACATCATAGAAAGAGAAGAGAATTATGACCATAAAAGAATTACAAGCGATTATCAAGGATATCGAAAATTCACCCTTAATGACTTTAGAACTCGAAATGGATGATTTCAAACTCAAATTATCCAAAAACAAATTTGAACCTACGCAATTTCAAGCAGTCAATACACCTGTACCACAACCTGTAGTAAAACCGGAAACTCAAATAACTTCTGAAGCAAAACCTGTATTAAGCACCCCTAAAAACATCATTAAATCCCCCCTTGTCGGGACATTTTATGCATCCGCAACCATCAATGGCAATCCTTATGTAGAAGTTGGACAACCGGTCAAAAAAGGCCAAGTCGTCTGCATCATTGAAGCGATGAAAATCATGAATGAAATCACATCTCCCTTCGATGGATTCATTAAAGAAATTTTCGTCAGAAACGGTGAGGTCGTGGGTTTTGACCACGAGCTGATGGTTGTTTCGGAACATGAAAAATAAAATTTTAATCGCGAACCGTGGCGAGATTGCTGTCAGAATTATCAGAGCAGCGAAAGAACTCGGTATTGAAACGGTCGCCGTCTATTCCTTAGCGGATAAGGATGCACTGCATGTTAAGCTCGCGGATGAAGCCGTTTGTATCGGTAAAGAGAAATCAAAAGAGTCTTATTTAAACATGAATTCAGTGCTTTCTGCAGCTGTTGCTACTGGGTGTAATGCCATTCATCCTGGCTACGGTTTTTTATCCGAAAATGCTAAATTTGTTGAAATGGTCGAATCCATTCAAATTAAATTCATCGGACCCAACTCTAAAACCATTCAACTCATTGGAGATAAAGCCAGCGCGAGAGCGATTGCGAAAGCCAATGGGGTGCCTGTTGTAGAGGGATCAGATGGCATCTTAGAAGATGTTCATGAAGCTATTAAAATTGCGAAGAAAATTGGATACCCTGTAATGATCAAAGCCACCTCGGGTGGTGGTGGTAAAGGGATTAGTATTGCACGCTCTGATGAAGAACTCATGGGTGCTTTTGAACGTACCCAATTAGAAGCCTTATCGTCTTTTGGCGACAAGTCTCTTTACATTGAAAAATTTATTGAATCGCCAAAACATATCGAAATCCAAATTATGGGGGACGCATTTGGTAATGTCGTTCACCTGTTTGAACGTGACTGCTCTACGCAAAGACGTAATCAGAAGATGATTGAAGAAGCACCATCACCTGTACTCAATGAACTCTTAAGAAAGAAAATTGGACAGTCCGCGGTGAAATTGGCGAAAGCCATCAACTATGAAAATGCCGGGACGATGGAATTTTTAGTGGACCCCAAAGGCAACTATTATTTCATCGAAATGAATACCCGAATTCAAGTTGAACATCCCGTTACTGAACTAATCACAGGCATTGATTTGGTTAAAGAACAAATCAAAGTCGCTTATGGAAAACCATTATCCTTTAAACAAAAAGACTTAGTGATTTTAGGACACGCTATTGAATGTCGTATCAATGCTGAAGACCCAAGCAAAGGATTTATCCCTACACCAGGTAAAATTCAAAATGTATTATTCCCTGGTGGTAATGGGGTTCGTTTAGATACGCATATTTACCCAGGATATTCTGTACCGCCATTTTATGATTCAATGTTGGCTAAATTGATCGTATTTGCTCCTAATCGTAAAGAAGCCATCAAAAAGATGCGCGTAGCTTTAGAACAATTTGTCATTGAGGGCATTTCTACGAATATTGAGTACCAATACTTAATTATGCACGACCTTGAATTTATCAAAGGTCAATACGACACTGGATTTATTGCAAAATTCAATGCCAGATATGAGGCGAAGCGCAATGAGTGATTTCATCAGCGAACGCAAGAAACGCATTCAGGAATTTAAAGATCGTTTCTTCAACAAAGATAAAAATAAACCCATCGATATTCCCGATGGGCTCTTCGTTAAATGTGACGAGTGTGGGACTGCACTCTATGAAAAAGAACTAGAACAAAAACTATCGGTTTGTCCTAACTGTGGTTACCATTTTAGAATTGGTGCACGTAAGCGCATTATGATAACTGTGGATGAAGGTTCATTCCAAGAAGTTGATCAAGATTTAGCTTCAATCAATCCACTAGAAATGCCAGAGTACGAAATAAAACTCCAAAGCGCTAAGAAGTTAACCCATCAAAACGAAGCATTTGTTGGGGGAAAAGCAACCATTCTTGGATACCCGTGTTACATAGGTGTTCTTGACAGCTATTTTATGATGGGATCGATGGGCAGTGTCGTTGGTGAAAAGGTCACACGATTGATCGAATACGCAACGAAAGAAAAACGCCCCCTCATCCTATTCTCCGCTTCTGGGGGTGCACGCATGCAAGAAGGTATTTTGTCCTTAATGCAGATGGCCAAAACCTCTGGCGCATTATATTACTTAAATCAAGCAGGCGTTTTATTCATCAGTGTCATGACAAACCCAACCACAGGGGGTGTCGCAGCGAGTTTCGCTTCTTTAGGAGACATCAACATCGCTGAAAAATCATCTACCATTGGCTTTGCCGGAGCAAGAGTCATTAAACAAACCATTAAACAGGATTTACCTCCTACTTTTCAAACTGCAGAATTCCAACTTGAAAAAGGTCAAGTCGATTTGGTGTTATCAAGACATGACTTAAGACCAACTCTGGGGAAACTCCTTTTATTCCATGGAGGTCAACATGTCTAATACCGCTTGGCAACATGTCTTGTTGGCAAGACACCCAAAAAGACCAACCAGTCGAATCTTAATCAATACGTTATTCGATGATTTTATCGAATTGAAAGGCGATCGTCAGTATCGTGATGATGCTTCCATCATTGGTGGTTTAGCTACTTTAAATGGGATACCTGTTACCATCATCGCTGAAGAAAAAGGCGGCACAACCAACGATAAAATATTACATAACTTTGGGATGCCTCATCCTGAGGGGTATCGTAAAGCCTTACGCTTGATGAAACAAGCTGAAAAATTTAAACGACCCATCGTAACCATCATCGATACCCCTGGAGCATATCCAGGCATCGGGGCAGAAGAACGAGGTCAAGCCCAAGCCATCGCTTTAAACTTACAAGAGATGATGGGTTTGAAAGTCCCAATCATGGTTGTTGTATTATCTGAAGGTGGTTCAGGGGGTGCACTCGCGATCGGGGTAGGCGACCATGTGATGATGTTCGAACACGCCATCTATTCAATCCTATCGCCAGAAGGCTTCGCAACCATCCTATTCAAGGATGCGAAGCAGGCTGAACACGCGGCTTCATTGATGAAACTCACTGCGAGTGACCTATTACAATTTAACGTAATCGATGAAATCATCCCTGAAGGGTCAGGATTACATGAAACCAAAGAAGGCTTATTTAATCTAAAAAGCGCATTATCGCGTAATCTAACCCAATTATTACAAGACAGAATTTCAATTACGATGCAAAAAAGATATCAAAAGTACCGTCAAATGGGGGTATTTTTAGAAGGAGTAACAAGTGAATCTACACAACATTAAAGTGGTTGCTTCTGGAAAGTATACCCCAGAAAACATCATTACGAATAAAGATTTAGAAAAAATCGTTGAAACCTCTGATGAATGGATTCAAACAAGAACGGGGATTAAGGAACGTCGCAAGGCAACCAATGAAACATCCACGGATATGGCATATCTAGCCGCAAAAAAAGCCATTGAAACCTATGATTATGATGGTTCTAAAATCGATTTAGTGGTGGTTGCAACCATCACATCAGAACGACAAACACCTTCAGTAGCAAACCTAGTGATGGGTCGTTTAGGTCTTAGAGAAGGCATCATGAGCTTTGATGTCAATGCTGCATGTACTGGGTTTGTATATGCTTTAGAAATAGCATCCTCACTCATGTCAACCAATCAATATAAAAGTGCATTAGTGATTGGTTCAGAACGATTATCATCTGTGATCGATTATACCGATCGAAATACTTGCATCCTCTTTGGGGATGGTGCAGGTGCAGTCATCATTGAACAAAAACCAAATAGTATCGCATCATTCTATAATGCTTCAAAAGCCGATATGTCCGATATTCTGACTGTCGATAAGACCATTCGTATGGATGGAAAGAAAGTATATGTGTTTGCAACCGATGTGGTGGAAAGAAGTATTCGTCACATTCTTGATGTCAATCATTTGACCATCGAACAGATTGATGCCATCTTACCTCATCAAGCCAACGAACGTATCATTCAATCGGTTGCGAAATCGATGAATATTCCAATGTCAAAATTTGAACTAAATATCGCAACCTATGGTAACACTTCAGCAGCAAGCATTCCGATTTTAATATCTGAATATATGGAAACAAACAAAAATAAGAGAGTCCTATTGGTAGGATTCGGTGGGGGATTCACTTGGGGTTCCGCCATCTTGGAGGTCTAAAATATGAGAAATATCACAGAAATTCTAGGAACAAAATACCCGATTATTCAAGGGGGTATGGCGAATATTGCGAATGCAGTATTGGCCAGTGCAGTATCCAATGCGGGTGGCCTTGGTTTGATTGGTGCTGGTGGTTACGATGCTGAATGGGTTAGAACTGAAATCCGTAAATGTAAGACATTGACCGATAAACCATTTGGAGTCAACATCATGTTGATGAGCCCACATGCGAAAGATATCGCACAAGTAGTCATCGATGAAGGTGTAAAAATCGTCACAACCGGTGCGGGTTCACCAGGTGTTTACATTCCTGCGTGGAAAGCAGCTGGCATTAAGGTTATCCCTGTTGTACCTTCCGTGGCACTGGCCGTTAGAATGGAAAGAGCTGGGGTAGATGCAGTTGTCGCTGAAGGAACAGAATCTGGGGGTCACATTGGTGAACTCACAACGATGGCACTCATTCCACAAGTGGCTGATGCCGTATCAATTCCTGTGATTGCAGCCGGTGGTATCGCCGACAAACGCGGTGTTCTAGCTGCGTTTGCACTTGGAGCGAAAGGCGTTCAAGTAGGTACTGTGCTACTTGCCACAAAGGAATGTCCAATCCATGAAAATTATAAGAAAATTGTCATTGAAGCGAAAGATACCGACACCGTTGTTACGGGTCGTGGTACTGGCGCTCCTGTGCGTGTATTAAAAAATAAAATGGCCGTTGAATACCTACGAATTGCCGAACAAGGTGTGCCACTGGCTGAACTTGAAAAACTCACGTTAGGTTCATTAAGACGTGCGGTCTTTGATGGAGATTTAGATCGTGGCTCATTCATGGCAGGTCAAATCTCTGGTTTAATCAAAGAAGTAAAAACCGTTCAAGAAGTCTTATCAGACCTCTTTGACGGTGTTAATCAATATAAAGAAAAGTTGGTTGTTTTATAATGTCAAAACTCGCTTTATTATTTCCTGGTCAAGGGGCTCAATACGTTGGTATGGGTCTCGATTTTCCTAATTCTCAGGAAATCCTAGAGTTCGCTAAACAAGAAACGGGATTGGATATTTTAAAAGCCATTCAAACGGGTGAAAGCTTAAACGATACCTTATATACACAACTATCGGTCTTTTTAGCTTCAAAACTCGCATTTGATACTGTGAAATCCCTAAACCCCAACTATCAAGGGTTAACCGGTTTTAGTTTAGGGGAATACTCAGGACTCTATGCTTCAGATGTAATATCATTAAAAGACAATATCAACCTAATCCATAAACGTTCCACATTGATGCAAGCGGAAACGCTTAAAAAAGCTGGATTTATGGCGGCTGTATTAGGCTTAAGTGCAACAGAAGTTGAAGACGGATTATCAAAAGTGACTTCAGGCATCGTGGTTTGTGCTAATTACAACAGCCCAGTTCAAACCGTCATCAGTGGCGAAGACGTTAGTTTTAGTGAAACCGAATCGATTCTTAAAGGACTTGGAGCTAAACGTGTCATCAAACTGGCAGTATCAGGTGCTTTCCACTCACCTCTAATGCAAAAAGCAGGGGAAGCGTTAGGTCAATATTTAGAAAAAATTAACCTAAAGGAACCTCATGTTCCAGTTTATCTAAATACCACTGCTAAACCCCTTCAACTTCCTCATTTAAAAAATGAAATGGTGAAACAAGTATATAGTTCAGTTCGATTCCAACAAACCATTGAACAAATGGCTTCCGATGGATTCACCCATTTTCTTGAGATTGGTCCAGGACAAGTCTTAGGACCCCTTGTGAAAAAGATTAATCCATCGCTAGAATCCTTTAGCTTTGGTAAATATAGTGAATTAGATTTATTGAAAGGATGGTTAACAACCCATGGATTTATCCAATAAAGTAGCAATCATCACAGGCGGTGCTGCTGGTATCGGCCGTGCTATTACCAAAACGCTCGCATCGTATGGGGCAAAAGTGGTCATCAACTATAATCGTTCAAGCGATGCAGCCTTATCCTTACAACAAGAAATTGAAGCTCAAGGCGGTGAAGCACTCATCGTTCAAGCCGATATTTCTAAGTTTACAGATGCAGAAAAACTTGTTTCAGAAGCTATCAAACGTTTTGGAACAGTCAATATTTTAGTCAACAATGCAGGAATTACCGATGACGCACTTATCCTCCGTATGAGCGAAGACCAATTTGATCGTGTCATAAATACAAACCTAAAAGGTGTTTGGAATGTCACCAAACACGCAGCGAAAACGCTCCTAAAATCCGGTTATGGGCGAATCATCAATATATCCTCCATTTCAGGGGTTTTAGGCAATGCTGGACAAACGAACTACAGTGCGGCAAAAGCCGGTGTAATCGGATTAACCAAAGCACTTGCACGTGAGTTTGCTTCACGTGAAGTGACTGTGAATGCAGTAGC
>CAZXLG010000041.1:7249-13360 GCA_964641335.1 uncultured Paracholeplasma sp.
GCGATGATTGAAGGTAAAAATGGGATTGACTTTATTACCTTAGAAGATGTCACCAATTGGAAAGTCAAACTGGCTGGTGAAGTTAAAAACTTAAATTTCGAAGATTTTATCGATCGAAAAGAAGTCAAACGTTCAGACCGTTCTGTGTTGTTAGCACTGATTGCAGCGGATGAAGCGTATAAACAAGCCAAATTAGAAGGTGCAGACATTGATCGTACCCGTTTTGGTCTATTTGTTGGCAGTGGAATCGGTGGACTCAATACCATCCAAGAAGAAGTAACCACGCACGCTACCCGTGGTCAAGACCGTATGTCGCCATTTTTTATACCAAATTCAATCATCAATTTGATTGGTGCAAAAATCGGTATTAAATATCAAATTTACGGTCCTAACTTACCACAAGTCACCGCCTGCTCAGCAGCAACCAACTCAATTGGTGAAGCTTTCCGATACATCCGTGATGGGTATTTAGATATCGCCATGACTGGAGGCGCAGAAGCCCCAGTAAATGGGATTGGCGTCGGTGGTTTTGCGAGCATGAAAGCCCTCAATACATCTAATAATCCCAATCGTGCATCGATTCCATTCGATGCTGAACGCAGCGGATTTGTGATTGCTGAAGGTGCTGGTATTATCATGTTAGAAGAATATGAACATGCTGTTAAACGTGGTGCGCCGATATTGGCTGAGCTTGTCGGTTATGGCACCACAACCGATGCTTTCCATATGACTTCACCCGATGAAGAAGCGAAAGGTATCACCAATTGCTTACTTCAAGCACTGAAAGATGCGAAGTTAAATCCAACGGATATTGGGTATATCAATGCGCATGGGACCTCAACGGTATTAAATGATAAGTATGAAACCATGGGAATCAAAAAAGCCTTTGGTGAAGCTGCTTATGGGATTAATATTTCATCCACAAAATCGATGACGGGTCATGCTTTAGGTGCTGCGGGTGCGATTGAAAGTATCGCAGTCATCAAAGCCATTCAAACAGGAATCATCCCACCGACCATCAACTACCAACAACCAGATCCGGATTGTGATTTAAACTATACACCAAATGCTGCGGTTAAACGTGACATTACCTATGGTATGAATATCAATATTGGTTTTGGTGGTCAAAATGCAGCCATCATCTTTAAAAAGGTGTAACTATGTTAAATCAAGAACAAATTAAAGGCATTTTACCCCATCGTGATCCGTTTTTATTGATTGATGAAATCACTTTTTTAGAACCACTCAAAAAAGCGGTCGGTGTTAAACATGTCAAACCGGATGAAGATTATTTTAGAGGTCACTTTCCAGCTAAACCCGTCATGCCTGGGGTATTAATTATAGAATCCTTAGCACAAGTCGGTGGGGTAGCCTTACTATCCTCTGAAACCTATACAGGTAAAATTGCCTTCTTCACAGGCATCGAATCGGCGAAGTTTAGAAAAAGTGTCTTACCCGGTGATACCCTCATTTTAGAATGTGAAATCACCAAAGTCAGAGGTCCCTTTGGCTTTGGTTCAGGCAAAGCATACGTGAATGGAGAGCTCGTGTGTGAAGCCAATATTTCATTCGCTGTAGGCAACTGATGAGTTATACCGTTTTAGAATACAAGACACTCGACTCGACCAATACCTTTTTAAAAACCTATCACGAAGCGTTGTCTCATTTAACCTTTGTGAGAACCAGACACCAGACTGCCGGAAGAGGTCAGTTTGAACGTACCTGGTCTTCAAATCCCAATGAGAATATTTTATGTTCTGTATTACTCAAAAATATCCCGCTCAATCGGATTGAACATCATAAATCATGGATTGAACAAGGGCTCCTTCAGTTTTTAAGGGACCATGGGTTTGAAACCACCTTTAAAGCCCCCAATGATATCTATGTTGGGTCAAAAAAAATATGTGGTATACTCACAGAAACCCAAAGTGATGAAACACAATTTACGTTTGTGGTCATTGGGTTTGGTTTAAATGTCAATCAAGTCGATTTTAATGGAATTAATGCAACATCGATGCGCTTACTGACGAATCATGTATTCGATGTGGATGCGCTCTTTGAAGCCTTAATCCAAACTTTATTAAGCACTTATGGTGAATAGCTGATGAATAAACTCAACAGACTGGTTAAAATAGCCGCGATGACGGCTGTTTTATGCATATCCGTATATGTAGTACCCCCTATACTGGTATTTGGGAGTGTCCCATTTACCATTCAAACGATGGTCATTTTCATGATTGCATACCTATTCAATAAAACCGATGCGTTTTTGATACTCATCCTTTATGTGATTCTAGGTATTATTGGACTACCTGTATTTTCAGGAGGTCAAAGCGGTCTTTCTGCAATCTTAGGTCCAACCGGTGGATTTTTAGTCTTATTCCCCTTTGTCGCCTACGGCATTTCAATGTTTAAATCCAAAAACAAGGTTTGGGTTATCGATTATATCATCACCTTCCTTTTTGGTATTGTCTTTTTATACGGTTTAGCTGCGATTTGGCTAGCCACGGTTTTATCAATGAATTATTTCAATGCATTACTCATATTACTTCCATTTGTGCCATTAGACCTTGTAAAAATGGTCATAGCACATACTGTGTACTCTAAAATGCCATCTTTATACGAACTATCTACACACTAGGGCAACCCCCAATAAAGGAACAGTAATGACTCTATCTTTACCAAAAATCATCCAAGGCGGGATGGGTGTAGGCGTTAGTTCTGCACAACTCGCCAACACGGTTTCAAAACACGGACAACTCGGTGTTGTTTCAGGAACAGCCCTTGGACTCACCTTCGCAAGACGTCTAATGCAAAAAGGCAATGATGTCTACATTGAAGCACTTAAACACTTTCCATTCAAAAAAATGGCTGAGCGTATTTTAAAACGATTCCATCCGAAACAAGCAGAAGATCCTTTTAAAATGGTTGAAATGCCTTCGATTCATCCTTCTGAAGATCTCAATGAATTGATTGTAGCAGCGAACTTTGTTGAAGTTCACCTCGCTAAAAAGGGACATCAAGGCATGGTGGGTATTAACTTTCTTGAAAAAATTCAATTTCCAACGCTCGCATCTATCTATGGCGCTATTTTAGCTGGGGTTGATTACATTTTAATGGGAGCGGGGATTCCACATCGAATTCCAGATGTGATTCAAAAACTATCCAACCATGAAGTAGCAGTCTATCCGATTAAAGTCCAGAATGATCTATCAAATGACATTGAATTATCGACATTTTCACCAAAATCATTCGCGAAGGATGAAACACTCCCTAAACTCAAAAAGCCACAGTTCTTAGCCATCATTGGGTCACATACCCTCGCTACCTATCTCATGAAAAGTGAGTTTGGTACACCCGATGGGTTTGTCGTTGAAATGCCGATTGCGGGAGGTCATAATGCACCACCGCGAGGAAGATATCCACTGACTGAGTCTGGTGAGCCAATCTATGGAGAACGTGATATCGTCGACTTTGAAGCATTGAAAGCACTCAATAAACCGTTTTGGTTAGCGGGTGGATATGGACATCCGGATGCTTTAAAAGAAGCGTTATCTTTAGGTGCTGTTGGTATTCAAGTTGGAACTGCGTTTGCGTTTTCTAATGAATCAGGATTTGAAGCCAGTCTCAAACAACGTGTACTAAGACAAGTCCTTTCGAAAAACATTCGCGTTAAAACGGATATTAAAGCTTCTCCAACTGGGTTTCCTTTCAAAGTAGCCAGTGTGGAGGGAACCTTATCCGAAGATGCCCTATACGCTTCTAGAACCCGTATATGTGACTTAGGGTATTTAAGGGAAGCTTACCGTAAAGAAAATGGGTCGATTGGGTATCGTTGCCCATCAGAACCTGTTGAAGACTATGTTCGAAAAGGTGGAAAAATCGAGGATACTATCGGTCGTAAATGTCTTTGTAATGGATTAGTGGCTGGGATTGGATTGGGTCAAAAACGTAAATCCAACCAAGAAGAACTCCCTTTAGTTACCTCAGGGGATGATTTATTGAACCTCTCTCCATTGATTCATGAAGATACCTATAGTTATTCAGCTGTCGAAGTCTTAAACTATATTTTAACTGCATCATACCCTAAGGCTTAGTCGTAAAGACTAGCCTTTTTCAATTATTAAAAAAATATGTCAATATCTAGGTATAATCGGTTATAATGAATTTGACAGTGTGAAATCGGTTTCCTAATCGAAGAACACCCATTATTCAAGGAGCTTACATGAAAAAGATACTCTATTTAGTTGAACTTGTCGTACTGATTCTATTTTTAGTTGCGTGTACAAAACCAAATAATGACCCCATATTGGAAGGTCCAGATGCGTATGACACCATCGAAGAAAAAGTAGACTGGTGGATTAATCATTTAACCTTAGATGAAAAAGCAGGACAAATGATTCAAGCAGAACGAATCAATAATAACAACGGCATCTCTGTCGATGATGCAAGAAGACTCAATATTGGGTCTGTGCTCAACGGGGGCGGTAATGTTCCTACGACCAATAATGTTTCTAGTTGGTATTTGATGTATCGATCCTATTATCAAGGATCCATCACCAGTTCGTCTGGAATTCCTGTGATTTATGGGGTAGATGCTGTCCATGGACACAATAATTTATTGAATTCAACCATATTCCCACATAACATAGGGTTAGCTGCAGCGAACAATAAAGAACTGATGCGCGAAATTGGAGAAGTCACTGCGTATGAAATTGCCCAAACCGGTCTTAATTATAATTTTTCACCCTCTTTAGGCATTATAAAAGATAAACGTTGGGGTAGAACCTATGAAACATTTGGTGAAAATCCTGCCGTTCCAATGAATTTAATCGGACCGTACATTGAAGGTTTACAAACCTATAACATCGCAGCTTCAGCGAAACATTTCGTTGGGGATGGGTATACGACATTTGGTACAGGTTTGAGTGGCAAACTCGACCGTGGTAATTCGATTATAAGTGAAGTTGATTTAGAAAATATTCATTTACCACTCTATCAAGAAGCCATCGAAGCGGGAGTTAAAACCATCATGGTTTCCTATAGCAGTTTAAATGGTACCCCCATGCATGAAAATGAATCCATGATTACAGATGTTTTAAAAGGAGAACTCGGCTTTAAAGGCTTTGTAATCTCTGACTATAATGGAATTGATAATATTGGTGAGTTATCGTTTGAACGAAAAGTCGCAGCGGCCATTAATGCGGGTATCGATATGTTGATGCAACCACATAATTTTGAAGATACCATCGCTGCTATCAAGATAGGTGTCCAAACAGGGGACATCTCGATGGAAAGGATCAATGATGCCGTCTCTAGAATCCTTACTGTGAAGTATGAAATGGGCTTATTCAATGAATCTAGTCCAATCCCAGCGGATTTAAGAAACGAACATAGCTTAAGTATTGCCAGACAAGCGGTTCGTGAATCTTTAGTGCTACTCAAAAATGACAACGAAGTCCTACCACTATCAAAAGATGCCGATTTATTGATTGTCGGTCAAGGGTCGAATAATATCGGAATCCAATCAGGTGGATGGACGATTTCATGGCAAGGCAGTGATAATCTAACAATTCAAGGGACCAGTATTGTTAAAGCCTTTAGAGACGCAACCAATGGTACGATTTATACCAGTATGAATGATGTTGATAAAGCCGATGCCATCATTTTAGTCGTTTCAGAGAAACCCCATGCCGAAATGATGGGCGATTCAACCGATTTATCCTTGATTAGCGATACCGGTTATGCACAAAATCTTGAATGGATTAACCGTATCAAAGATGCCAATATACCTGTGATCACCATCATGATTTCATCTAAACCACTCTTAGTGACCGATTATATCGATGATTTTGATGCGTTTGTCATGGCATTCTTACCTGGAACAGAAGGTGGCGGTATCAGTGATGTCCTCTATGGTGATTATGATTTTAAAGGTAAATTACCTTACACATACCCAATGAATGTGTCACAAGCAGCACATACCATGCTTGATCCAAACTATGACCCAGAGGATTATCTTTTCCCTTATGGCTATGGTCTAAACTATTCTAAATAACAAGAAAATCACATCCACGATAAAAGTCCAAATCAGCTTGGACTTTTTTTGTT
>CAZXLG010000042.1:0-5309 GCA_964641335.1 uncultured Paracholeplasma sp.
TCATGATTGATAACCTCCACTTTTATCAATAATTTAGTTATAATGAAAAATCACTTCAAAATTAGTATAACAAAAAAAAGGATGCATACGCACCCTTTATTTTTAAAATTATTCTTTTGGTGGTTCTTTGTCTTCAGGTTTATCTTCAACCGTTGGTTCACTGTTAGGAGATTCAACCGATTTAGGCAGTTTTACTTTCTTCGGTTGTTTTTCTTCTTTAGGCAAAACGACTTCTACAGAGTCTTTAGGTTTAGAAATATCTCTGAAAAACATCATATCGACAATCATGATTTCAGCGAATATGAGTGGTAAGACGATTAAGTATACTAAGCCAAGAATACCACCGATGATAGGCATGAATCGAGCAACACCAGAAATGAAAATACTGATGATCATTGGGATAACCGCTCCTAATAATCTGAGTAAGAATAAGTTGAGTTTATTCCCATTCATCATATCGAATGAAGATTTAAATGCTTCAGAGGTTGTGATATCTGGGTGTAACGTGATGATGTAAAAGAGTGGTGCTAACGCAAATGTGAAGATGACCCCCGGAATTACAAATAGGAAATAACCAGCAGCCATGATTGCAAGTTGTAAAAGTGCTGCAATCAATAATCTGAGATAGCGGTCAGCCGTCATATCGACACCTTTTAAGGTTTCAAATAAATCGGCTTCACCTTTTTCTAAAAAGGCTTTAAAGAATGATACAGACGCAATCAAAGCGATTGGTGTAAGCACTGGAATCATCAATGAGATCACTAAGATCACAGAAAATAGTAATAGCTTCACGAAATTCATGAAGCCCTTTTTAAAGACTAACTTGTAGGCTTCTACATGGTAGTTCACAAAATGCATAAATCCCCTTTCTCCCCCAAGGGAAACGTCTATGTGATGACGTTTACTTTTCAAGGTCATTATACCCCTAAAAACGTCGATATTCAACGAAAAAAAAGCGAAATTTGAATAAAAAAAACAGGATTTTGTGTTAAAATAAACCTTGATGCTAAAGGTTCGATTCAACCCAATACGGAATACTGACTAAAGAACCGATGTAGTCAGGTTTTTCTTATGCAACCAAGCGTTGCGTGACAATCATTTTTGAACTCGATACAATAGAGTTGCTGAATCAAACAAATCATTCAGACGAATCATCAAAGGAGTGTATTACCATGGAAATTATCAAAGTCGAAAATTTAAAGAAAGAGTTCATCATATATGAAAAAGAACCCGGTTTAAAAGGAGTCATTAAAAGTTTTTTTAATGCGAAACGCATTGTTAAAAAAGCCGTTGATGATGTTTCATTTACCATTGAACAAGGCGAAATCATTGGGTATATTGGACCCAATGGCGCTGGTAAATCGACCACCATTAAAATGCTCACAGGGATTCTAACACCTACTTCAGGGGTCGTTCACGTCGATGGCATCATCCCGTATCAAAAACGAACCGTGAATGCGAAAAAGATTGGGGTTGTCTTTGGTCAACGTACCCAACTTTGGTGGGACCTCCCTCTCATTGAATCCTTCACCGTATTAAAAGAAATCTATGAAATTAGTGATGCAGACTATCATGAACGCTTAAATTATTTCAGTGAACTATTCGGTATCAACGAATTCATTAAACAACCTGTAAGACAATTATCTCTAGGGCAACGTATGAAAGCCGACATCGTCGCGTCATTATTACATAACCCTAAACTCTTATTCTTAGATGAACCTACGATTGGACTCGATGTCATTGCGAAAGAAAACATCCGTAAGACACTCAAAGAAATCCATAGTAAGTATAAAACCACCATCATTCTAACCACACATGACTTAGCGGACATTGAAGAACTCTGTGACCGTATCATGATGATTGACCAAGGGAAGATTATTTATGATGGTAGTCTAGAAAAGATTAAAGCGAAGTTTGGATCGAAAAAGATTGTGTGTTTCACCATTAAGAATGAAACGGATTTGAATCTCAGTGTGTTTGAAACACTGAAGAAAAAAGATACTGATTTAACCTATGAACTAGAGGATAAAAAGCTCACAGTCATCTTTAATAAGTCCAAAATCAAAGTAGGCGATATCATTAGCCCACTGTTAGCTCAAACAGAAGTACTAGACATCGATATTTCCGATGACCATCTCGAAAATATCATCAAAGCGATTTATAAAAACGGTCTATGATGTCTAAGTTAAGAAAGTATTTACCGTTCTTCAGAACGAGTTTGATGAATATGCTCATCTATCGGGGTACGATTATATTATGGCTTTTATTAGACGTATTCCAATTCTTCATGATGGTCTTTTTATGGATGAGTGTGTATCAATATAATGATAGTATTCAAGGGTTTACCTTACATGAAATGTTGTTATACTATTTAATCACCAATTTACTCTTTGTATTCTCCGATACTGAAGCCATGTTTATCATGAGCGAAGAAATCCGTGAGGGAAGAATCAGTATGATGTTGATTAAACCCATCAATTATAAATTGCGTTTGGGTGCAGAGGTGTTTGGCAGGGTCGTTGGGATTTTCTCACTGACTTTACCAATTGTCCTCATTACAGGTGCAGTTCTCATGGGCGTATTTAGTATTCAATTTCCAATGACGATTTTACAAGTCGTTTTAGCTGTTTTATTCATTCCATTGGTATTCTTGTTGATGTTTGAATTTGCCTATTTCTTCGGAACCATTTCAATCCATACGACCAACGTATTTGGTTTAGCGATATTGATGAATGTGACAATTAGAATCGTTTCTGGGCAACTCATTCCTCTAAATCTTTACCCAAACTTCTTACTCAACATCCTCAATTATTTACCTTTTAAATTCATCAGTTATCCAACGTTAATTTTATTAGGCAAGATCACCACGATGGAAGCTTTACAAGGGCTATTGATCCTCTCGATTTGGGTAGCATTATTCCATCTTTTCAGCAATTTCATCTTTAAGGTATCCTTGAAGAGAATTGTCGTGTTTGGAGGTTAATATGAAATACTTGAAAATTTATAGCATATTTTTCAAACAATACTTAAAAGGGTTGATGGAATATCGAGTTGATTTCTTAATTGGGATGGTCGGATTCTTGTTTACTCAAGGGTCAGGGTTATTATTCTTATATGTAATCTTTCAAAATATCCAATCGTTAGCGGGGTTTTCTCTCGATCAAATTTTATTGATGTATGGATTATCTTTAATTCCTAAAGGGATTGATCACTTATTCTTTGATAATATTTGGTTGTTACCAAGATATGTACGACAAGGCGGTATGGACCGCTATATGTTACGCCCAATCAATGCACTCTATGTTTTTCTAATCGAACGTTTTCAACCGGATGCGTTCGGTGAGATTATCTTGGGGTCTGTGTTAGTCGTAACGACGTTAAATAACTTACAATTAAGCATTACCTATATTCAAATCATCGTGATTGTATTAACATTATTTATCGGTATTTTCATCTTTACAGGATTGAAACTCGCGACGGCATCTACATCATTTTGGTTAAAAAACAGTTATCCACTCATTCAAGTGACCTATAACTTAAGCGACTTTATGAAATACCCAATTACGGTATTTCCAAAAGTCATGCAAATCATACTAACGTATTTGATTCCTTATGCCTTAGTATCGTATTTCCCTGCGATGTATCTATTCGGTGAAGTCAGCATTATTCAGCTATCTTTATACTTATTAGGCATCACATTATTCATCATTGTATTAGGTTTATTTGTTTGGCAAAAAGGCTTAAAACACTACGAATCTGCAGGTAGCTAAAAAAAATGGCTCGCACCTAAAAAAGTGCAAGCCATTTTCATTATTGTTTTTGTGTAACAACGACTTGTGGTAGTGGAATTTCGATATGATTAGCATCTAAAATTTCTTTAATCAGTTGACGCATACCTCGTTCTACAGCATAGTGTTGTTCATTTTCTGTTTTCGCAATCGCTCTTAGTGTTACTTGTGATGGGTCTAAAGAGGTTACCCCGACCACATTCGGATTTTCAATAATTTGTGGGTAGGTTTGTCTTAAAACTAATAATTCTTTATTGAGTAAGTCGATGACTTGTTGGACATTTTCTGGATAAGCAATGCCAAACTCTACCACAGCTACACTCGTGTTCCGAGAGTAGTTGATGAGATTGGTGACTTCGCCATTGGCTAAAATCATGACATCACCCTTCCAGTTACGAATACGGGTAGTCTTTAATCCAATATCAGAAACGGTCCCTTTAAAGCCCTTGACTTCAACGGTATCTCCTACATCAAAGTGTTGTTCAAAGATGATGAAGAATCCGGCGATTAAGTCGTTGATGAATTTTTGAGCACCCAAACCAATCACAAGGCCCATGATGCCTAAACCAGCCAATGCTGGGACGACATTGACACCCCAAATGGCTAAAACAATTAATATGGATAAAATACCAATGGTATAACGAATGATACTTAAGGTTACTTTCGCAATCGTTTTTTTACGCTTTTGAAGTGGAGACGGTTTGACACCGACTTTTTTCAAAGCGACTTTTGATATCTTCGTAATCATCATTCCGATAAATACCACCAGTAGGGATGTGATAATACGACCAATGGATACTTCAATAAATAAGAGTGTATTGGATTGAATATCATTTAAGATGGTCTGATAGTCAAATGACCAAACCCAAAGGATCAGCCCTAAACCCACGATGACCATGAAAAAAGACACAATATAGATGGTTATAATTAGGTACTTGTTTAATCGATCTTCATATTTTTTAATCATGCGATTTTCGAGGATAAAAAGTCCAATAACCACAATGATGGTACCTAGGGTTAACCCTATATTAATATAAGTCGTGTTGGATAGTAAAAAGTGTTGCATAAAGAATCACCCTTTCTCTAAATACTATAACATAGTTATAAAACATTTCCAAATAGATATATTCTGTAATCATTTCGATTTCGAAGCAAATGATTTGAATTCGAAATAAATGGATGATAAAATAAAAGCATAAGGAGGATATTATATATGAACAAATTAAACATTGGCATCATCACTGGGTCAACTAGAGATGGTAGAGTTTCACCACAAGTCGCGAAGTGGGTATTAGATTACGCGAATGCACAAGGACAAGCAAACTTTGAAGTCATCGACATCAAAGATTATCAATTACCTTTCTTAGGGGAAGGCTTTAACGACGGCGTTGTCCAATTCCAAAACAAATTAAAACAAATGGATGGATTTATTTTCGTTGTTGCTGAATACAACCACTCCATTACAGGTGCTTTAAAGAATGCACTTGACTGGGCAAGAGAAGAATGGAACAACAAATCTGC